>CAKUJA010000055.1 GCA_934661135.1 uncultured Oscillospiraceae bacterium
GGTTGCACGATGTGTTGGAACTGCTCCCAGACCCTCATCCGTCTGCTTCGCAGACACCTTCCCCGGAGGGGAAGGCATTCCGCTGCGGCGGGGATAGGGCGGACAGGGGCGTCTGGCCCTACAAGGTACGGCGGAAGATCGGAGAAGCGGGCGGACAGAGTCGTCCGCCCCTACATGGTGCAGTGCAAACCAGAAGTGCGCAAAATGGGCAGACAGAGACGGAGATCCGGTTCATTCAGATTTTAGATGCAGGAGGATTGCGGATGTTAAACGGAAAGGTTGCGGTGGTGAGCGGCGGTTCGCGCGGCATTGGCGCGGCGTGCGCCAGAGCGCTTGCGGCGCGCGGCGCGGACATTGCGGTGCTCTATGCGGGAAACGAAGAAAAGGCTCACGAGGTCTGCGCGGACTGCCGTGCGCTTGGAGTACGCGCAAACGCGTATCGCTGCGATGTGGCGGACTTTGAGGCAGTGAAACAGACCGTTGCCGCGGTCAAAAGCGAGCTTGGAAGCGTGGACATTCTGGTCAACAGCGCCGGAATTACGCGCGACGGGCTGGTTGCGGCAATGCGCGAAGCGGACTTTGACGCCGTGATCGACACAAACCTGAAGGGCACGTTCAACCTGATCCGCCACTGCTCACGGCTGTTTCTGCGCAGCGGCTACGGCCGGATCGTCAACATCAGCTCGGTGGCGGGCGTGATCGGCAACCCCGGTCAGGCCAACTACGCGGCTTCTAAGGCCGGTGTCATCGGGTTGACAAAATCCGTCGCCAAGGAGCTTGCGCCGAAGGGCGTTACCTGCAACGCCGTTGCGCCCGGATTCGTCGCCACGGACATGACCGCCGCGCTGCCGCTCACGGACGAGCAGTTCCGCGCCGCCGTGCCGCTGGGCAGAATGGCACGGCCGGAGGAGATTGCGGACGCCGTGGTATTTCTGGCAGAGTCGGAGTACATCACCGGACAGGTGCTCTGCGTCGACGGCGGCATTGCAATATAGACCCAGTATAGATCACCAGAGAATGAGGTGAAAGAATGAACGAAGCTGAAATTCGAAAATACGCCCGGCTCATGCAGGAGCTTGGGTTGACCGGCCTTGAGGTCAAGGAGAACCTGGGCGTGGTGCGCCTGGAGCGCGCGGGCGCCCCGGCTGCCGCGACTGCAGGGATGCCGGAGCCGGCGGCACCGTCCGCCGCGGCAGAGGTCTCCTCGGAGATCCGTTCGCCGATGGTCGGCATTTTCTATGCCGCGCCCGCGGAGGACGCCGAACCGTTTGTGGAGGTCGGCCGTCACGTGAAGAAGGGCGACACGCTGTGCGTGATTGAGGCGATGAAGCTGATGAACGAGATCACCGCCGAGCAGGACGGGACGATCGTCGAGGTCTGCGCACAGAACGGGCAGGCCGTGGAATACGGAACGCCGCTGTTCCGCTATGAGGAGGGTTGAGCGATGGATCGGAAGGAACTGACGACCATCCTCCCCCACCGGGACGGAATGCTGCTGCTTGACCGCGTGGAGCGCGAGGACGATGTGGCACACGGCTTTTTCCGGATTCCGGAGGATGCGTGGTTTTTGAAGGGTCATTTCCCGGGCAACCCGATTGTGCCGGGTGTGATTCTGTGCGAGATTCTTGCGCAGTCGGTCTGCGTGCTGCTCAAGGACGAAATGAGTGACAACTTACAGCCGCTCTACACGGGACTGAACAATGTGCGGTTCCGCAACCCGGTGCTGCCGGGCGACGTGTTTGAGACGCGCTGCCGCGTGACGAAGGCCAAGCGGCCGTTTTTCTTCGCGGAGGGCAGCGGCTATGTTGGCGGCAAGCTATGTATCAAGGCGGAGTTTTCCTTTGCCCTGATGGAGAAACAGTGACAGCTCCGACCATTCGGAGCTTTTGCTGTTTACCGGGAGAGTTTTTATGTTTTCTAAAATTCTGATTGCAAACCGAGGAGAAATCGCCGTGCGGATTATCCGTGCGTGCAAGGAGATGGGCATTGCAACGGTTGCGGTCTGCTCGGAGGCCGACCGGGACTGCCTGCACGCGGCGCTGGCCGACGAGTGCATCTGCATCGGCCCTGCGGCGCCGAAGGACAGCTACCTCTGCCAGGAGCGGATTTTATCCGCCGCGCTGCTCACCGGCGCACAGGCCATCCACCCAGGCTACGGCTTTTTGTCGGAAAACGCGGAGTTTGCAGCCGCCTGCCGAAAAAACGGCGTGGCCTTCATCGGCCCGGACGCAGACTGCATGGCACGGCTGAGCGACAAGACCAAGACGAAGCAGGCGTTCGCCAGGACAGCGCTGCGGCCGATTCCCGGCACGGACGTATTGGAAAATGCGGAGCAGGCCGCCTGCGAGGCCGAGAAGATCGGCTACCCGGTCATGCTCAAGGCGCGCTCGGGCGGCGGCGGACGCGGCATCCGCGTGATTTCCTCGCGCGGGGAGCTGATGCAGGCCTATCCGTTGGCAGTGGCCGAGAGTGAGGCGGCGTTTGGCGACGGCGCTGTGTATCTGGAAAAGTGCGTCCACCCGGCGCGGCACATCGAGGTGCAGATTTTGGCCGACGAGAACGGCAATGTCGTCTGCCTGGGGGAGCGCGACTGCTCGGTGCAGCGGCACCACCAGAAGCTTCTGGAGGAGTCGCCCTCTCCTGCCGTGAGCGCCGGGACGCGCGAGAAGCTGATGCGCGATGTCGCGGACGCCGTGCGTGCGATCGGCTACACGGGCGTCGGGACGCTGGAATTTTTACGCGATCCGGAGGGCAACCTCTGGTTTATGGAGATGAATGTGCGGCTTCAGGTGGAGCACGCGGTGAGCGAGATGCTGACGCTGGTCGATCTCGTCAAATGGCAGATTCGGACGGCGGCGGGCATCGGCCTGAGCTTTACGCAGGACGACATTCCGATGCGCGGCGCGGTCATTGAGTGCCGTATCAACGCACGCTCCCCCGGGCGGCTGGAGCTGCTGCACGTGCCGGGAGGTCCGTTCGTCCGGTTCGACACGTATCTGGTGCAGGGCGTGACGGTCAGTCCGTACTATGACCCGCTGATCGGCAAGCTGATTGTTTACGCCGCGACGCGCGAGGAGGCGCTGCGCAAGATGCGCGCGGCGCTCTGCGAGCTGGTGATCGACGGGATTGAGACGAATATCGCCGAGCAGCTTCGCATTATTTCCGACCCACGGTTCGCCACGGGTCGGTATGACCTGACGATGATGGAGGGTTGAGTATGCCTTTTTTGAATTTTCTGTTTCAGCCGAAAAACGAGCTGGAGTCCGGCGGGCGGAGCGCCGCGCCGGTGCAGTCGGATGCGAGCGAGCCGGAGAAGAACTGCCCGAACTGCCACCGCGACATCCCGATCAGCGCACTTTGGAGCAACTACAACACCTGCACGTGCGGATACCACTTTCGGATGAGCGCACGGCAGCGGCTCCACTATCTGGTCGACCGGGACAGCTTTACGGAGCTGTTTGGCGAGGTGGTGACCGGCGATCCGCTGGAATTTCCGAACTACGCGGGGAAGATCGAGACTGTACGCGCGTCGAGCAAGGAGACGGAGGCCGTGGTCTGCGGGCAGGCAAGGATCGGCGGGACGGCGTGCTGCGTATTTGTTATGGAGCCGTATTTCATGATGGGCAGCATGGGCGCGGCCGTCGGTGAGCGGATTACGCGCGTGTTTGAGTATGCGACGGAACGGCGGCTGCCGGTCGTCGGCGCGACGGTATCCGGCGGGGCGCGGATGCAGGAGGGACTGATCTCCCTGATGCAGATGGCAAAGACGAGTGCGGCCGTGAAGCGGCACAGCGACGCAGGGTTCTTCTACCTCGCGCTGCTGACCGACCCGACGATGGGCGGCGTGACGGCAAGCTTTGCGATGGAGGCCGACATCATTCTGGCCGAGCCAGGCGCGGGCATCGGTTTTGCCGGGGCGCGCGTTGTGGAGCAGACGACGAAAAAGCCGCTGCCGAAGGGCTTCCAAAAGGCGGAGAGTATGCTGGCACACGGCTTTGTGGACAAAATCGTGCCGCGTGCGAAGCAGAAGGAGCTGATTGCGCAGCTACTTGCGATGCACAAAGGAGGGATGGACGATGGCGACGGCGTATGAGCGCGTCCGGATTGCCCGCGGGTCAAAGCGGCCGACGGGCATGGACTACATCCAGAACGTATTCCATGAATTTATCGAGCTGCACGGCGACCGGCGCTACGCGGACGACCCGGCGATCGTCGGCGGACTGGCCTATCTCGGCGCAATGCCGGTGACGGTGATTGCGATTGAAAAAGGACACACGGCGAAGGAGCGCGTGCAGCGCGGCTTCGGCGCGCCGCAGCCGGAGGGATACCGCAAGGCGCTGCGGCTGATGCAGCAGGCGGAAAAATTCCACCGGCCGGTGGTATGCTTTGTCGACACGTCCGGAGCGGGCTGCAACGTCGGCGCGGAGGAGCGCGGGCAGGGGCAGGCCATCGCGGAAAGCCTGATGGCGATGAGCGCGCTGCGGACACCGGCAATCTCGGTGCTGATCGGCGAGGGCGGAAGCGGCGGCGCGCTGGCGCTGGCCGCGGGCGACCGGGTATGGATGCTGGAAAACGCGGTCTACTCGGTGATCTCGCCGGAGGGGTGCGCTACGATTCTCTGGAAGGACGCGGCGAAGGCTGAGCAGGCCGCCGAGGAGCTGAAGCTGACGGCGGACGACGCGCTTGCGCTCGGCGTAATTGAGGAAATCATCCCGGAGAGCGGACTCGGCGAGCCGGAATTTTACGACAAGCTGGGGCAAAAGCTGCTGCGGGAGCTGGACGCGCTGATGCTGGTGCCGGAGAAGCAACTCCTGGAGGAGCGCTACCAGCGGTTCCGCCGGTTCGGCATGGGGGACGCGGAATGAACAACACCCCTTACCGCCGGCTGGTGCAGTATTATGAGACAGACCGGATGGGGATTGTGCACCACTCCAACTACATCCGCTGGTTTGAAGAAGCAAGGACGGACTTTTTGCGGAACAACGGCATTGTCTACGCGGAGCTGGAACAGGCCGGGATCATGATTCCGGTGGTGAACGTGAGCTGCCGATTCCGCACGCCGGCCAGATACGACGAATGGATTGAGATCATCAGCACGCCGACCGCCTACAACGGCGCGCGGCTGGACTTCTCCTACGAGGTGCGCGGCGAGGGCGGTGCACTGGTCGCCACGGGGACGAGCGAGCACTGCTTCATGGACGCGCAGCGCTGGGTTCCCGTCAACTTAAAACGCAGACAGCCGGACTATCATGCGCGCATGATGGCGCTGCTGGATGCAACCGGAGGTACGAAATGAAACGAGTAGCAGTGACAGGTCTGGGCGTCATCAGTCCGGTGGGCAACGGCGTTGAGACATTTTGGAGCGCGCTTTGCGCGGGCACGTGCGGCATTGGGCCGATTACGAAATTTGACGCGACAGACTACCCGGTCAAGCTGGCGGCAGAGGTGCGCGAGTTTGACCCGCGGCAGTATATGGAAAAGCTGGACATCCTGCACAGCGACGTCTACACGCATTTTGCCATGGCAGCGGCCTGCCAGTCGATGGCCGACAGCGGCATAGCGGGAGCCGTGAACGAGGAACGGATCGGCGTCTACATCGGCAGCGGCATCGGCGGCATTGCGACGTTTATGGCGGAGCATTCCAAGCTGCTCAACCGTGGTCCGCGGCGCGTGTCGCCCTACTTTATCCCGATGATGATTCCGAACATGGCGTCGAGCATGATCGCCATGCGCTTCCACTGCAAGGGGCCGGCGATGCCGATGGTGACGGCGTGCGCGTCCGGCACGAACGCGATCGGCGAAGCGCTGCGGCTGATTCGCCACGGCTATGCCGACGCGATGATTGCGGGCGGCGCGGAGGCGACCGTCAACGCACTGGCGGCGGCGGGTTTTTCCAATATGCAGGCGCTCTCCCCTTCCGAGGACGCGAACGCCGCTTCGCTGCCGTTTGACGCGCGCAGAGCGGGCTTTGTCATGGGCGAAGGCGCGGGCGTGCTCGTGCTGGAGGAGCTGGAGCACGCGAAGGCGCGCGGCGCCAAGATCTACGCGGAGCTGACCGGTTATGGCTCGACCTGCGACGCATTCCATATGACCTCGCCCGACCCGAGCGCGGCGGAGAGCGCGCGCGCGATTGCCGACGCCTGGAAGGAGACCGGCGCGGACACCGACAGCGTCTATTTCAACGCGCACGGCACCGGCACGCCGATGAACGACCGCATTGAGACGCTGGCCATCAAGACCGCGCTGGGCGAGGAGCGGGCGCGGAAGATTTCGATCAGCTCGACGAAGTCGATGACCGGGCATATGCTCGGCGCGGCGGGCGGCGCGGAGGCGGTTGCGTCCGTGCTGGCGCTGCGCGACGGCATTGCGCCCCCGACGATCAACCTGACACAGCCAGACCCGGACTGCGATCTCGACTATACGCCGATACAGGCCAAGCACCGCGCGTTCGACGTGGCGCTCTCGTCCTCGCTCGGCTTCGGCGGACACAATGCCTGCCTCGCCTTCCGGAAATGGGAGGACTGAGATGCGGGACAGAATTGTTATCACCGGCATGGGTGCGGTGACGCCGGTGGGCATCGGCGTGGACACCTACTGGGAGAACCTGACGGCGGGCGTCTGCGGAATCGGCGAGATCGAACAGATCGACACCGCGGCGCTGCCGATTCACCGGGCTGCGGAGGTGCACGGCTTCCACCCGAAGGATTTTATGCCGACGCGGTTGGCGCTTGATCTTGAACCCTATCAGCAGTACGCATACGCGGCGGCAGAGCAGGCGCTCGCGCAGAGCGGCTTGCAGGGTTCGGCGCGCGTGGGCGTTGTGATGGCCACGGCGCTGCACGGACTGACTATCATCACGAAAACGCAGACGCGCATTGACGTGCGCAGACAGTCGGCGGAGCCGAAGCTGCTGACGAAGTGCATGGGCAATCTGGCAGCGTGCCAGTTTTCGATCATGCACCAGATCACGGGGCCGAGCCTGACCGTGAGCACGGCCTGCTCGTCGGGCGGCGACGCGATTACGATGGGCATGATGCTGCTGCGCAGCGGAATGGCCGACGCCGTCGTCGTGATGGCGGGCGAGGCCGCGATCTGCCCGGCGTTTTTGCAGAGCCTTGACAAGGTCGGCGCGCTTTCCGCGACCGGCGAGAGCCGCCCATTTGACGCGGCACGCAACGGCTTTGTGACCGGCGAGGGCGGCGGCGCGCTGATTTTGGAGACGGAATCGGCGGCGAACGCGCGCGGCGCGAAGCCGCTGGCGCGGCTGCTCGGCGCGGCGAACAACACGGATGCCTACCACCCGGTCTCCCCTGCGCCGAACGGCGCGGGCGCGGCGGCTTGTATCCGCCTGGCGCTGGCGGACGCCGGTTTGACACCGGAGGGAATCGACTATCTCAATGCCCACGGCACGGCAACCGTGAAGGGCGACATTGCCGAGGCCTGCGCGATTCGCGCGGTATTCGGCGACCTGCCGGTGACGGTCAGCTCGACGAAGGGCGCGACCGGACACATGATGGGCGCGGGCGGCATTACGGAGGTCATCGCCTGCATTCAGGCCATGCGCACCGGCATTCTGCCGCCGAGCGTTGGCCTGACGGAGCAAGATCCGGAATGCCCGCTGCACCTGACCGGTGCGGCCGCAGAGCGCCGAGAGGTGCGCGCAGCGCTCTCGAACGCGATGGGCTTTGGCGGACAGAATTCTTGTGTCATTGTTGGACGCTTTCAGGAGTAACAGATGAACGAAACCTACGATGTGGGCGCATTTCGCGCCGTATTTGAGCGAAGCTTCACCTGGATTGCCGGGTTTTTGCGCAATGTGCGCCGGTTTTCCGACAAGCCGGCCGTGATTGACCCCGCGAGCGGGCGCGTCTGGAGCTATGACGCACTCAACCGCGCAGCCAACCGGCTGGCCAACGCAATGCAGGCCGCCGGGATGGGTGCGGGCGACGTGGTGCTCTACCAGCTCTACAACTCCGTGCCGTTTGTGCTCTCGTATCTCGCGCCGCAGAAGCTCGGCGCGATCAATGAGCCGGCAAACTTCAATCTCGCGGCCGGCGAGACTGCGCGGCTGCTCGACCGAGACCGGCCAAGGGTCTATGTCTACGACTGCGATGTGCGTGCGATGGCGGAAAAGGCGCTGGCGCTGGCTTCGCACCGGCCGGCGATGATTCTGGCCGTCGATGCGCGCGGCGAGCGCCCTGTGCTGCCGGAGGGTCACCGCTTTTTTGACGATGTGCTGGCCGTGTTCCCGGAGACGGAGCCGATCACGTCCTACATCCCGAATCTCTACGACGAGGTTACGCGGCTCGGCACGTCCGGCACGACCGGTACGCCGAAGGGCGTGCCGCTGAACAATGCCAACGAGGTACTATCAGCGCACGACGCGATCATGCACTTCCCGCTGACGCCAAACGACGTGACGATGAACATGACACCGTGGTTCCACCGCGGCGGTCTGCACTCCGGCGGCCCGACCGCGACGCTCTACGCGGGCGCGGCGCTGGTCGTCATGCGGATGTTCGGCGCAAAGACCTGCTTTGAGGCCGTGGAGAAGTATGGAATTACGTTTTTGATCGGCGTACCGTCAGCGCTTGAAAAGCTGGCGGTTCGGCAGGAAAAACACCCGGTTGACCTCTCGGGACTGCATGGGATTGTCACAATGGGCAGTCCGCTGGAGCGCGAAAGCTGTATCCGGTTCCAGAGGGTGCTCACACCGCGCATTTTCAACGGCTACGGCACGACGGAGACATTTTGGAACAGCTTTTTGCGGCCGGACGATCTGCCGCAGATGGCGGGAAGCGCCGGGCGGGCGTGTACGGACGACGAGATTCGCGTCGTTGCGCTGCACGACGACCGCATTGCGACGCCGGACGAGACCGTCCCCACGGACGGGCAGACACCGGGCGAAGTGATTTTGTTTGCGCCGTATAAGTCCGCGCTCTGCTACACGCAGAACCCGGAGCTGACCGCGGAGCGCTATCACGACGGCTGGTTCTACACGCACGACGTCGGCACGTGGGACGCGGGGCACTATGTCACGATCCGCGGGCGGCGGGACGATATGATCGTCTGCATGGGCGAGAATATCTACCCCGCGCAGCTTGAGGAGGTGCTCTGTACGCACCCGAAGGTGGCCGACTGTATGGTGGTCGGCGTGCCGGACCCGTCGCGCGGAGAATCGGTTGCGGCGTATATTATCCCGGCGGATGGGAACCTGAGCGCAAAGGAGCTGGCGCACTGGTGCGCGGCGAACGACGATTTGGCCGACTACAAGTGCCCGCGGTATTACCGCTTTGTGGAGACACTCCCCTATAACGCGACCGGCAAGAAGCAGCACGTGCTGCTGAAGCGGCAGGCCGCCGCCGATTTGACAGACGGCCGGCTGGAACGACCCTGAATCAAAAGCCTGAGCCGACTGGCTCAGGCTTTTTTGAGATTGTCGAATGGAATTCGTTGTATTTTCGGGAAAAGAATGCTAAAATGAGGAAAAAGGCGGGGCGCGATGCAGGCAGGGCGCAGCAGTGATCACTGGTTTTCGGTGGTATCTGCCAAGGACGCGCGAAATTGCGCGATTTTCGTTTGAAATCGGACAGGAACAGGAGAGATTGGAATGAAACAGCTACTTTTGGAACTGGCGGACGCGCTGCGGCGCGGAGAGAATGCGGCGCTCTGCTCGATTCTCGCGGCAAGCGGCTCGGCGCCGCGCGGAGCGGGCGCGAAGATGGCGGTCTTTGCGGACGGCAGGACAATCGGAACCGTCGGCGGCGGCGCGGTGGAGCTGCGGACAACGGCAATGGCGCTTGAGGTTTTGAAAAGCGGGAAATCGGCGCTGCACGGGTTTCACCTGAACCGGAACCAGATTGAGGATCTCGGGATGATCTGCGGCGGGGATGTGACAATCTACATTCAGTTCTTTGCGGCGGACGACGCCCAGGCGCTTGCGCTGCTGGAGGATGCGGCGCGGCTGGCCGCCGGGAATGAAAACGCGTGGCTGATTCTTGAATTGAAGGACGGACAGGTCTCACAGATGGGAACATATACCGCACAGGAAGGGCTGCGGCATATGCTGCTGGACGAGCAGGAGCTTACGTCGCTGCTGACGAGCCAGCCGGTCTATCAGGCCGGCGAGCCGGCATACTACGCAGAGCCGCTGGCGCTGGCCGGGAATGTCTATATCTTCGGCGGCGGACACGTGGGCGCTGCGCTCGTGCCGGTGCTGGAGTACGTCGGATTCCGCGTGGTGGTATTTGACAACCGGCCGGAGTTTGCTACGGCGGATCATTTTCCGAAAGCAGAGCGCGTGATTCTCGGCGACTACCGGGACATTTCTCCTGAGGTGACGCTGCGCGCGGAGGACTATGTGGCGATTATGACGCCGGGACATCAGGCTGACCGGGAGGTGCTGCTGCAAGCACTGCGGTCGCAGGCGACATATATCGGCTGCATCGGCAGCCGGAGCAAGCTGGCTGCAACGAAGGCCTGGCTGCTGGAGCGCGGCATTCCGGAGGAGGACTGGCTGCGCGTACACGCGCCGATCGGCATTCCGCTCGGCGGACGGACGCCGGAGGAGATCGCCGTCAGCATTGCGGCGGAGATGATCCGCCACCGGGCGGAGCGGCTCGGCAACCGGAGGTAACCATGCGGGAGATTCAGCTTGGGCGGGTATACCGCCACTTCAAGGGCGACTGCTATCTGGCGGAGGCTGTGGCGCAGGATGCGGAGAGCGGCGAAGCAGTGGTAGTCTACCGGAAGCTCTACGGCGACGGCGGACTCTGGGTACGGCCGCTGGCGATGTTCCTCAGTGAGGTCGACCATGAGAAATATCCGGACTGCAAGCAGCAGTACCGGTTTGAGCTGCTGGAGCTGGAAAGCCGCGCGGGGCATTAACCGCGCAGCGGCAAAAAACGCGGGCGCAAATTCAGAAGAATTTGCGCCCGCGTCAGCGTGTCGAAAAAGTTGTTTCGCCCCGCTGCCCGTCCAGTGTTTCAATGGCTGCCGAGCTGGTAGAAGGCGACGGCGCTGGCGGCGGCGACATTCAGCGAGTCGACGCCGTGGGTCATCGGGATGCAGACCGTATCATCACAGGCGGCGATGGTCGCCGGTGCAAGGCCGTCGCCCTCGGTGCCGAGGACGATGGCAAGGCGCGGCGCGGCATTCAGCTCCGGGTCGTCGAGCCGGCGGGTATCCGGCCGGAGCGCCATGGCGACCGTGCGGAAGCCGAGCGAATGCAGCAGCTCCAGCCAGTCCGTGCCGACGAACGTCCACGGGATCTGGAACACCGTACCCATGCTGACGCGGATGGCGCGTCGATAGAGCGGATCGCTCGAGGCCTGCGTAAGCAGGACACAGTCGATGCCGAGCGCGGCGGCGGAGCGCATAATGGCGCCGAGATTGGTCGGATTCATCACGTCCTCCAGCACGGCGACGCGGCGCGCGGTGCGGCAGAGCGCTGCCGGCTCCGGCAGCGGACGGCGGCGCATGGCGCAGAGCATCCCGCGCGTGAGCGGAAAGCCGGTGAGCTGCCGCAAAACAGGAAGCTCCGCCGCGTAGACCGGCACATCGGGGCAGCGCGCGAGAATCGCGCTGCCCTGCTCTGTGATATGCCGCGTTTCCATGAGAAACGAGACCGGTTCGTAGCCGCCGTCGAGCGCGCGGCCGATGACCAGCGGACTTTCGGCGATAAACAGGCCGTTTTCCGGGTGCTCCCGGCAGAGAAGCTGATTCTCCGTCAGGCGCGCATAGACATCCAGCGCGGGATCGGCAAAATCAGTGATCGGGAGGACAGGATTCATGGCTGCACCCCGGCGTCCCGATGCGCGGTGAGCCACGCGTGGAGCGCGTCGTAGCCTTCGGCCGAGAGCGGAAAGACCGCTTCATCCTCCATCTGGCTCTTTTCATAGCAGTAGCGGCCGTGCCATACCTGCGCGGTGATGGTGCTCTCGTCGTAGTTGACTTCCTTCTGGGTGAGCATCACAATGGTCGGCGCGACGCGATAGCGGAACAGGCCGCTGCTGCCGGTGAAGATATTCCCGGTTTCAAAGCTGTGGAACACCGGCAGGAAGATTTCCTCCGCGCTCACAGCAGCGTCTCCATCTCATCGAGCAGGTCGCCGAAGATCTTCAGCGCGGACTCGACCGGAGCGGATGTGGTCATATCGACGCCGGCGCCGCGCAGAAGGTCGATCGGTGTCTTACTGCAGCCGCCGGAGAGGAAGCCGAGATAGTCGCGCACAGCCGGTTCGCCCTCGGCGAGGATGCGCTGCGAGAGCGCGATGGCCGCGGAATAGCCGGTGGCATACTGGAACACATAGTAGTTGTAGTAGAAATGCGGAATGCGCGCCCATTCCAGCGCGATCTGCGGATCGAGCACGATGTCCTCGCCGTAGTAGGCTGCGTTCAGCTTGCGATATTCCTCACAGAGCAGCTCGGCCGTCAAGGTCTGCCCCTCGCGGCTCAGCTCGGCCATGCGAAGTTCGAACTCGGCGAACATGGTCTGACGGTAGAGCGTGGTGCGGAACTGCTCGAGGAAATAGTTGATGAGGTAGGCGCGCTGGCGCTTGTCGGTCGTCTGCTTGAGAAGGTGCTGCATGAGCAGCGCTTCGTTGCAGGTCGAGGCAACCTCGGCGACGAAGATCACATAGTCCTGATAGATTGTCGGCTGGGTGCGGTTGGAGAGATAGGAGTGGAGCGCGTGACCCATTTCATGCGCAAGCGTGAACTGGCTGTCGAGTGTACCGGTATAGTTCAGCAGGACGAACGGATGGACGCGGGCACCGGCGGAATAGGCGCCGGAGCGCTTGCCGACATTTTCATAGACGTCGATCCAGCGGTTGTCGAACCCCTGCCGCAACAGCTTGCCGTATTCCTCACCCAGGCAGGTAAGCGCTTCGGAGATGGTCTGCTTCGCCTGCTCATAGGGGATGGAAACATCGGCATCGGGGACGAGCGTGGTATAGAGATCGTAGAAGTGCAGCTCGTCGACGCCCATCAGTCGCTTGCGCAGACGGGTGTAGCGGTGCAGCTTGTCGAAGTTCCTGTGAACGGCCTCGATCAGGTTGGAATAGACGCTGACAGGCACCTCGGTATTGTCGAGCGCGGCCTGCTGCGCCGTTTCATAGCGGCGCGCCTTGGCGAAGAACTCAAGCTGCTTGACCTGCGCAGAGAGCATCCCGGCAAGGCTGTTTTTATAGTTGTCATAGACGCCGTAGTAGCTGTCAAATGCGTTCTGGCGGAGCGTGCGGTCGTCCGATTTCAGGCAGGCAACGTAGGTGCCCTGCGTGATCTGGTGCGGCTTGCCCTCGCTGTCGAGCGCGTCGGGGAATTTCATATCGGCATCGGAGAACAGGGAGAACACGCGGTGCGGCGTGTTTGCCATCTCCCCTGCCGCGGCCAGCAGCTTTTCCTCCGACTCGGAGAGGACGTGCGGACGCTTGCGGCGGATTTCATCGAAATGGCGGCGATATAGCTCGAGTGCGGGTTCATCCTTGTAGAACTGCTCCATGGTCTCGTCGGAGATGGACAGCAGCTCCGGCACCTCGAAGCTCGTCTGCTCGCCGAGCTCGACACCGGCTTTCATCATCTGGCCGAGAAGCGCCTGACTCTCCGCGACGCGGGTATCCTCGTCATTTTTGCGGTAGGCATAGTTGCCAAGGGAATCAAACAGGATGGACACCTGCTCATTGAGGCGCATATACTCCAGCAGCGCGGCAGCGGACGTATGAATCCGTCCGGCAAAGCCGGTCATCTCCGCGCCGAGTGCTTGCAATTTTTTTAAATCGGCCTGCCATGCTTCGGCCGAGGGATAGAGATCTTCGATCGCCCATTTATCTTTTTGGGCAATTTCGCTTCGTTCTGGGATTTTTTTCATCGGAATCGTCTCCTTTCTGCGGTCTATGGTATCATAAATTACGAAAGTTCTCAAGTGCTTCCGCACAGAATTGACAAGCACGGGCAGATGTGATAGAATATGCACGAAATTTTGAAAGTTTATGCAAATTCCTGTCTGGCGCAAGGCTGGGCGGAGCATCCGAGGAGACACGGGCATGAGACAGAAACAGACAACAGGCACCTTGATGCTGTTTATCACGGCAATGATCTGGGGTTCGGCATTTTTGGCGCAGCAGTCCGGCATGGACCACATCGGACCGTTTACCATGCAGGCCATGCGGTACACGCTGGCCGGAATTGTGCTGCTGCCGTTTATCGCAATCTGCGACAAGACCGGAAAGTTTACGAAAAAGCCGGTGACAAAGAAAGAAAAGCGCTTGCAGCGCAGCGCGGGCGTGATCTGCGGGGTACTGCTGTGTGTGGCAAGTATTTTACAACAATACGGCCTGCTGTATACGTCGGTTGGTAAGTCGGGATTTATTACGGCGCTCTATATTGTGCTGGTGCCGATGATTGGGTTGCTGTTCGGACGGAAAACGGATATTTTTACATGGATTTACGCGGTAATTGCGGTGATCGGACTGTATATTCTCAGCATTGCCGGTGGATTCTCGATCAATCTCGGCGATGGACTGACGCTGGCCTGCGCATTTTTCTTCGCGCTGCATATTCTCTACATCGACTCGGTGTCGGAGCGGATCGACGGCGTGCGGCTGGCGTGCACCCAGTTCTTCGTGTGTGCGGCGATCTCCTACGTCGGCATGATCGTGACGGAGACGCCGGAATGGAAGGGCATTCTGGCGTCGTGGTTCCCGATTGTGTACGCGGGCGTCTGCTCGGGCGGCATTGCCTACACGCTGCAAATTCTGGGACAGCAGAGCGTGCCGCCGACGATTGCGTCGATGATTATGAGTTTGGAGTCGGTATTCGCGGCGCTGTTCGGCTGGCTGGTCGGCGGGCGATAAAGAAAACCGCACATTCGCCGCATGGCGGATGTGCGGCTTTGTTTTGATGGGTGTGGAACGCGGG
>CAKUJA010000056.1 GCA_934661135.1 uncultured Oscillospiraceae bacterium
GACACCTTCCCCGGAGGGGAAGGCAATCCGCTGCGGCGGGGACGGGCGGACAGAGTCGTCCGCCCCTACGGGTGCGGGGGAAGAAAAAAGAATGTATTTTATTGGGCAAGGGATTGCCTATGGAAAAGGAGTTATGAAGATGAAGCAACGGATTTTCAGCCTGATGCTTGCAGTGGCCATGCTGTTGAGCATGGTTCCTGTGGGCGTATGGGCGGCGGAGCCGGTTTGGGAAGCACCCGAGCGCTCCGCGGAAGCGACAGGAGCGGAAGGGAGCGGCGAAGCCGCGCTCTATGCCGCGCCGGAGGACGAGGGGATTGCGCGCTACGCGGCGCCCATCGAGATCTCGGATGAAGCGGGATTCTTGAAGATGGCGGCCAGCGGCAGCTATCGCCTGACGACGGATATTAAGGTGAATACGCCATATGCGAGCAAATTTAGCGGCACATTCGACGGCGGCGGACATACGATTACGCTGAATCTGAATGTGACGAGCGGGAATGCGGGACTGTTTGCAGAACTTGTAAGTGGTGCAACGATTCAAAACTTAAATTTGACAGGAAGCGTTACATCCTCTGTACGGTATGGCAGCGTGGGCAGTCTTGCTGGAAAAGTAACTGGATCAACGGTGCTCAAAAACTGCACTGCTTCTGCAAGCGTTTCTGCGTTGAGTGATGCAACCTGTTATGTGGGTGGTTTGATTGGACAGGCAACCCAAAAAGTGACGGCGACAGATTGCACGGCAAGCGGTACTGTTGATGCACAAAAGGGGTATGCCGGCGGCTTCGTAGGCTATGTAAGTTCGTCGGGGAGTATCTTTACGAATTGTAATGCACTTGGAACGGCTCGTGTTGGCGGAAAAGCAGAAAAATCTGCACAGGCATATGGTTTTGCGAACATTCCATATTCTTCTGTTACATTCGTCAATTGTACTTATGGTGCTGGGAATGACGCAGGATGCAACAAGACAAGCAGCGGGTTGACGCAGTATGTTGACCCGAATGCGAAGTTTACGGTGACGCTGACGGTGGTACCGGCGACGGCAACGCTGACTTGGGACGGCGCGGCGCAGGCGCGCCGCGAGGACGGCGTCTATGTGCTGCTGGAGCAGGCCATTCAGGATCACACGTATCAGATTATCCCGGCGGAGGGCGACGATCTTGCCGCCGCAGAGGGGACAATCCAGGTCAAGAACGGCGATGTCTCCCAGACAATTACGCTGGCGGCCAAGACGTATGCGCTGTCGTTCCGGATTTTACCGGAGAGCGTGACAGACGCGAAGGTGACGGTCAAGAACGCGAAGGGGAGCACGCAGACGGCTTCAAGCGGGTATGTGTATACGGTGCCGAGCGGAGTCTATTCCTATACGGTCAGCGCCTACGGTTATCAGGATGCCGGGGGTGAAGCGACCGTTGACCGGAAGGACACGTCGGTTCCGGTGACGCTGACGGAAAAGCCATATGAGACGGTGACGTTTTCGTTTACGGATGAAACCGGCAAAGTGACGGTCAATGAAGGGTATAAGACGCTTTCGGCGCAGAGCGACGGCAGCTACAAGCTCTACGCGGGCGGGACGTACACCTGGGCGTTTACCAGCGATACATACATCGAGCAGAGCGGCGAGATCGATCTGAGGGAGCTGAAGGAAACCGGCACGCGGACGGTCACAATCTCGCTGAAGGAAAAGCCGAAGGCCGACGCGGAGGGTGTCTATCATCTCAAGAGCGCCGGGGAGCTGGCGTGGTTTGCGGCGCAGGTCAATGCCGGGAAGCTGAGCAACGCGAAGGTGGAGCTGGCAAATGATATTGATCTGGGCGGCAGGAATTGGACGCCGATTGGCAGAAACTATTCTTACTCGTTCAAGGGAACGTTTGACGGCAAGGGATTTGAGGTCAAGAATCTTCAGATCAACGCTACGGAAAAGAGCCAAGCGCTGTTTGGGTATGTAAACGGCGGAACGGTTCGGAATTTGACGGTTTCGGGCAGCGTGACGTCAAATAAAGATGATACGGCCGGCATTGTTGCAACGTTGACTGGAAACGGTTTGGTGGAGAACTGCATCAACCGTGTGAACGTGAAGGGCACAATGTATACAGGCGGTGTTGTTGGCGATGTGACAAGCGGCAACACGAACAGAATTGAAAATTGTGTCAACCATGGTACGGTTGAAGGCTCGTCGCCGACTGGCGGTATTTTGGGGCGCGCGAATTATGGCGTCGTGATTGTCAATGTTTACAACCGTGGCTTGGTCAGCGGCAGCAGCAATACCGGCGGGATTGTTGGGCAGTTGAGTGACAGAGGCGCAAAGCTGTCGAATGCGTATACCACTGGGACAGATATGCCGGCAGTTGGCAAAAAGACATCTGGCACGGTGGATACGGCGACGGTGTTCTATCTGGGAACGGCGGGGACGGACGCGAATGCGACCGCCAAGAGCGAGACGGAGCTGAAGGCTGCGGCCGGTCTGCTCGGCCGCGCGTTTGTGGTCGACGGCAAGGGACTGAACGATGGGTTCCCGCTGCTGAAGTTCCAGATTCCGACGTTTGCGGTGACGTTTACACTGTCGGAAACGGCAAAGGTGTCGATTTTGAGCGGCGAGACCGTGATTGCGCAGGAAAGCGGCGCGGAGTGCACGGTGGAGCTGCCGGAGGGCACGTACCGCTACCGCGTGGAAAAGTTCGGCAAAAAGACGCTGGAAGCGGAATTTACGGTCGGGACGGAGGGCAGCGCCTTCCACCTGACGCTGGAGAACGCGGCGACGCAGACCGTGACGATTACGGTGACGCCGGAGCAGGCGGAGCCGGAGTTTACGGCGACGTGGAACGGCGAGACTGTGACGGTGCACGCGGGCGAAAATCAGCTCCCGGCGGGGACGTATCAGTATTTGGTGCGCGCGGCGGGATATGCCAACGCGCGCGGCACGTTTACGGTTGCGGAACGCGCGGTAAGCGTCCAGGTGGCGCTGACGGAAAGCAGTGCATGGGACGGCGAGAGCGTGAAGCAGCCGAGCGGCGAGGGTACGGAGGATAAGCCGTATCTGATCGGCAGCGGCGAGGAGCTGGCGTGGCTGGCGCAGGACGTCAACCGGAACGGCAGCAGCAGGACGTATGCTGTGAAGCTGACGGCGGACATCGACCTCGGCGGACAGAGCAAGGATGCGAAGTGGACGCCGATCGGCAAGGGCGCGGGATATTCGTTTGTGCCGTTCAAGGGAACGTTTGACGGAGACGGACACGTGATCTCCGGGATGGACGTGGACGCGGAGTACGCAGGACTGTTTGGCGCGGTGGAGAATGCGACGATCCGAAATGTGATTGTGCGCGGCACGGTCAACGGTACAGCGGAAGCGGGCGGCATTGTGGCACGTGTCAGGGGCGGTACGAACGTCATTGAAAACTGCGGCAATGAGGCGGCCGTCAGCGGTAAGCTGGCGGGCGGCATTGTCGGCAACAATTTCGGTTCGAGTACAAAACTGAGTGTCCGGAACTGCTATAACAGCGGGACGGTCACCAGCAATGGAACGGCCAGCGACCGCGCGGCGGGCATCCTCGCGCAGGGCAACGGTACTTATACGACAACGGACTGCTATAACGTCGGACGGATTGTGTCGAACGGCTATGCGTTCGGCATTGGTGCGAGCGGACCTAACAGCAAAATCAGCAACAGCTATCATGCCGGTACGGTCAGCAGCAGTGCGAACGCGGATCGGAAGCCGGAATATGCGATCTCGAGCGGCTCCTATTCGGAAAACTGCTATTATGTGCAGGGCAACTATACAAATGCGCAGGCCGGGACGGCGATGACGCTGGTGGAGATGCAGGAGACGCTGCTCGGGAAGCTGAACGGCACGAGCGGGACGAACTGGAAATGCGAGCAGGGACGGAACCAAGATCTGCCGGTGCTGGCATGGCAGACGGACGCGGGCGACGGCGGCGAGGAAGCCAATCTGCTCGACGCGGCGTTTGACGTGGAGGAAGTCTACGAGGACGACGCGGTTAGCTATGAGATCGTGCAGCCGACGCTGCGCTGGAGCGCGGCCGAGGGCGCGAGCGCCTATGTGGTTTCGCTCTGGAAGTCGACGCTGACGTGGACGGCGATGAGCGCGGACGAGCGCGCGGCGTTTGACAAGCTGAGCGTTGCGGAGCAGTTTGACTGCGTCGACGAGATCGACGTGCAGAGCTACCTGACGGCGGCAGAGAAGGCACAGTGGCAGTCGTACAGCGACGCATTTGCTGAACAGCAGTCGAACGCGCTCAAGCAGACAACCAAGGCGGACTATGACGCCTATGTCGCAAGCGCGGCCTATCAGAACGCGATGCGTGACTGGGAGAGCTATGTGGTGCAGATGGCGGTGGCGCATGAGCGGCTCGGCAGCTATGCGCGCGGACTCGGCTACGTCGGCTCCTACCGGACGGCGGGCACAAGCTACGACTTCACGCAGGTGTTCGCGGCCAAGGAGGAGGCGGAATACTATGCGGCGGTCTCGGTTGTGGATGCAAGCGGCGCGTATGCGCTGCCGGATGCGGAGACCGTAGAGCTTTACATCGCTGGGTATCAGTCGCCGTACAACCGGCTCAAGCCGGTGACGGGACTGCGCTGGGACGGCACGAAGGCCATCTGGGATGCGAAGCAGAGCTATGGCTCGGCGCAGTATTACACGGTTAAGCTCTACGTGATGGACAGCGGCACAGCGGAATGGGTCAATGAATTCTATGTGCCGGGCAACTACCACACGGCGGATCTCTCGAAATATATGGCGGCGGGACACAAGTACGCGTTCAGCGTATATCTGGACTATGATGGGGACTTCCTGCTCCGTACCGGCCTGATGGGAAATGTGGACTCTGCGCTGAGCAAGACGATTGACCCAAGCCAAACGCCGGGGGACAAGGAATATGTCAAGATTGCCACGGCGGACGACTGGATGGCGGTTGCGGGCGTCAAGGACGAGCAGGAGGAAGTGGAAGAAGGCGTCTACCAGAACAAGCAGCAGATTGCCTGGGGCAAGAACTATGAGCTGGTGGCCGATCTGGACTTCTCGACGCTCACGGCGGCGCAGCAGGCCAAGAGCAAGACCATTGGCAGCGAGACCTATCCGTTTATGGGCGAGTTCAAAGGCAACGGCCACAAGATCACCGGCCTGACGCTGGCAAACAGCGACGCGGGATTGTTCGGCGACATCGGCGTGACCGGCTCGGTACACGATCTGGTGGTGGAGAAGCCGAATGTGCTGTTCTCAGACAATGCGGCCGTGCTGGTATTTAAGAACCACGGCGTGATTGAACGCTGCGCCGTGCTCGACGCGAATATCACGGCAGACACCGGCGCGGTGCTCGGCGGCATGGTGAGCCGGAACTACGGTATGATCCGAGACAGCTATGTGCAGGGCGGCAGACTGGTCTCGAACAGCCTGTACGCAACCGGTCATGCCGGATTTGCAGGCTCGAACGAGACAGGCGGACTGATTGAACGCTGCTGGACGTCGATGGAGATCAAGACGCAGAGCGACTACGCGGGCGGCTTCGTCGGCCTCGGCTACGGCGGCACGATCCGCAACTGCTTCGCGCTCGGCAATGTGAGCGCGCGGAGCTACTCCGGCGGATTCCTCGGCCGGTCGGTATTTGACGGCAATGTGTATGAAAACTGCTATGCCGCGGGTACGGTAACCGTGACGGGCGAGGAAGGACATGGCTTCATCGGCGGCAATAAGCCGGACTCGAGCTTCCAGTATGACCAGTCGAAAACAGTGACGAACTGCTGGTACAACGCGGCGGCTGAGAGCGCGGCGGAGAACTACGGCGCGAAGGCCAAGAGCGCGGCGGACATGGCGACGGACGAGTTCGTCCGGACGCTCAACACCGACGAGGAGATTTGGACGCGCAAGGAGAGCGTGAACGGCGGACTGCCGTATTTCAAGGGCAAGAACGCCCCGGAGGAAGCAGAAAAGCACGAGATCACGGTGACGATCGACGTTGCGGTCTATGACAAGGAGACGTATACGTTCCAGCGCCAGGACGAGACAATCACCGTGAAGCTGAACTCCAACGGCAACAGTACGGTTGTCGATGTGATGGATCAGGCTGTCGCCGACGGCACGCTGACGTACAGCTACACGACTTCCGTCGCCTATGGCCGCTACATCGAGGAGATCGGCGGCCACCGCGTGGAGCAGCCGGACGGCTGGATGTTCACGATCAACAATACGCTCTCGAACGTCAGTGCGTCGATTGCCAATGTGAAGGATCAGGACAAGATTCTCTGGTTTGAGGGCACGGCAGAGAACCGCTATCAGGGCCCGACGCTGGAGGAGCTGGACAACGCGGAGCTGGAATGGATCGACATCTCCAGTGCGGCACAGCTTGAGGCTCTCGCGGCCAGCGAGGACGATGCGGCGCTGGCGAAGAACTACCGTCTGACGGCAGACATCGATCTGAACAATGCGCTCTTTGCGGGCATCGGCTCGGCAGCGCATCCGTTTACCGGCGTCTTTGACGGCCAAAACAAGACGGTCTCGAACGTCAATATACAGGGCGCGGAGAATGCCGGCTTCTTCAACGTGGTGCTCGGCGGTACGGTGAAGAATCTGAAGCTGCGGGCGGTCAGCGTCAGCGGACAGAAGGACGTCGGCGCGCTGGTCGGTCTGGCGGGCGCGGCGCTCGATACGGCGAATCCCGGCGAGAACGTCGCCACACTGATCGGCAACTGCACGGCGCAGGGCACCGTAAACGGCACGGAAGCGGTTGGCGGCCTTGTCGGAAAGAACGACGGCAAATATGACGCGGAGACGCTGTTCTCGATCGCAAGCTCGATTCACGGCAGCAGCTTCCGCGGAACCGTCAACGCCGTGGGCGGCAACGCCGCGAAGATCGGCGGTCTGGTTGGCGGGAACGCGGGCAATGTGAACGGCTGCGCGGCAGACGGCAGCGTCAACGCAAAGGCTGCGCGCATGGTCGGCGGTCTGGCAGGCGAAAACAGCGGCACGATTGCGGACAGCCACGCGGATGCGGCGGTGATTGGCCGCGGCAACGTCGGCGGCTTCGTGGGAAGCAGCAGCGGCAGCGTCAAGAACAGCTACAGCCTTGGCAATGTGACCGGCACGGAATATGCCGGCGGCTTTGCCGGTTCGATCAGCGCGGTGGATACGGCGCTCTCGGCCGGTACGGCGACGCAGACCGGCGCGACCGCGACCGGCTATGTCGGAGGTTTCGCTGGGACGCTGAACGGCACGATCTCCGGCACGCAGCGGCAGATCAATGTGCGCGACATCTACGCCAACTGCACACAGGGCGAAAACGCGGCGCTGGCCGCGATCGGCAACGGAAGCAAGTACCAGTCGGAATCGGACAAGGCGGTGCTTGCCAATGCACAGCTCACGAGCTGGAGAATGGTCTGCGAGGCGGCAAAGACGCTGTTTGGACTGGAGCTGCCGTGCCCGGAGCTGGAAGTTGAAAAATATGAGGACAGCGTCAGCGTCGACGGCGCGATTGCGGCGGGCAGCGTCATCCGGCTGATGAAGGCGGGACAGACGGCGTCCGGCGAGATGGAGACCGTGCTGCGCGCGGAGGGCGACGAGCTTGAGGTGCGCGACGGTGCGCTCTATCTGAAGCAGAAAAACGCGGCGAGCGAAGCGGTCTCGCGCACGGTCGCGGTGGAAGTGACGGATGCACGCGGCAACCGTGCGCAGAAGCAGATCACGGTGACGATTGCGCCGAGCGCGGCGCAGCCGAAGCCAGGCGAGCTGAGCGAGGACGCGAAGGCGCTGCTGCACAACATTGCATCGCGCGCGACGAGCCCCGACGCAAGCGACGGCAATCAGCTCTGGTACGCCATGGACATGGTGACCTACGCGGCGCTGCCGGAGGCGAAGGCGCAGCTCAGCACGGCCGGAAAGACGGCGCTTATGAAGGCACTGACGGCGCTGGCCTATGCCGCGAAGAACCCGGCGAATGACCGCGCGAAGGCGGAAATCCTGCTTTCGGCGCTCGGCGTGGATACGACAGCGCTGACAGCGGAGGACGGGACAGTATTCAACAACGCGGCGGAGCTGGCAAAGCTCGACATGGCGGCGGTTTCGCACTATACGGCGCCGTATGTGCTGCTGGCAGATTTGCAGGGCAGAACGAGACTGACGGACGCGCAGGTCGGGACGCTGATTGCGACGTTGGAGCGCGCAATGGGTAGCGGACTGTTTGAGAACGTCTATGCGGGTGTGACGTACACGGATGTTGACACGGCGAGCGCGGCGCTGGCGGCGCTGGCACGGTTCTACGGCACGCGCGCGGACGCGAAGCGGGTTGTAGACAAGATTCTTGCGGCACTGCCCGACGCGCTGGACGACAACGGTTCGTTCGGCAACGCGAACACGGACGCGATGGCGATCATCGGACTGCTGGCTATGGGCAAGAGCTTGACGGAATTCGCGTCGGAGACCGGAAAGACGCTGGAGAGCGGGCTGCTCCGGTATGCAAATGCGGAAAAGACGGCGTTTGTTGCGTATAACTACGCGACCGGCGCGGTAGAGGACAACGTGATGGCGACGGAGCAGGGCTTCCGGGCACTGCTGGCGCTGGCTCGGTATGACGGCACGGCGACGAACATCTATGACTTTAGCTGGAAAACGCCTGCGACGGTCAAGGCGGTGATTGCGGCGATCGATGCGCTCTCGCCGGTGGATGAGACGAGCGGCGCGGCCATCGCAGCGGCGAGAGCGGCCTATGAGTCCCTCACGGCGGAGGAACAGAGCGAGGTTACGAACTATCGGGGGCTTCAGGACGCGGAGAACGTCTACAAGGCGCTGCTGACGGCGCGCAAGGCGGAGCTGCTGGCATCGCTGGCGGGGACGTATGCGTCGTATGATCTGACAAAGTATTCGCAGACCGGGCTGACGAAGCTGGCAAACGCGTACCGGCAGGGTGTGGCGGCCATCCGCGCAAGCGAGACGATCGAAGCGGCGGAGCTGGCGCTGAACGAGGCTGTGCGGGCAATGAACGCGGTGAAGGCCGGGAAGATCGACGTGACGTTCCGGCTGATCGGCGACAATGCGCACGGCAGCGCGGCGCACGAGGAATACGTGACGTGGATTGTGACGACGCGCTATGAGGTTGACGAGGGCGCGACCGTCGGCGAGCTGTTCAGCACGGCAACGCAGGCCGCGGGTCTGCGCACGAGCGGGACGGCAAGCGGCTATGTGTCATCCATCGTGTCGCCGGCGGTGCTCGGCGGCGAGACGCTCAGCGAGTTTACCAACGGCGCGAACTCCGGTTGGATGTATACGGTCAACGGCGCACAGCCGCAGGTTGGCATGAACAGCTACACGCTGCAAAACGGCGACGCGGTTGTATGGTACTACACGGACAACTATCAGACGGCGGGCACACCGTGGCTGCTGGCGGCGGATATTACGCCGGAGCAGTTTGTGCAGCAGCGGCTCGGCAGGATTTTGAGCGTAGGCCTGCACGGATCGGCCACGCCGACGACGCTGACGACGGCGGATCTTGGCAGAACGGTGACGTTTACGTTTAAGCCGGACGCCGGATACCGTGTGAAGAACGTGACTGTGGATGGCAAGAGCATTGGCTCTGTGACGAGCTATACGGTGCCGAAGCTGAGCATCTACACGCGGATCAGCGTGGAGTTTACAAACGGCAAGCTGCCGTTTGCGGATGTGCAGGAGAACGACTGGTTCTACGATGACGTGGTGTATGTCTATGAAGCGGGACTGTTCTCCGGTACGAGCGACACGCTGTTCAGTCCGTATGCGCCGATGACGCGGGCGATGCTTGTGACGGTGCTCTACCGGCTCGAAGGGCAGCCGGTGGTCTACGGCCGCAGCGGATTTGCGGATGTGACGATGGGCAGCTACTACGAGAACGCGGTCACGTGGGCGGCGAACAATGGGATTGTCGATGGGACATCGGCCACGACGTTCAACCCGAACGCGAACGTGACGCGCGAGCAGATGGCAGCGATTTTGTGCCGATATGCGCAGTATAAGAGGTACAGCACGGCGGCCAGCTCCGCACTGAGCGGCTTTGCGGATGCTGCGGCGGTGGCCGACTACGCCAAGACAGCGATGCAGTGGGCCGTGGGCGCAGGCTTGCTGAACGGCGCGGCAGGCAGATTGCTGCCAAAGGGCAACGCGAAGCGCGCAGAGGTTGCGGCGATTTTGCATCGGTTTGCAATGAGTTTCGCAAAATAAACAAAACTCCTACCCGGAGAGATCTGGGTAGGAGTTTTTATGTGATGGGACGCTGCGCCCCCATTCCTTCTCTTTTTGGAAATCATTTTTGTATAAATCCGTAATTTTACATTCAGAATCCGTGGAATTTCGTACCAGTCAGGCTATTGTTTTATTGCCTGTCAAATCTGTAAAGGGTCAAATTTGCGGTCAACCGAAAAACGTTCAAACGTCAAATCGGTCATACGTCTCATAGCAGTCCAAGCACAGCTTTTTGTCTCCGGACAGCCGAATCCAATTTGCGCCGGTTGTCTCACCGCAGCAATCACAGACATAGGAATCAAAAATTCTGGCCTGTTCCGGCAGCCGGATTTTTGTTTCCTTGACATCAAACATCTCATCATCTGCGCAGCTATGATAATAGTCGAACGTTTCTTCCCGTGTCATGTCGTGCGGCTTTGCTTTCAAGACAAGGCGGACAGACGTTCCGGTTTTCCGATTGTAGAACGAAAACGCCTGTTTGCCGCGCATATGGAACAGCAAATTGCCCTTTCCGATGCTGCATCCAAGAATCGCTTGAATCGCATCAACGCCGCAGGCATCATTTTCTGTAATACAGACAACCTGTTCATCATCCGAAAACGTCAGCCCCAACAGATCCATCGCGTACAGCGCCGCCCGGTAGCCGATCGTCAGTCCGGGGCATACATGGCCGTGAAAGGCTGCGGCCTTTTCCCAGAGCTTTTTCTCTGAATCCAATTTATGTGCCATATTGTTTCTCCTTTTTTATGAATGTGTTGTATCCTTTTCATCGACAAGGACAATACTCTGTTTTTGAACTGCTACGACCTCGGCATCTACATGGTACACATCCCGCAGCGCATCGATCGCCCGGGTGACGGTTTTTGTATCCGTGGTTTCAGGTTTGGCGCTGATTTCTTCCGTTTCTGCGGTTGAAGCTGCTTCGTTCGTTGCAGCCGGTGGTTCCGTCGTTTCCGCCGGTGGTTGTTGTGCGCTGCAAGCGCACAGTTCAAGCAGCGCCGCGAGGCAGCGAGTTGCCTTTTTCGCCTTTTTTACCTTTCATTTGTACTTGCACCCAGTGCCGTTTCTTCATGCTCGAAGTTGCTGCAAAAACGGTATCACGCTATTTTTTCCCCAAGATAGCGCGATACCGTTTTTGCATTCGAGGATTGGGAGTGTATGAGCTGTGCCTTTATCCTATCAAAGCAGTTTTTGATTGTGAAGCTCCCCCGGGGGATGTTTTTTGAAAAACAGGCAAAGTTTTTTCGCATAGGAGAGCAGCAAGCCATCGGCGGACTGCTCTTGTTCGTGTATTACGATGTGAAGCAGGGTGTATCTGAAAACTGGCAACGCGACCGGCAACGAGTGATTTTTCAGATACACCCTGGTTTTCCATCCTGTCGTGCGGCGGTTTTGAAAAACGATATTGATTTCTTCTAGCAAATGGAGTATAATCGGTATATACCGAAAACATAGGAGGCTTCTCATGCCAAGACCGCCACGATGCCGTCGGATTTGCAGCGCACCAAAGGTCGATACATTCTGCCCCGACGAATCCAGGAACGCCGAGCCGATCCTGCTGACGCTGGACGAATACGAGGTCATCCGGCTGGTTGACTTGGAGCAGCAGACCCATGAACAATGCGCAGCACAAATGGATATTTCACGTTCCACGGTGCAGGAAATTTACGAAAGCGCGCGGCGCAAGCTCGCGGCGTGCCTTGTCTATGGGAAGCCGCTGCACATCACCGGCGGGAGCTATCGTATCTGCGGAGGGCAGGAGCATTCGCGCTGCGGGCAGTGCCGCCGGACGCATGAGGATTGCAAACACAATACCGATCACGAAGGAGAAAGCAGTATGAAAATCGCAGTTACCTATGAGGATGGACAAATTTTTCAGCACTTTGGTCACACCGCGCAGTTTAAGCTCTATGAGGTCGCGGATGGCAAGGTTGTCCGTGCAGAGGTCGTGGATACCAACGGCAGCGGGCACGGCGCATTGGCGGGCTTTTTGATGCAGCTGGGCGTGGACACCCTGATCTGCGGCGGGATTGGCGGCGGCGCGCAGACGGCGCTGGCAGAGGCGGGCATCCGGCTCTATGGCGGCGTCAGCGGCGAGGCGGACGCGGCGGTGGACGCGCTGCTGGCGGGGGCGCTCAGCTACGATCCCAATGTCCGGTGCAGCCACCACGATCACGCACACAGCGAGGGCGGGCACACCTGCGGTGAGCACGGCTGCGGACATCACGGCTGTCACTGATACGCAGAGCAGGCTGAGACGTTTGAAATCATGCACAAAGGCCACGCCGATTCCATGAAATAAAGTTTGACAAAAAAGTTTTATACCCGCGCTTGATAGCGCGGGTATTTTCTATACAATCACAGTGAACGTTGTTCATATTGAGAGGTAGGAGCATATGAATAAGGTCGTAACATCAAAGGATGAGATTCTGCACCGCAGCCGGGAACTGATCCGGGAGCGCGGATTATCTGCGATCAGCATCCGCTCCGTCGCGGCGGCGTGCGGGGTGTCGGTCGGCTCGGTCTACAACTATTTTGACTCTAAGGCAGAGCTGGTAAGCGCGGCTGTGGAAAGCGTATGGCGCGAGATTTTCAACTGCCCGGTGGACGGCGACGTTTTTCGGGACGTGCACACCTGCGTTGTATGGATGTATGAACGCATGGCCTATGGCGGCAGGCAGTATCCTGGTTTTTTCACACTGCACGCTATTGGCTTTATGCGGGAGGAGAAGGACGATGGAAAGCGGCGGATGCATCAGGTATGGCAGCATATTCTGGACGGGCTCTGCTCAGTTATGCAGCAGGACGCTAAAATCCGGGAGGACGCTTTCAGCGAGCAGCTTACGGCGGAGCAATTCGCGCAGGTGCTGTTTTCCCAGATACTCTCTGCGCTGTTGCGGCAGGACTATGATCCTACCGCCGTGCTGGAGATCGTCTGCAGGACACTTTATTAAGGCGGCACCGCCCGATCCGGTAGGCTTCACGCCTGCCGGATCGGGCACAGCCTTGCCAAGACGGCGGAAGCTGCCGCTGGGGAAAATGGATCATTCAGAAAAGAAGAACTAATTTTATGCAGGCAATCGTAGAAACGCTGTTTGACGCCGTCTATCTGACGTCGGTCATTACCATTGGTATCTTGATGATTCGGGGGAGCGAGGGAAACGCACAGTTTCGGCTCTTCGGTCTGATGGCGGTGGTGCTGGGCGCGGGCGACGCCTTTCATCTTGTTCCGCGCGCGCTGGCGCTATGCACCACGGGACTTGACGCCTACACTGTGCCCCTCGGACTTGGCAAGTGGATCACCTCCGTCACCATGACGGTCTTTTATGTGCTGCTCTACTATGTGTGGCGGAAGCGATACAAGGTCGAGGGGCAAATGGGCGTGACGGTCGCTGTATCCAGCATATACAATCATGTTTCAACAATCCTCCTGAGAAAACGTATGATAGCATATATTTGCCGCATTGTGTAGAGTCGCTGGTTCAGGGGGCAAAACACGGAGAATTTTCCATGGAGCTGAGCATATAAATGCAACCTGTGTTTGTGTTGTAGTTTTGAGCAAAAACTGCGCCGCAGTAAACAAAGAATAGAAATTTCTGACACATACGGAACTAGCTGAAAAATATTCCGATCTTCCGAAAAAAACAGTAGACTTTGTGCCGGTTCTGTGGTAGTTGTTTGTGCTACCACAGAAGGAGATACAAGTATGGCAAAGAAACGAG
>CAKUJA010000057.1 GCA_934661135.1 uncultured Oscillospiraceae bacterium
GACATGGCCCAGAACATCCTCGTCATCAAGACCGCGTCCGGCATGGCGATGGCCGTGGCGCTGGCGCTGGATGAGTGAGATGGTAAAACCGGTTTTGATTGCGATTACCGGCACGCAGCAGCTTGCCGGGGAGGAGCCGGAGAGCATCCAGCTTGTGACGGAGGGATCATATTGCTATGAACCCGGTTACATCCGGTTTTCCTATGTGGAGAGCGAGATGACCGGCATGGAGGGCGTGGTCACGTCGTTTACGATTGAGGACGAGAAGAAGGTCACGCTCCGGCGGGTTGGCAAGGTCAACTCGGAGATGGTGTTTTTACCGGGGCAGCGGCATGAATCGCTCTATGACGCGGGCGCGGCGGCGCTGCTAGTCGGCGTGGAGGCCAAGAGCCTGACGGTGCTGCTCAACGAGCACGGCGGAATTTTTGATTTCAGCTATGCGATCGATGTGGAGCGGAGCGTCTGCGGCGAGAACAGCTACCATGTGGAAATACGGGAAGCGTAAAAAAGAAAAGGAAGTCCCGGCGTTTCAGCAGAAACGCCGGGACGCTTGCGTTGAGGGGCATCTGAAAACCGGTGATGGAACCGGCAGTGCAAAAAGGCTTGCTGTCCGGGTGCGTTGGCAGCTTTCAAATACAGCACAGAAATCAGCGCGTGAGGAGCTTGCCGCTGGCGGAGCCGGTGCGCTGGCCGTGCTCGAGGGCGGGAACGCCGGAGACGAGGACGGTATCCATCCCGGCGGCGAGCTGCGCCGGGGCGACGTAGGTGCCGCGCTCGCGCAGATCCTCCAGACGGAAGATGTTGACATCAGCGTCGAGACCCGGGACAAGGCGGCCTTTGCTGCGCAGGCCGAGCCGCTGGGCGGGGAAGCCGGTCATTTTGGCAACGGCCTGCTCAAGCGTCAGCGCACGGCTCTCGCGGACATAGCGCTCGAGGATGCGGACGAATGTGCCGTAGACGCGCGGGTGGCAAAGACCGGAGCCGGGGTAGATGCTGTCGGAGATGACGCTGCTGTGGTCGTCCTGAAGGATGGCGAGCAGATCGTCCTCGCAGGCGATTTCGTCGATCATAGTGACGGCGCAGTGCTCGCGCGCGAGCAGGTCGAACACGGCGTCGAACGGGTCTTTTTGTTCGCGGGCGGCAAGCTCGGCGATAGAGATGCCGAGGGACGGCTCGTCCGCCGGATCGGAGACCGCCGCGATGCGGATATTCTCCCAGCCGACCAGCAGGGAGATGTTTTCAAAGTCGTCGCCCGTCAGCATCCGTTCGCGCAGGTGCGCGCGAAAAGCGGGATCGGTTAGGCGTTGACTGAGCACATCCAGACCGCCCTGCTGACACTCTGGCGGGAGAATGTGGATGAGCTGGGTAGAACCTGCGGTATAGGGGTAGACGTCGCAGGCGACGTCTACGCCGTCTGCCCGTGCGCGCTGCATCAGGGAGAGCATCTGCGGGACGGCGGAGCGCCAGTTCCGTCTGCCGATGGCCTTCAGGTGGCTGATTTCCAGCGGCGTTTGCAATGCGCCGGCAACTGCAAGCATCTCCTCCAATGCCGCAACCACGCCGCTGCCCTCCTGCCGCATATGGACGGTGAGCGGGATGCCGCTGCCCTTCAGCGGCGCAAGCGCACGGATGAGCTGCTCGGTGGAGTAGAAGCACTCCGGCGCGTAGCCAAGGCCGAGCGAGACACCGAGGACGCCGTCGGCCAAGGCGCTTTCCAGCGCGGCGTGGATGGCGGACATCTGCGCATTGGTCAGTTCCGGTGCGAAGCCGGCGGCACTGGCGCGCAGCGTGCCGTTGCCGGCAAGCTGGCCGACATGGAGCGGCAGCGCGGGCAGATCGGCAGAATAGTCGGAAAAGCGCGCATAGGCGCGCGGGAACGAGCCGGTGACAGGGCCGAGATAGGCGGCGATGGCGGCGGCGTTTTCGCCGTCGGACGGGAAGGGCGCCATGCCGCAGTTGCCGTTGACGATGGTTGTGAGACCCTGGCGGAGCTCCAGCTCGCCGAAGCCGGGGCGAAACAGCGCCGCGTCGGCATGGCGGTGAATGTCGAGGAAGCCGGGTGTGACGAAGCAGCCGCGCGCATCGATGGTACGTGCGGCGTGTGCGCCGGTCAGATTGCCGAGGGCGGCAATGCGCCCGTCCTGCACGGCGAGGTCACCGCGAAAGGCGGGACGGCCGGTTCCGTCGACCAGAGTGCCGCCGGTGATTAGGGTATCAAACAAAGCTGTCACCTCAAATCGGTGTCAAAATTGGGATTTTCCACCTTATTTTACTATATTTCTGCGCAAATTGCAATACTTTGCTCCACCGGGTAGGAGATTCTGATAAAAAAGCCGCCCGATTCCGGTAGAATCGGGCGGCTTTTATGGGTTTAGTTTGCCTGAATGTGCCAGATTTCTGTTGCGTACTCGTGGATGGTACGGTCTGAGGAGAATTTGCCGGCGGAGGCCACATTCATCAGGCATTTGCGGCCAAAGGCGAGGCGGTCGCGGTAGTCGCGGTTGGCGCGCAGGCGCGTGTCCTGATAGGACTGGAAGTCGTACAGGCTGAAATAGTGGTCGGGGCGATGCCAGCTTGCACCGTCGAGCAGGGCGGTATAGAGCTCCTGCTGGCCGGCGTCGGTGGGAACCGTGCCGTTGACCAGGGTGTCGACCGCGCGGCGGAGGTTGGCATTGGCGTTGTAGAGGTCGCGCGCATTGTAGGTGTTGCGGATGCGGTTGATCTCGTCAACCGTTGCGCCGAAGATATAGTTGTTCTCCAGGCCGGCCTGCTCGACGATCTCAATATTCGCACCGTCCATTGTGCCAAGCGTGACAGCTCCGTTGAGCATCAGCTTCATGTTGCCGGTGCCGGAGGCCTCGGTGCCGGCCGGGGAGATCTGCTCGGAGATGTCGGCGGCGGGCATAATATGCTCGGCGTAGGAGCAGTTGTAGTTCTGCACAAAGACGACCTTCAGCTTATCGTGCACCGCGGGATCATGGTTGATGAGATCCGCAATGCGGTTGATATAGCAGATGATGGACTTGGCACGGACATAGCCGGGGGCAGCTTTGGCACCGAAGATGAACGCCGTCGGCGTGAAGTCGGTCAGGCTGCCATCCTTCAGGCGGAGGTAGATGTCCATGACGGACAGAGCGTTCATGAGCTGGCGCTTATACTCATGCAGACGCTTGACCTGCACATCAAATACGAAGTTCGGATCGAGCTTGACGCCCTCATGCTTCTCGATGACCTCGCAGAGCTGGCGCTTTTTCTCCAGCTTGATGGCGTTGAAGCGCTCGACGGTTGCATCGTCGAGCTGCGTCTTGAGACAGGAAAGTCGGTCAAGATCCTTGAGGAAGCCGGAGCCGACCTTTTCTTCGATCAGGGCGGAAAGCTCCGGGTTGCAGAGACCGAGCCAGCGGCGCGGCGTAATGCCGTTGGTCTTGTTCTGGAAGCGCTCCGGGAACACCTGATACCAGTTGTGGAACAGATCGTCGCGGAGAATCTGCGAGTGGATCTTGGCGACGCCGTTGACGGCCGTGGAGACGTAGACGGACAGATTTGCCATATGGGCGGTATTGTCCTTGACAATGAACAGGCTGCTGTTCGGATGCTCCTGCCGGAGCTTGGCGTCGATGCGGACGATGATGTCGCAGATTTCGGGCACGACGGAGCGCAGCAGCTCCATGTCCCACTTTTCGAGCGCTTCGCCCATGACGGTGTGGTTCGTGTAGGCAAAAATATGGGCGGCGATGTTGAACGCAGCATCGAAGTCGAGACCCTCCGCCATCAGCAGGCGGATGAGTTCGGGAATGGACATCGCAGGATGGGTGTCGTTGAGCTGGATGGCCGCATATTCGGGCAGATGATCCCAGCTGAGACCCTGATGGCGGCGGAAATCGCGCATAATGTTTTGCAGCGACGCGCTGGAGAGGACATACTGCTGCTTGATGCGCAGGCGCTTGCCCTCCCACGTGGAATCGTTGGGGTAGAGGACGCGGGTGATGTCCTCGGCCTTGTTTTTGTTTTCGAGCGCCTTATAGTAGTCCTGTGCGTTGAACGCATCGAAGTCCAGCTCCTTCTCGGCTTCGCACTGCCAGAGACGGAGCGTGCCGACGGTCTCGGTGTCGTAGCCGATGACCGGCATATCGTAGGGTACGCAGTTGACGGTCTGGTCGGCGAACTTGACTTTCACGGTCAGCTTATCGCGGCGGTGGCTCCAGGGGTCGCCGTATTTCGTCCAGTCATCGGCGTTTTCACGCTGACGGTCGTTTTCAAACGTCTGCTTGAACAGGCCGAAGCGATAGCGCAGGCCGTATCCCATGAGCGGCAGATCGAGCGTGGCGGCGCTGTCAAGGAAGCAGGCGGCGAGGCGGCCAAGGCCACCGTTGCCGAGCGCGGCATCCTCGATCTCCTCGAGACAGGCGAGGTCGACGCCCTTCGCTGCGAAGGACTCTTTAATGTCCTGAAGCAGGCCAAGGTTAAACAGGTTATTGTAGACCAGACGGCCGACCAGATATTCGGCCGAGAAATAGTAGGCGCGGCGGCCGTTCTGCTGGGTGTGGCGCGTGCGCGACCAGCGGTCGTTGATCTCCATCATAATGACACTGCTCAGCGCTTCGTGCAGGCGCTCCGGGGTGGTCTCCTGCAGAGTCTCGTCATGCTGGAAGTGCAGCATGGCCTCGGTCTGCTGAACAATATGGTCGGTATATTCACTCATAAAGGATCCTCCTGTTGGTTCTAGGTGCACAGTGCGCCGCCGATTTGGCACCGGCGGCGCAGCAAATACGAATCTATTATACGCGCTTTGGGCCATTTGTCAAACGTGCGGCACACAAAAAGCATATATTTCTCAGCGGTCGGCGGCGCGGGTCAATGCGGCGATCTGCTGCGCAAGCGCATCGGACGCGGCACCGGGCAGCATCCGCCAGCGCCAGTTCTCCGGCTGGAGCTTGCCTGGCTCGTTCATGCGCGCTTCGGCACCGAGACGGAGATAGTCCTGCATCTGGGCGACGAAAAGGTTGGCCTTGGACTGCATTCCGGCGCGGATAAGGGCATTGGCCAGATCGTCATTGATGCCGATGCCGAGGTATTCGCGGGCATAGGCGTCGGCGCCGGCGGGCAGCTTGGCACACCACTGCAGGAGCGTCTCGTTGTCGTGGGTGCCGGTATAGCAGATGCAGTTTTCATTGTAGTTGTGCGGCAGATAGTTGCTCGGCTCGCGGGAATCAAAGGCGAACTCAAGCACCTTCATGCCGGGGAAGCCGGAATGCTCGACAAGCTCGAGCACCTCGGGCGTCAGGAAGCCGAGATCCTCGGCGATGAAGTCGATGGAGGGATAGGCGGCTTTGATCGCGTCGATGAGCTTTTTACCGGGACCCTTGACCCATTTGCCGCAGCGCGCGGTGCGGTTGGCTGCGGGGATGCACCAGTAGCTCTCGATGCCGCGGAAATGATCGATGCGGACGACGTCGAAGCTGCGGCCGGCAGCGCCGACGCGCTGAAGCCACCAGTCGAAGCCGCGGGACTCCATATGCACCCAGTCGTAGATCGGGTTGCCCCAATACTGGCCGTTTTTCGAGAAGCCATCGGGCGGGCAGCCGGCGACAACGCGCGGACGGCGCGTGCGGGTGAGCTGGAAGTTTTCCGGGTGTGACCAGACGTCGGCTGAGTCGAGCGGGACGTAGATCGGCAGGTCGCCGATGATGCGGATGCCGCGCTCGTTGGCATAGCTGCGAAGGCGCTGCCACTGCTTGTGGAAGCAGTATTGCAGGAAGCAGTGGAAGCGGATGTCCTCGGAAAGCTCAGCCGTATAGCGGCGGATGGCGGCAGGCTGGTGCGCACGGATGTCGCTCGGCCAGTCTGTCCAGGGGCCGTTGCCGAACTTGGCCTTGACGGACATAAAGAGGGCGTATTCCGGCAGCCATGCCGATTCCTGCTGCGTGTATTCGTCAAAATCCGCGGGGACGGCCTGCGAAAACCGCGCGAATGCGCGGCGCAGCAGCGGCAGGCGGGTTTCATAGAGCAGGGCGAAGTCGACGTGCTCGGGGTTGCTGCCCCAGCTCTGCGCGTCCAGCTCGGACTGCGTGAGCCAGCCGGCGGCGACAAGCTGATCAGGATCGATCAGATAGGGATTGCCGGCGAACGTGGAAAACGCCTGATAGGGCGAATCGCCGTAACCCGGCGGACAGATCGGGAGGATCTGCCAATAGGTCTGCCCGGCTTTTTTCAGAAAATCGACAAAGTCATATGCAGCCTGGCCGAGGTTGCCCACGCCGTAGGGCGAGGGGAGGGAGGTGATGTGCAGCAGAATGCCGCTGCTTCGGTTCATCATAAGAAATCAACTCGCTAGTCTGTAATTTTTCGCACGCTTTCGCGCGCGGAGAGGGTAAAGGGAACGGTGATGTGGCGCGCGGGAGCGTTTTGCTCCATGCACTGCACCAGAAGCTCAAAGCTGCGGCGGGTGAGAAGCTCGACCTGCTGGGAAATGGTGGTCAGCTTTGGCGTATAGAAGCTGCCGATCTTCAGGCCGTCGTAGCCGATGACGGAGACATCATCCGGGACGCGGCAACCCTCGTCGGCCAAAGCGCGCATCGCGCCGATGGCGATGACATCGGCCATGGCGAATACGGCCGTGACCTCCGGTGCGCGCTTTAAGATGGCTTGCATTCCGGCATAGCCGTTTTCGTAGGAGAAGCGGCCGGCGTAGTAGAAGCGCTGGGCGTCAAACTCCAGGCCGTGGCGACGGAAGGCGTCGAGAAAGCCTTCGTAGCGGCGGGCGGAGGTATCGGAGATGTCGATGGAACCGCCGAGCATCGCAATGTGGCGGTGGCCGCTGCGAAGGAGAAACTCCGCGGCGCAGTCGGCGCCCTTGCGGTCGTCGGTGCTGACGCTGGAGAGATTTGCAAACGGGAGCGCAGAGGCATTGTGCGTGACAACGACGGCGGGGACGGAGATGCCGGCAAAGTGCCGGAAGAAGTATTGGTTGCTGCCGCCGAGGAGCATCAGGCCGCAAGGCTTGCGCTCCCGGCAGAGGTGCGCGGCGCGCTGGACCTCATTGTCGTCCTCATCAATGAAGTCGACAATGAGCGGGTGCGTCGTGGCGGAAAAGAGCGTTTGGAGCTGCTCGACCATGGTGGCAAACATCTCGTTGTTGCGCCCCTTGACCACGACGAGCACCGAGTTCCCCTTTTGCTGCTTGAGCGACTGGGCGCTCGCGTTGAGTTCAAAGCCATGCTCGGCGGCGATGGCGAGGATGGTTGCCCGCGCCTTTTCGCTGACGTTCGGCTGGTTATTGAGTACGCGCGAGACCGTGCCGAGGGAATAGCCGGACAGACGTACCAGATCTTTGATCGTCATGGAATTATCCCTTGACGGCACCTGCGGCGACGCCCTTGATGATATACTTCTGGCAGAACAGATAGACAATGATGATCGGCAGAATGCTGAGCATGATGACGGCCATCGTTGCGCCGAGGTCGACCGTGCCGTAGCTGCCCTTGAGGTACTGCACAAGGATGGGAATGGTCATATACTTCGTGCGGTCGAGCACGAGGTAGGGCAGCAGATAGTCGTTCCAGACCCACATAAGCTCAAGGATACCGACCGAGATCAGCGTCGGCTTGAGCATCGGGAACACGACAGAGAAGAACGTGCGCACAGGACCGCAGCCGTCGATTGCGGCGGCTTCTTCAATCTCGAGCGGAAGCGACTTGATAAAGCCGGTGAACATGAAGATGGCAAGACCCGCGCCGAAGCCGAGATAGACGATGGGGATCGTCCACGGTGTGTTGAGCTTGAGCGTGTCAGCCGTAAAGGTGAGGGTGAACATGACCATCTGGAACGGGACGATCATGGAGAACAGGCAGAGATAATAGAAGATGTTGGCGAGAGTGCTCTTGACGCGGACGATGTACCAGGCGGTCATCGAGCAGAGCAGCAGAATGAGCGCGACGGAGACCACCGTGATGAACAGGCTGAAGCCGAGCGCCTTGATGAAGGGGAAGTTGCCGAAGTTGACGCCCTTGATATAGTTGGCTAGACCGACGAAGGACTCCTCCGTCGGTAGGGCGAAGGGCTCGAGGTTGACGTAGTTGTTGGACTTGAACGAGTTTACCAGCACGGCGATGACCGGCAGAATCCAGACAAGGCAGAGCACAAGGAAGAACCCGGTGAGAACCCTGCTGCCGGGGGAGTAGGTCTGCTTGACTTTTTTCGATCGCTTCATTATTGCTCGACCTCCTTTCTGCGCGTTGCGGCCTGCTGAATAAGCGCCAGCACAGCCACCAGGATGAAGAATACGACGGCCTTGGCCTGCGCGACGCCGTGGTACTTCTTATTGATATTGTAGGTGGAATAAATATTGAGCGCGAGAAGCTCTGTGACATTGACTTTTGCGCCGTTCTGGATGACGCTGGGCAGACCGCCGGTGAGGGCGAGGTTCTGGTCGAACAGCTTGAAGGAGTTTGTCAGTGTGAGGAAGGTGCAGGTGGTAATGGAGGGCATGACGTTCGGAATGATGACCTTCGTGAGCGTCTGCCAGCCGGAGGCACCGTCGATCTTGGCGGCTTCGAGCATATCCTCGGACACGGCCTGCAAGCCGGCGATGTAGATAATCATCATGTAGCCGATCTGCTGCCAGGCCACGAGAATCACAAGACCCCAGAAGCCGTAGGTGCCGCTGGCGGTGAGATAGGTGCTGTACTGCTTGAGAATGCCGTCGAAGATCAGACTCCAAATGTAGCCGAGCACGACGCCGCCGATCAGGTTCGGCATGAAGAACACGGTGCGGAACAGGTTGGCACCGCGCATCTTCTGCGTGAGCGCGTAGGCGATGGCGAAGGCCAGCACGTTGATGAGGATGATCGATACCACGGCAAAGGCCGCCGTATTTTTGAAAGCATTGAGGAAGCCGGGATCATTCAGCGCTTTGGTATAGTTGGCGAAGTCCTGAAACACGGCGTCCTTCGGGGTATTGAAGTTGCAGAAGGACAGGTAGATGCCCTGAATGAACGGCCAGATGAAGCCGATACAGAAAGCCAGAAACGTCGGCAGAAGGAACAGCGGCGCCCACCTCCGCATGGGACGGCGGATCATATCGCTGTTGACACCGGCAAGGCTTTTACGTTTACGCAAAATGATTCCCTCGCTTTCAAGTAAGATACAATATAATATAGGCCTGAATGACGGCCATCTCGAGCAAGACAAAACCTTCGCCGGGCGAACGCTTTGTCTTACTCGCAATGGCAGTGAAAAGGAGGGACGGGCAGACGCCCGCCCCTCCGACTTTATGGTTTGCGGTTTTTCGGAAATTAGCCGTTGACAACCTCGTATTCGATTGCCCAGCCGTCGACGAACGCGGAGACAACCTGCTGCCAGTTGGCATCGGACTGATCTGCGGAATAAGCAGCCAGCGCGGTGACAACGGTATCACGCCAGGAGTCGACGTTCGGGGTGTAGTTGAACGCCCAGGTCACAGCGTACTTGCCCTCGGAGAGGAGCTTGTTGCCGTCGACAATGAACTTGTTGGAGGACTCGGGGCAGTTCTTGAACGGAACAGCGCCGAGCTGCTCAACATAGACTGCGGAAGCGTCGGGATCGGTGACGAGCCACACCAGGAAGTCCATGGAAGCCTGAATGTCTTCCTCAGAGGCCTTGGAGTTGATGGCCCAGCAGTTCTCGGTGCCGGAGCAGAGGGCAGCGTTTTCCTCGCCGTCTACGCCGCAGTAGATGGGGATCATGGCCAGCTCATCGTCGGTCATGCCGGCTGCGATCAGGCCGGAGTATTCCCAAGTGCCGTTCTGATAGAAAACAGCCTTGCCTTCGGAGAACTCCGCGCAGGACTCGTCCTTGGTGGCGGAGCTCAGCGTAGTGGGATCAGCAGCGGAATCGTTGATGTAGAGATCCCAGATGTTCTTGAAGTTGTCGAGGTAAGCGCCGGTGATGGTGGCGGGCTGTGCGGTCACGCCGTCGTCACGGAACTCATAGTAGAGCGGCATATTAGCCAGATGGCCGGAGAAGCGCCAGCTCGAGGAGCCGTCGAGACCGGCAGCGGAGAATGCGTCGAAGCCGAGCTCGGAAGCACGGGCGTGGATGTCGTCAGCGACAGCCTTCAGGGAGTCGAAGTCCTTGATCTCGTCGAGAGAATGGCCAGCTTCCTCAAGGAGCTTGGTGTTGACGATGATGCCGAAGGATTCGTAGCAGTTGCCGATGGCCTTCAGCTCGCCAGCCTCGTTGTAGAGGTTGAAGGAGTCGGTATTCAGCTCATTGGCGATTGCGGTGCCAGTCAGATCCAGTGCGTAATCGTCCCAGTCAGCAAGGCCGGACATATTGCCGATGTTGAAGATGGTGGGAGCTTCGCTCTTGCCCATCTCAGCGGTCAGCGTGTCGGAGTATGTGCCGGAAGCGGCGGTGACGACCTTGACGGAGACACCGGTCTTGGCGGTGTAGTCGGCTGCCAGCTTGGTGAGCGCTTCGTCGAACTCCGGCTTGAAGTTCAGGTAGTAGACCTTGCCGGAAGCGGTGGTCGCGGTGTCGGCGGCAGCGGTGTCGTCGGTCTTGGTTTCGGTTTCGGTGGTGTTGTCAGTGGTTTCAGCCGGGGCGGTATCCTTGCTCGTGTCCGCAGAGGACGAGCAGGCAACCAGACCGAGCACCATCACAACAGCCAGAAGCAGTGCAATCAGCTTTTTCATGTTGGTTCCTCCTAAATATCGTTTACTGGGGTCAAAATTGAGTGAACTGGAAACGTTTCCAAATCCACGGTCATATTATACTACAATTTTCGCAGGAAGAAAGTAAAAAATGTGCAATGCTGCAAAAATCAGCGTTTTCGCCATGAAATGAAACGACAAATTGGCAATAATGACGAAGAATCGTCCCGCTGGAACGGGACGATTCTGAAAAGTTATTTCGCGTAGAGTAATCCGACAAGCCAATTGAGCGTTTTGCACGGCAGGATGCGGGAGAGAAAATGGAAAAACTGGTATTGCAGGCCGATCGTGCGGATCGGCTTGCAGCCGCGGCGCATGGCGGTGTGTGCGACGAAGCGGCCTGCCTGCTCGGGCGTCATGCCGTTGCGCTCATCGCGCTCCATGCCGGCCACAGAGCGGGAGATGCGGCCGCCGTAGACGTTGTCACCGGCGTGATTTTTCTGGCGGGCGGCGGTGAAGCCGGTGCGGATGTCGCCGGGCTGCACGCAGCAGACCTGCACACCGAAGGGACGAACCTCGTTGGCCGTGGCCATGGTGTAGGAGTTGATCGCGGCCTTGGAGACGGAATAGTAGGTCTGGAACGGGATGGGAATCGAGCCTGCGACGGAGCTGAGGTTTACGATACGGCCATAGCCTTGCTTGCGCAGGATGGGCAGGACGACGTGGTTCATACGCACCATGCCGAAGAAGTTGACGTCGAGCTGGCGGATGGCGTCGGCGGTATCGGTGAACTCAACCGCACCGGAAATGCCGAAGCCGGCGTTGTTGATGACGACGTCGATGTGATCTTCGCGGGAGAGGACAAAATCGACCGCGGTGCGGAGCGTTTCCTCCTTCGTGACGTCGGCCTGAATGTGGACGGCGCAGTCGGTGCCGGCTTCGCGGCGGGACAGCTCATAGACGTGATACCCGGCAGCGTGCATGGCCTGCGCGGTGGCAAGGCCGATGCCGGACGTACCGCCGGTGATGATGCAAACCTTGCTCACAGGTCATACCTCCCCAGAACCTCGGCGATGATGTCGACGGCTTCATCGATCAGAGCATGGGTGTGCGTGGCCATCAGACTGGTGCGGAGCAGACATTCGTGCGGCGCCGCCGCGGGCGGGAGGGAGGAATTGACGTAGACGCCGTGCTCGTAGAGATCCTTGGCAATGGTGAGCGTCGGAATTTCCTCGTAGGTGTAGATCGGGACAATCGGCACGCGCTGGCCGTTGGATGCGCGCATTTTGATGTGCTTTTCATCAAGCTTGGCGCGCAGATACAGCGCGTTTTCCTGTAAGGTGCGGACGCGATCCGGTTCGCGCTCGAGAATGCGCAGCGCGGTGAGCGCGGCGGCGCAGTTTGCGGGCGGAATCGAGGCCGAGAAGATAAAGGGGCGGGAGTTGTGGCGCACATAGTCGGCAACCTCCTCGCTTGCGGCCATGTAGCCGCCGAGAGAGGCAAGGGATTTGGAGAATGTGCCCATGTAGATGTCAACCTGATCTTCCAGGCCGTAGTAGCTGGCAGTGCCGCGGCCGCCCTCGCCGAGAACGCCGAGTCCGTGCGCGTCGTCGACCATGACGCGCGCGCCGTATTGCTTGGCAAGGCGGCAGATTTCAGGCAAGTTCGCAATGTCGCCCACCATGGAGAATACGCCGTCGGTGACAATCAGGCAGCCGGCATTTTCCGGTACCTTTTGCAGCTTTTTCTCAAGATCTTCCATGTCGTTGTGGCGGAAGCGGAGCATTTTGCCGTAGGAAAGACGGCAGCCGTCGTAGAGACTGGCATGGTTTTCCCGATCCATGATGACGTAATCGTGCAGGCCGACGATGGCGCTGATGATGCCAAGGTTGGACTGGAAGCCGGTGGAGAACGTGACAATGCCGGGTTTGCCGAGGAACTTGGCCAGCTCGGCTTCGAGCGCAAGGTGGAGCGTCAGCGTGCCGTTGAGAAAGCGGGAGCCGGAGCAGCCGGAGCCGAATTGCTGATAGGCTTTTACGCCGGCTTCGATGACCTCGGGGTGCGTGGTCAAGCCGAGATAGTTGTTCGAGCCGAGCATGATGCGGCGCTTGCCCTCCATGATGACCTCAACGTCCTGCTTGGACTCGAGCGCGTGGAAATAGGGATAGATCCCCAGCCGCTTGGCTTCAGCGGCAATGGACGGTTTTTCGCATTTTTCAAACAGATCAATCATAAATTGGCTCCTTTCTCTGTTTCAACGGTCTGCACAAGGGCCTGCATGACGCGGTTCGCCGTGGCGAGCTCCTCCGGAGAGAACTGCGTGCCGAGTGAATCGACTGCGTCGCGGAGCGCCTGCTCGTTATCGTCGTAGTAGGCATTGAATTTTCCGGCAGTCTGCAAGCAAACCTCGCGCCGGTCTTTGCCGGGGACTTTGACAAGATAACCCTTGGCAACCAGACTGTTGACCTTGTAGGTGGCGTTCGGCTGCGAGATGCCGAGCGTGGCGGCGAATTGACCGAGCGTCGGGCGGCCGAGCAGGTGGATAACGTCGGCGGAAAATGCTTCGGTAGCGCTGAGACTGCCGGTTTTCTCGCGCAGCGTGTGGAACATCTTCTTATAGCTCTCCAGCCGCAGCCAGTTTTGCAGGCGGAGAATCCACTGAACCAAGTGCGCACTTCCTTTCAAAAATTTATATAAAAATTTTTATGAAAAGAGTATAGTGTGGGAGAGGGGATTTGTCAACTAAAAATTGTGCATAGTTTCTTTTGGTGTTTTTCAGAAAAAGGAGAATGGACGGCTGAAGGCTAAAATTTTCTGAGAAAATTCTGGGACTGCGGTTGGCACTGTGCCCGCTTTCTTTTCTTGGCAGATTGAACCCGTTCTTTTCTTTCTCTGCCAGAAAGAAAAGAACGGGTTCAAAAAGCGTGTTATTGGATGAGAAAAAGCTCCCTCGGAGAGGGAGCTTGAGGCTGTCAAAAAACGCTGGAATGCAGTTTTGCAACAGAGTCGCAGGGGAAGAGTGAAGGGGGCAAAGCGCCCCCTTCGCGTTCAATCAAGCAGTTTTTCAAACTTTATAAGTTTGAA
>CAKUJA010000058.1 GCA_934661135.1 uncultured Oscillospiraceae bacterium
ATGCAAAGCAGGTCATTTTCCTGTCCGCTGACGCGTTCGGCGTTCTGCCCCCGGTCTCCATCCTGACCCCGGAGCAGACCAAGTACTACTTCCTGTCCGGCTTCACCGCGAAGCTCGCCGGCACCGAGCGCGGCATCACCGAGCCGACCCCGACGTTCTCCGCTTGCTTCGGCCAGGCGTTCCTCGAACTGCATCCGACCAAGTATGCCGAAGAACTCGTCAAGAAGATGGAAAAGAGCGGCGCCAAGGCGTACCTCGTCAACACCGGCTGGAACGGCACCGGCAAGCGTATCTCCATCAAGGATACCCGCGGCATCATCGACGCCATCCTGAGCGGCGACATCAACAAGGTTCCGACCAAGACCATCCCGTACTTCAACTTTGAGGTTCCGACCGAGCTGACCGGCGTTGACACCGGCATCCTCGACCCGCGCGACACCTACGCAGACGCTTCCCAGTGGGACGAGAAGGCCAAGGATCTGGCCGGCCGCTTCATCAAGAACTTCGCCAAGTACGAAGGCAACGAAGCTGGCAAGGCTCTGGTTGCAGCAGGCCCGCAGCTGTAATTGAGCGGCAACACCGCGCGGTTGTGTCGGCGCGCTTCGCTGGATCTTTTCCGCCAATCCGGCGGTTTGAAAAGCTCGAAATATTGCGCAGCCGTTGGCGACGAAGGAGCCTTACGGATGCGGCATACCCCTTGCGGGCATATCCGGTATTCCTTCGCTTTCCAAACCTTGCCTTGACGAAAAATCTCTCATCGAAGCATCTTGCCAAACCGCGTGGCGCTGCCTGAGAAGCCTTTGAACTGATTGCTCCGGTAATCGGATTCAAACCTTCCTCGGGTTTCAGATTTTTCGTTCTCCCCATATTTCTGAACGGAATCTTTAGTTTCCTATCGCGTAATTCTCAAGTAAAATAACAGAGGGGGGCGCGCTGCGTCCGCAGTGCGCCCCTCTTTTGTGATTTTGGGCGGCGGGGCCGCCCTGCCTTTCCGTGTGGGAAAGCGACTGTCAATGAAGGAGCACGCCCCTAGGCGTGATAATGATGGAGGATCACAGATGAAAAAAGTTCAAATTACGGAAACCGTCCTGCGCGACGCGAACCAGTCCTTGATGGCGACGCGTCTGCCCTATGCCGATTTTGAGGCCATCCTGCCCGAAATGGACAAGGCCGGCTACTACTCGGTCGAGTGCTGGGGCGGCGCAACATTCGACTCCTGCCTGCGCTACCTGAGCGAAGATCCGTGGGAGCGCCTGCGCAACATCCGCAAGGCCATGCCCAACACCAAACTGCAAATGCTGCTTCGCGGCCAGAATCTTCTCGGCTACAAGCATTACCACGACGACGTCGTTGAAAAGTTCGTCGAGCTGTCCATCAAGAACGGCATCGACATCCTGCGTATTTTCGACGCGCTCAACGACTTCCGCAATATCCAGACCGCGCTGGAAGCAACCAAGAAATACGCGACCAAGAACACAATCGCGTCCGGCTGCATCTCCTACACGCAGTCTCCCGTGCACACGGTTGACAAGTACATCGCCATGTGCAAGGAGCTCAAGACCATGGGCTTCGACACGATCTGCCTGAAGGATATGGCCGGCACCATGAGTCCCTATGAGGCGGAGCACCTCATCAAGGGCATCAAGGACGCTGTCGGCGATATGCCGCTGATCCTGCACACCCACTGCACCACCGGTATGGCGTACATGACCGTGACCAAGGCCATCGAGTCCGGTATCGATGTCATCGACTGCGCAACGAGCTGCTTCTCCAACGGCACCAGCCAGCCGGCCACCGAGACGATGTTCTACGCCCTCCAGCAGTACGGCGTCAAGACCGGCCTGAACGAGGACGTTATCAACAAGGTCAACGACTTCTTCAAGCCTGTCAAGCAGAAGTATGTCGACTCCGGCCGCATCAACCCGAAGTCCATGGCGACCGACGCACAGGCGCTCGTCTACAAGGTTCCGGGCGGTATGCTGTCCAACATGATTGCAAACCTGACCGATATGAAGGCCATGGATAAGTTTGACGCTGCGCTGGCAGAGATTCCCGCCGTCCGTAAGGATCTCGGCTATCCTCCGCTGGTCACCCCGCTGAGCCAGATGGTCGGCAACCAGGCTGTGACCAACGTGCTGCTCGGTGAACGCTACAAGCAGGTCTCCAAGGAAGTAAAGAACTACTTCAAGGGCGAGTATGGCATTGCGCCGGCGCCTGTCTCGGAAGAACTCCAGACCAAGATCCTCGGCGAGGGCGGCAAGCCTGTCGACTGCCGTATCGAGGACTCCAAGCGCACCGGCGAAGAATTCAAGGCCGCGAAGGAAGCGCTCGGCGAGCTGGCCAGAAGCGAAGAAGATGTCATGAGCTACATCTGCTATCCGGATCAGGCCATGAAGTTCTTCGAGGCTCGTAAGGCCAAGGAAGAAAACATCTGCAAGTACTCCATCGTGGAAGCGTAAGGAGGCCGCGGTATGTTTTTGGTAAATAATGCGATGATCGATCTCAACGTCGGCACGGCCGGCCTGATCGCTTTGCTGGGTTACGTCGTCGTGTTTGTCGGCCTGATTGCGCTGATGATCGTTGTCATCATCATGGGCAAGGTTATGGTTGCCAAGAAGAACAAGGCTGCGGCGACTGTGGCCGCTCCGACTGTCTCGCCCAAGCCTGTTCTGGCTGCTGCCGCGCCCGGCACTGCCGGCGAGGTGAAGCTGTTTGACGTGGCTGACAAGGAAGCCGCGATGCTGATGGCGATCGTTGCCAACAAGCTCGGCAAACCCCTGAACGAACTGCGCTTCAAATCCATCAAGGAGGTCAAGTAAGATGAAATATAAAGTTACGCTCAATGGCAAGACCTATGAGGTCGAAGTAGAGGCCGGTCAGGCCATGCTGGTGGATGAATACGAAGCGTATGCTCCGGCACCCGCCGCTCCCGCTGCCGCGGCTCCTGCCGCAGCGCCCGCCGCTGCTCCGGCGGCTGCACCCGCACCCGCTGCCGCGGCTGTTACCGCGTCCGGCGAAGTTGTGGCTGCTCCGATGCCCGGCAACATCCTGAAAGTCAATGTCTCTCAGGGGCAGGCCGTCAAGGCCGGCGATGTGCTGGTCATTCTCGAGGCCATGAAGATGGAAAACGAGATCATGGCGCCGCGCGATGGCAGCGTGGCACAGGTCGTCGTCTCCAAGGGCGCTGTCGTCGAAACAGGAGCTCCGCTGGTCGTTCTGGCATAAGGAGGGCGCGCGATGAGTTTGATTTTGAGTGCCGAAGCCGCTGCCTTCAGCGTGGGCGATACGCTCAATAAGCTGGTGGTAGAGTCCGGCTTCGCGGGTTTGATCGTGAGCGGCGGTTGGAAAAACCTCGTCATGATTATCATTGCCTGTGTTCTGCTGTATCTCGGTATTGTGAAGCAGTTTGAGCCGCTGCTGCTGGTCGGCATTGCGTTCGGCTGCCTGCTTGCCAACATCAGCTATTTCCCCGGCCTGTCCGCGGAACTGAATGCGACCAATGCGTTGTATCATCCGGAGCTTTGGGATGCGTTCCTTGATCCGGCCAGCAAGTATTATCACAGCTACGGCCATATCCTGGCCAACGCCGGATTGCTTGATGTATTCTATATCGGCGTCAAGGCCGGTATCTATCCGTCGATCATCTTCATGGGTGTCGGCGCGATGACCGACTTTGGTCCGCTGATTGCCAACCCCAAGAGCCTGCTGCTCGGTGCTGCTGCACAGCTCGGCGTTTTCGTCGCGTTCTTCGGCGCAATCCTGCTTGGCTTTACCGGCCCGCAGGCGGCTTCCATCGGCATTATCGGTGGTGCGGACGGCCCGACGGCCATCTTCCTCACCACGAAGCTGGCGCCGGAGCTGCTCGGCGCGATTGCCATTGCAGCCTATTCGTACATGGCGCTGATTCCGCTGATCCAGCCGCCGATCATGAAGCTCTTGACCAGCAAAGAGGATCGCGCGATCAAGATGACGCAGAACCGTCCGGTCAGCAAGACCGAGAAGATTATCTTCCCGATCATGGTTACGATCTTCGTCGTTCTGCTGCTCCCGTCCACGGCTCCGCTGATCGGCTGCCTGATGCTGGGCAACCTGTTCCGCGAGTGCGGTGTGACCGACCGTCTGTCCGACACCGTGCAGAATGCACTGATGAACATCATCACGATCATGCTCTCCACGTCTGTTGGCGCGACGATGGTTGCTTCGAACTTCCTGAAGCTCGACACCATTAAGATCGTGTTCCTTGGCCTTGTTGCGTTCGGTATTTCCACCGCTGGTGGTCTGATCGGCGGCAACATCATGTGCAAGATCACGGGCAAGAAGGTCAACCCGCTGATTGGCTCCGCCGGCGTCTCTGCGGTTCCGATGGCGGCACGTGTCTCCCAGATCGTTGGTCAGAAGGAGAATCCGTCGAACTTCCTGCTGATGCACGCTATGGGCCCGAACGTGGCTGGCGTTATTGGCTCGGCTATCGCGGCTGGCTTCCTGCTGGCGGTCTTTGGCTAAAAATGAGATAGAAAGAGCGGTGCGAAAGCACCGCTCTTTTTATGCGTTTAGAGAAAAGGAAAAATGATTTTCTTTTCTTCTTCAGCAACCGATGATTCAATCGGCAAGAATGATCGACGAGAGCCATTGGCACAACTGAAAGGTTGAAAAAACGCAGAAAGCCTGTATGGATTTCAAGGGCAGCGCCGCACAATTCGGCAAGCAGATTCGGCGATAACCGCAGACGATTTATTCAGCGGGTACTTGGAACCTGTGGCGAATGGAATTTGAAAATTTACGATAGAATTTGTAGGGGCGGACAGGGGCAGCGTAAGAATCGCGGTGCAGGTGTCCCTGAAAGGCGCGAGCAGAGCGCGGCGCTCTTTCGGACGGTAGGGATGGATGGAGACGATAGGAAAGCCGGAGAATTTTACGTAGATTTTACAAAAGTCTGCTTTTGCATTTGACATCGGCTCTGTATCATACAAGCTAGATGGGTATGAAATGAAAACGAGGATGAAATCGATGGATGTTTTTGACGTATTGAATCTAATTGGTGGCCTATGTCTGTTCCTGTTCGGTATGAACCTGATGGGACAGGCGTTGGAGCGCCGCGCGGGCGGCGGCCTGCGCACGCTGCTGGGGAAGATGACCGGTCGGAAATTGGCTGGTTTTGCTACGGGCCTCTGCATCACGGCTGTGATCCAGAGTTCCTCGGCGACCACGGTTATGGTTGTCGGTTTCGTCAACTCCGGACTGCTGACGCTGCGCCAGGCGATCAATGTGATTATGGGCGCAAACGTCGGTACAACGGTGACGGCTTGGCTGCTGAGCCTTGGCGGGATCAGCGGTGACGCGCTTTGGGTGCGGATGCTGAAGCCGAGTTCGTTTACGCCCATTCTCGCGCTGATCGGAATTATCCTGTATATGTTCTGCAAGAGCGGAAAGAAAAAGGACACCGGTATGATTTTCCTCGGCTTTGCTACGCTGATGTTTGGCATGGAGGCGATGACAGGCTCGGTGGCCGGTCTGCGCAATGTTCCACAATTTCAGCAGCTGTTTGTTGCATTTACAAACCCGGTGCTTGGTGTGTTGGCCGGCGCCGTGCTGACGGCGATTATCCAGTCGAGCTCGGCGTCCGTCGGCATTTTGCAGGCGCTCGCGGTGACCGGTGCGGTCAGCTACGGCGCGGCAATCCCGATCATCATGGGACAGAATATCGGTACGTGCGTGACGGCACTGATTTCGTCGGTCGGCACGAACAAAAATGCAAAGCGCGCGGCACTGGTGCACTTGTCGTTTAATGTGATTGGTACGGTCGTCGGGCTGGTGCTGTTCTGCGTCGGACGGGCGGTTCTGCCGCTGCCGATTTTGAACGAACCGGCTACGATGTATGGTATTGCAATTGCGCATTCCTGCTTTAATATTCTCTGCACGGCGCTGATGCTGCCTGCGACGGAGCTGCTTGAAAAGCTCGTGGACTGGCTTGTGCCGGACGCCAAGAGCGCAGAGGAGAATGCGCAGCTCGATGAGCGTCTGCTTGCGACGCCGGCGGTCGCGCTGGAGCGCTGCCACAGCGTGGCTGTGGAGATGGCCGGAGAGGCGGTGTTTGCACTGAAGGAGGCGCTCTCTGCGCTGGATCAATTGACGCCGCAGATTGCGGAGGCCGTCCGCTCGAGAGAGACTGCAACCGACCGTGAGGAGGATATGCTCAGTACGTATCTGCTCAAGCTCAGCGCCACACAGGTGCTTGGCGACAGCGAGAGCGAGGAAGTGACAGAGCTTTTGAAGCTCGTGGGCGATTTTGAGCGGATTGCGGATCATGCGGTGAATATTCTGGAATCCGCAGAAGAACTGCACGATAAGAAGCTGGAGTTCTCGGAAGCGGCAAAAAAGGAGCTGTCGGTGCTGCGCAATGCGGTGACGGAGGTGCTCGATACGGCGTGCGAGGCGTTTGAGAACCGCGATGTTGCGCTTGCGATGCGGGTGGAGCCGCTGGAGCAGGTGATTGATGCGATGAAAGAGCAGATGCGCACAAACCACATCATGCGGTTGAAGAACGGCGATTGCGGCGTGGAGACCGGCTTTGTGCTGTCGGATCTGCTGACGAATCTGGAGCGGGTATCCGACCACTGCTCCAACATCGCGGGATGCGTGATCGACCTGCGGCAGCACAATCTGAACCTGCACGCGTCGCTGCAAGCCAGCCGGAACGGCAGTGAAGAATATCTGCAAACCTACCGCAACTATGCACGGAAATATAGCCTGCAAGGATGAACAGAGAGAACCCCCGCACAGAACATGGATTCTGTGCGGGGGTCTTTTTACCATCAGGGATTTACAACGTTGAGCGGCTTGCCGGCGAGGAATGCCTTGACATTGGACACGGTGATGTCCATGATGCGCTGGCGGCTCTCCAACGGCGCCCAGGAGATATGCGGGGTGATGATGCAGTTCTTCGCGGATAGCAGAGGATTATCGGAGCGAATCGGCTCGGTATAGACGACATCGAGACCGGCGCCGCCGAGCTTGCCGCTGTTGAGTGCGTCGGCTACGTCCTGCTCGACGATGAGCTGGCCGCGCGCGTTGTTGATGAGCAGCGCGCCGTCTTTCATTAAGGCGATGCGCTCCTTGTTTATCAGGCCGGTGTTTTCCGGTGTGAGGTTGCAGTGGAGGGAGACGACATCGGACGAGGAGAGCAGCGTGTCGAGGTCGGTATAGGTGCCGATAGCGCGGCCGGAATCGCTCTGGAACACATCGTAAGCCAGAACGTGCATCCCCATGGCCTTGGCAATACGGCCTTCCGCCTGACCGATGCGGCCAAAGCCGATGATGCCGATTGTTTTGCCCTCAAGCTCGATCAGCGGGTAGTCCCAATAGCACCAGTCCACATTGGATGCCCACTTGCCCGCGTGGACGGTCTCACTGTGGTGGCCGATATGGTGGCAGAGCTCGAGCAGCAGCGCAATGGAGAACTGGCTCACGGAGGCGGTGCCGTAGGTCGGGACGTTGCAGACCGGGATGCCCTTCTCCTTTGCGTACTGGTAGTCGACGACATTATAGCCGGTTGCAAGCACCGCAATCAGCTTCAGCTTGGGGCAGGCGTCGATTGTGGCACGAGAAATCGGCGTCTTGTTGATGACGGCGATGTCTGCGTCGCCGATACGCTCTGCAATCAGCGGCGACTCTGCGTAGGAGGTGCGGTCGTAGACCGTCACCTCGCCAAGCGCTTCCAATCCCGCCCAGCTCAGATCGCCGGGATTTTCCGTATAACCATCCAGAATGACAAGTTTCATGCGTAATTCCTCCTATTTACTACGATGTTTTAATCTTCCAAAAGCGCCCAGGCGCGGTTCAGCACACGCTTGGTGTTGGCGAGAACAATCCCCTCATCCTCACCGGGACGGAGCGTAACCTCCATGGAGAGCACGTAGGGGTGTTCCGCGTTGAAGAAGCCTTCATCTTTCAGGACGCGCAGGAAGTCCAGCAGCTCGGAAGTGTCATTGGCGCTGTTGGGGTAACCCATGCGCGGATGGAGATCGCCGTAGCCGTCACAGCCGGGTTTGACCACAGCATTGCCGAAGTGGAGGTGTGTGATATAGGGGCGCAGCGTGCGGATGACGAAGCGGCTGGTTTCGTAGGTGGTGGGGAAGTGGCTCAGGTCGACAAGCAGCCCGAAGTTATGGTGCGTGGTGCGCATATCGGCGGCAAAGCGCGCGGCCAGCGGCGCGGGGCCAATGAGCGCGGCCTTGTCCATGTCAAAGTCAAAGACTTCAAGCTCGACGTTCATGTTCTTGCCTGCCGCATAGTCGCAGACGGCGCGAGTGGTCTTTAAAAGCTGCACATAGGACTGCTCCTTTGTCGATTCTTCCCATTTTCCGGCGAGAAACGCGATGCCGCCGGCACCGAGGTATTCTGCCTCATCCACGGCTTCCAGCAGCGTTTTTTCGGCCTGTTTGCGCGCAGCTTCATCCAGATCGTTGGGGTTCAGCTTCGGGCCGAGCAGCCGTGGCTGCGCGCCGTAGCAGACATGGAGGTGGCTCTGATCGAGAATGGCCTTTGCAGCGGCGTTGTCCGCGCCGAACCCCTTGAGTTCAATGGCGTCGAAGTAGTCGTCGCGCGCGATAGCGAGCAGCGAGTCCAGCGGAGCGGACTTAGGATAGCTCATCCACTGAATTGTACCGATGCGAAAAAACTTGTGAATGGATTCTCTCATGGTGCTTCCTCCTAAATTTGTATTATAAGTTTATTCTTATATAACAGAATAACATTATAATAGCGGAAGAAAACTGGAAAGTCAACTGAAAATTCGGAAATAATTGAAATTGACAAGGAGAAAATCAGCAGATATAATATAAGTTATCATACAGGTTGGAGGGCGGCATGAAGAAAAGCGAATGGGTGGCGGCGCAGCTCCGGCAGCAGATCTGCGCGGGGACATATACGCCCGGAGAAAAGCTGCCTTCTGAGACGAAGCTCTGTGAGCAGTTCGGCGTGAGCCGGCTGACGGTACGCAGCGCGCTCGGCAGCCTGGCCGCACAGGAGATGATCGAGACCCGGAAGGGCAGCGGCAGCATCGTGCGTGCGCAGCGGGCGGCAGGCGCAGAATTTGAAAGTGCGGCGTTTGGACGTATGGATCTGTTTGAATTCCGGCGAATTCTGGAAACGGAGATTGCGGGACTCGCGGCGCAGCGCGCCGATGCGGAGACGGTTGAAACGTTGTCGCGATTGACAGCGCAGATGCAGACGGCAGCGCAGAATACGGACATTGCGCTCTACGACGCGGAATTCCACCGGACGCTGGCAGCCGCGACGCACAACGCGGTGATTATGCGTGTCTTTGAGCTGCTGGCGCCGGCGTTCCAGACGATGATGGAGCAGAACGTCGATGTGCTCGGCACAGAGGGATGCGAAGCGCATTTACAGATTGTGTCCGCAATCGGGGCGCGCAATTCGGAGCTGGCGAAGAAGGCCATGTGCTGGCATTTGAATCATACGGTGGAGCTGACCAATATGCTCAATTTCCGTGCTGCGGAGGAAAAAAGATAAGATAATAAGATAATTTGAACGAGAAAACCGGCTCGAGAGAGCCGGCTTTTCGCGTTCGGGAACGTTTTTTACAAAACTGTGAACAAACATTGCTTCTTTTGTGAATTTTAGCACTCTACTATTGACAGTGCTAAAAACGGTGGTATACTGAAGTTGTTCTTGAGGGAGAGAATGTTGAGAGCCTGACGGAACGAAATGAATTGATACATGATGGTGACAAAAGTTGCCGGCTTCCGCGAAGGGAACCGAATGACGAAATGGAGGAATGACTTATGTTGCCTAGCATTTTTGGTGAGAATTTGTTTGATGATTTCTTTGGCGATCCGTTTGCAATGATGGTTCCGCAAGGACGCGATCCGCTGTATGGTAAGCATGCCAAGAACCTGATGAAAACCGATGTCCGCGAGACGGCGGACAGCTATGAGCTGGATGTCGACCTGCCGGGGTTCAAAAAAGAGGATGTCAGCGTGGAGCTGAAGAATGGATATCTGACCATTCAGGCATCCAAGAGCCTGGACAAGGACGAGCAGAAGAACGGCAAGTACATCCGTCAGGAGCGCTACGCCGGTTCGATGAGCCGCAGCTTTTATGTGGGCGAGGGTCTGCGCCCCGAGGACGTGAAGGGCAAATTTGAAAACGGGATTTTGCAGATCTCACTGCCGAAGGCAGAGCAGAAGAAGCTGCCGGAGACCACAAGAATTGCAATTGAGTAATCTGCAGACAACCCGCTGTCCTGATAGCGTAAATACCGCCGCGAAGCAACGCTTCGCGGCGGTATTCAGCGTGTCGAAAAAGTCTTTTCGCCCCGCCGCCCGTCCAGTTTTTCAAACTTATCAGGTTTGAAAAACTGCTTGATTGAACGCGAAGGGGGCTCTTTGCCCCCTTCACTCTTCCCCTGCGACTCTGTTGAAAAACTGCATTCCAGCATTTTTTGATAGTCTCAAATACCGCCGCGAAGCAACGCTTCGCGGCGGTATTTTTTCATTCAGAATCAGGAAAGCGCGCGGACGGCGGCTTTGATGTCACCAAGCATATAGAGCGAGCCGTAGCAGAGGACGACGCCGTCCTTGCCCGCGTGCTCGACCGCCAGCGTTACGCCGTCTGCAACGGTATCGCAGGCCGTGACAGGCTTGCCGAATGAGCCGAGATAGCCGGCCAGATCGCGCGCGCTGAGCGCACGCGGGTTGTCCGGCGTGACGGTGATGAACTCCTTGGCGAACGGCGCGACGTTGGCGTACATACAATGGAAATCCTTGTCACCGAGGACGCCGGTCAGCACGGTCAGCTCCCGGCCGGCCAGGTAATCGTCAATGTTTTTGACGAGCGCTTCAATACACTGTGGATTGTGGCCGCCGTCGATGATAAAGAGCGGCTCCTTCCGCAGCAGCTCAAACCGACCTGGCCACTCGACCTCTTTCAGACCCTTCCGAACGGCATCCTCCGGCAGGTTCCAGCCGCGGCTGCGCAGCGCGTCGACCGCGGTCAGGACGACGGCGGCGTTGTGGAGCTGGTGGTCGCCAAGCAGCGGAAGCTCCAGCGCTTCATAGCCGTCGCAGTCGAACACCTGCCCCTCGAGATTGTGCGAGAGCAGGCGGATGGAGTCAAAATCGGCCTTGTGCAGCGTGGCGCCGACGGCATTGCAGCGAGCTTCAAATACGGCTTCGACTGACGGCTGTTCGCGGTAGATCACGGCGTCGCAGCCGGACTTGATGATGCCGGCCTTGGTTGCGGCGATCTTCTCCAGCGTGTCGCCGAGGAATTCGGTGTGGTCAAGGCCGATGTTGCAGAGCACGGCGGCTTCCGGCGGGAGGATGACGTTTGTGGCGTCGAACTCGCCGCCCATGCCGACCTCACAGATCACGATGTCGCAGTGCTGCTGCGCGAAATACTCGAAGCCGAGTGCGGTGACCATTTCAAACTCTGTCGGCTGCTCGAAAATCGAGTCGGCAAACGGCTTGATCTGCTCGGTCAGCTCGCAGATTGCTTCGTCCGGAATCATCTGCCCATTTACCTGAATACGCTCGCCGAACTGGACGATATACGGCGAGGTGTAGAGACCGGTTTTGTAACCTGCGGCCTGAAAGATCGAGGCAAGCATGGCACAGGTGGAACCTTTGCCGTTGGTGCCTGCGACATGGACAAATTTGCATTTGCGTTCGGGGTGGCCGAGCAGATCGAGCAGAGCACTGATACGCTCGAGCCCCGGCTTGCTGCCTTTCCAACAGACGGCATGAATATAATGTAATGCTTCGTCAAGGGTCATAGGATTTGACTTCTTTCTATGAAAAAATCGCGTAGATTACTGCACAGAGACGCGCTTCCGGGTGTCAGTCAGGTGGAATTTGCGCAGCGCCAGCACCACGGGCAGTGCGACGGTCGCCGTCAGGAACGACGAGAGCGCGCCGGTGGCCAGACGTGTCCAGAATACGCCGAAAATCAGTGCGTAGGAGTAGTAGTAATTGATGACAGAGTCAAGGTAGTAAACCAGGGTATTTGCGCAGGATGTCACAAGACCAGCCACAATGCAGACCGCATAGTAGACAAACGGCTTCTTGCTGCTCGCGATGGCATCCGTGGACATCTGCTTGCGGAACAGCATCACGCCAAGACCGACGATCAGGCCGCGGATGGCCGCCGGCAGAATCCAGAGAAGCGTTGTGGCAGTAAAGCCGTACTTCAACATCTGCTCCAGGAATGCGCCGAGCAGACCGACAATACAGGCGTCAACCGGGCCATAGAGCATGGCGCAGACGACTGTCGGCAGGGAGACAAATGTGATTTTGACCCCCATGATCTCGACAGCGAGCATGGAGAGGACAAAAAACAGGGCAATCAGCAGCGCGTCGATCACGAGACGCTTTGTGGTAAATTTGGATTTGGACATAAAAAAGCCTCCTAATTTGTTTGAGGAACGCTTTCATTCAGGAAAGAGTCCTCGCTGGAAAATTGGAGGAGGTTAAGAATATTGACTTTTCTGGAAATCGGAAACTGCTGTACAATTTCTCTTTGCCATAGCGGATGCGAAATGACACCGCGGAACAACTCCTTCGCCCGGCGGCAACCTCCCATCCAACCGGTACTTGACGCGTCATTTCTACTCATGCAACGTTCGGGTACGCACGTCCTTGTTAAATTAGCAGGCTCACATCTTCCTGCCCTTATGGTTCACTCCCTATCTCTCATTGTAGCGTATTTTTCCAAAAACGCAAGAGGGAATTCGATATTTTTTGATTGATTTCGGAGTTTCTTGTATCGCAGTAAAAAATTGGAAAGGGGATTGACAAAAGGAGAGGAACGTGCTATAACATAACCAACCTACTTAGTTGGTAGCAGTTTTACGGAGGGTGACGCAGATGCAGATATGGACGCAGCGATGTTGGCGGGAAGCAGTCAGCACGCAGATATACAAATAAACAATGGTATCCTAAAAATGAAAAATCAGGAGGAACAAACAATGTCCCGTATCTATACATCCGCAGATCAGCTTATCGGCCATACGCCGCTGCTTGAACTCACCCATCTGGAACAAACGCTGAATTTGAAAGCGACCATTCTTGCCAAACTGGAATATTTCAATCCCGCAGGCTCCGTCAAAGACCGTATCGCAAAGGCGATGATTGACGATGCAGAAGCCAGCGGCGCGCTGAAGCCGGGTTCGGTGATTATTGAGCCGACCTCCGGCAATACCGGCATCGGCCTGGCGTCTGTGGCGGCCGCACGCGGATACCGCATCATGATTGTAATGCCGGAGACCATGTCGATTGAGCGGCGGCAGCTCATGAAGGCGTATGGCGCAGAGCTTGTTTTGACGGAGGGCGCAAAGGGTATGAAGGGCGCGATTGCCAAGGCAGAGGAGCTGGCAAAGGAGATTCCGGACAGCTTCATTC
>CAKUJA010000059.1 GCA_934661135.1 uncultured Oscillospiraceae bacterium
CCCGAACACAGAAGTTAAGCTCGTATTCGTCGACGATACTTGCCGGGTGACTGGCCGGGAAAATAGATAGTGCCAACACAAAGACCTGCAAAAGCAGGTCTTTGTCTTTTCTAAGTTTATAGTTGGTGTTGATTGGCATGAGGGTCCACCTGTTCCCATCCCGAACACAGAAGTTAAGCTCATGATCGCCGAAAATACTTGCCGGGTGACTGGCCGGGAAAATAGGGAATGCCAACACTTTGGAAGGTAGCCTGCAAAAGCGGGCTACTTTCTTTTTGCACTTTTTGGCTGCATTCTGTTCTTTCGTTTTTCGGAGAACGGGAGATTTCGACCCCATTTCCTTTTCTCCTTCAGAAAAGGAAATGGGGTCGAGCCGCCAAAGGAAACGAGGGCGTAAGGTATGCCGCTATTCTTGCGGAATAGGACGGAATATTTTGAGGTTTGTAGCATCAGTACCGCCTGCGGCGAGCCAACCGGCAGTGAATGCTGCGCGGACGACAGAAAATAATGCGGTTTCTGCGGAATCGTAGGTCTGATGTTCCAGAAAAGCGTCAAAAGCGGCTTCAAATTCATTAGACATCATAGGAAACCTCCTACCGTATATTATATTATGATATTCTTAACTACACCATAATATAATATTTTATAACTGTCAACCTCATTCTATAATGTACTACAGATTGAGGTGATTAGATGGCAAGTGAACCGCTGAAACTTAAACGCAAGGGTGAGGATGGGCACCGGGTGATTACGATTCGTATTCGGGAAGACACATTGGAGGCCATCGATAAGGTTGCAGCAGAGGTGAATTATTCTCGGAATGAATTGATTAACCGAATGTTGGAACATGGGTTAGCGCATATTGAAATTGAGAACTGAGCAAGCCGTCCGCAAGGGCGGCTTGCTCTTTGATTTCTGTGGGCGTTTTTGCGATCTCACGAAAAACTGCGGTGAAATCGTAGTGCGGAAAGGGCGGACAGAGCCGTCCGCCCCTTGCGAAGCTGGACGACGCGGCGGAGCCGCGCGGCAGCCTGCAATCGCGGGCTGTTTTCTTTTTTTGCCTTTTATGATATAGTAAGGTAAAATCATGAAAAGAAATAGGTGGTCACACGGATGGCGAGAATGGAAGAAGTCGAGCTTACAAATATGTGCATGGTCTGCGACGGGAAGGGAAATGTGCTCGTGCAGAACAAAAAAGGTGATCGCACATGGCATGGATGGAATTTTCCCGGCGGACACGTGGAACAGGGTGAATTTGTCACGCCGTCCGTGGTTCGCGAGATCCGGGAGGAAACGGGCCTTACGATCGAAAACCCGAAGCTCTGCGGGATCAAGGAGTTCCAGAAAGAGCAGGACGGGAAACGGTTTATCGTCTTTTTGTATGTAGCAAGCCGATTTTCCGGGGAGCTGCGCTCGTCTGCCGAGGGCGACGTTTTCTGGTATCCGCTTTCGGAACTGAAACGATCGAAGGAGCTGGCCGATGGATTTTCGGAGATGCTGCCTGTTTTCACGTCTGATGAGATCAGCGAGGTTTTCTATACGAACAATTGGGACACGGTGTTCTGCTGAACGCAGGATGGAATTTCAGGAGGGATATGAATGAAAAAGATCTTTACCACGAGAACCGTTGCGGCCATCCTTTTGGCACTGATCTGTGCGCTCAGCATCGTTGGCTGTGCCAAACAGGAAGAAGAGTCTGTCCAATATGATTTGATCCCGATGGTGATGGTCGACGGCGTGCTGTATCTGGACACCGGATACAATGGCACCTACGTCACCGGTGACACATATGACCGGGAGATCACATCCGCGGTGCAGGGCTATGAGCAGCCCACGGAAAACGATCAATCGAACTTCGGTACGGGCTACAAATATCGATACGGCAAGAGGGAGGGCACGATCGAGATCGAAATGAATTCTCTCTGCCGCATTTTTGCGACCGAAGCGGTGCGGCAGCAGATCCAGTTTCCGAATCAGTAAGGCTGGCGCGTGTCTTTGAGAAGTGGACTTTTTTCTACGCTTTCCGAAAATCGCTTTTCTTTTTCCAGTTTTCCTGTATAATAAGAGTAGTGTCACGCAGAAAGAAAAGGGGAACCGTATGGCCAAGCTATATTTTAAATATGGAGCGATGGGCTCCAGCAAGACTGCAACCGCGCTCATTACCAAGTATAACTACGAAGAACGCGGCATGAAGGTGTGGCTGATAAAGCCATCTGCCGACAACCGGGACGGTCAGTTCCTTTTGAAAAGCCGGATTGGATTGACGAGTGAGTGCGAGGCAATTCCGCCGCAGTGCGACATTCGGACACTCTATGCGCAGCGGCCGGATGTGGACGTCATCATTGTAGACGAGTGCCAGTTCTTGACCGGGGCACAGATCGACCAGCTTCGCGAGCTGGTTGACCGGGAAAATCTGCCGGTGCTCTGCTTTGGACTGCGGACGGATTTTCGGACGCGGCTGTTTCCCGGAAGTCTGCGGCTGTTTGAGCTGGCGGACTCCATCACCGAGATCAAGACCATCTGCGACTGCGGCCGCAAGGCAACGGTAAACGCACGGATTGACGCGGACGGATATGTGATTACCGAGGGCAGTCAGGTCTTTTTGGGCGGCAACGATAGCTATATTGCCATGTGTCATAAGTGCTATCAGGATTATATTAGAGAACACAGAAAGGTGGAATTGCTCCATGGAACTGAGCGAGATTCTGAGTAAGGTAGATCATACGCTGCTGGCGCAGGCGGCGACGTGGGAGGAAATCCGTGCGATCTGCGACGATGGGATGAAATACCACACGGCTTCGGTCTGCATTCCGGCATCCTATGTGAAGCAGGCGGCGGAGTATGTGGACGGCAAGCTGGCGATCTGCACGGTCATCGGCTTCCCGAACGGCTATTCGACAACGGCAAGCAAGTGCTTCGAGGCGACCGACGCGGTGCGCAACGGTGCGGAAGAAGTCGATATGGTCATCAACATCGGCTGGGTGAAGGATCAGAAGTGGGATGCGCTGCTGGAGGAGATCTCCGCGGTGAAGAAGGCCTGCGAGGGCAAGCTGCTGAAGGTCATCATTGAGACCTGCCTGCTGACCGACGAGGAAAAAATTAAAATGTGCGAGATCGTGTCGAAGTCCGGCGCGGACTTCATCAAGACGTCCACCGGGTTCTCGACGGCGGGCGCTACGTTCCACGATGTGGAGCTGTTTGCAAAGCACGTGGCGAATGGGGTGAAGATCAAGGCGGCCGGCGGGATTTCGTCGCTGGAGGACGCGGAAAAGTTCATTGAGTTGGGCGCGTCGCGTCTGGGCACAAGCCGCGTCGTGAAAATCGTCAAGAAGCTCGAAGCGGAAAAATAAAAACAAGCGCGGCAGCGGCCTGCCGCGCTTTTGGGTATGATACTATTATAAAATGAAAAGGAGCGTTTGAAATGGCAAATTATCCGACACCGCATATTAAGGCAGCGCCCGGCGATTTTGCTCAGACGGTGCTCATGCCCGGCGACCCGCTGCGGTCGCAGTTTATTGCGGAGAATTTCTTGGAGAATCCGGTGCTGGTGAATAATGTGCGCGGCGTACAGGGTTACACGGGCACGTATAAGGGGACGCGGATCTCGGTGATGGCGTCCGGCATGGGAATGCCGTCGATCGGGATTTACTCGTGGGAGCTTTACACCGTGTTTGGTGTGGAGAACATCATGCGCATTGGATCGACCGGTGCGTTGCAGGACAACATCAAGCTGCGCGACATTGTGATCGGGCAGGGCGCGTGCACGGATTCGGCGTGGGCGACGCAGTACCATCTGCCGGGGATCTTTGCGCCGATTGCGGACTATGGAATGCTGCGCACGTGTGTGGAAACGGCGGAGAAGCTGGGGATGGCCTATCATGTGGGCAATCTGCTGTCGTCCGACCGGTTCTACGGCGACGACGGCGATATGCCGGAGGGATGGAAGGCGAACAACGCATGGAAGAAGATGGGCGTGATGGCGGTCGAGATGGAGACTGCGGCGCTCTATATGAATGCGGCGCGCGCGGGAAAGCGGGCGCTGGCGATCTGCACGGTGTCTGACCATATTTTTAAGCAGGAATTTACCACCTCAGACGAGCGGCAGACCGGGTTTACGCAGATGATGCGTCTGGCGCTGGAGACCGCAGTCAAGCTGGAACGCTGACGGAGGCCGAACATGAAACGGATTTTTTTGATTGTGCTTGATTCCTGCGGGATCGGCGAGGAGCCGGATGCGGCAGAATTTGGCGATGTGGGGGCAAATACGCTGCGCGCATGCGCGAAGTCGCCGAAGTTTGCGATGGAGCACCTGATCTCCTACGGATTGGGAAATCTGGATGGAGTGGACTATCTGCCGAGGACAGCGCAGCCGAAGGCGGCGCTGGCGAGATTGCAGGAGCGTTCGCGCGGGAAGGATACGACGATTGGGCACTGGGAGATTGCGGGAATTGTGTCGGAGAAGCCGCTGCCGACGTATCCGAATGGGTTCCCGGAGGACGTGCTGCGGCCGTTTTGCGAGCAGACCGGGCGCGGCGTGCTCTGCAACAAGCCGTATTCCGGGACGGAGGTCATTAAGGATTACGGCGAGGAGCATCTGAAAACCGGGGATTTGATCGTCTATACATCGGCGGACTCGGTATTCCAGATTGCGGCACATGAGGCGATTGTGCCGGACGAGCAGCTCTATGACTACTGCCGCATCGCCCGAAAGATTCTGAACGGGGAGCACGGCGTCGGCCGCGTGATTGCCCGGCCGTTTGAGGGCGAATGGCCGTTCCGCCGGACACCAAGACGTCACGACTTCTCCATTGAGCCGCCGCGTCAGACCGTTTTGGATGCGATCACCGCGGCAGGGAAGGATATGATTGCAGTCGGGAAAATCCACGATATTTTTGCCGGGCGCGGGATGACGGAATTTGTCTATACGACCGGGAATACGGACGGCCTGGCCAAGACGATGGAATATGCGGAGAAGGAGTTCAGCGGACTCTGCTTTGTCAATCTGGTGGACTTTGATATGCTCTACGGCCACCGGCGCGACCCGGACGGATATGCCGCGGCGCTGCATGAATTTGACGCATGGCTGCCGGGATTTCTGGAGAAGCTCGGCGAGGAGGACATGGTCATCATCACAGCGGATCATGGCTGTGACCCGACATATTTGAAGCATACCGACCATACGCGGGAGTACGTCCCGATGATTGCGTTGGGCAAGGCGGCCAAGCCGGTGAATCTTGGGACGCGCGCCGGATTTTGCGACATCGCGGCGACGGTAGCGGAGCTGCTGGACGTCCCCTATGAGACGCCGGGACACAGCTTTGCGGCGGAGCTGGTATAGGAGGGAGAAGCATGACGCCAACCGAGCTGGTGAAGCTGGCGAAGCAGGCAATGCAGCGCGCGTATGTGCCCTATTCCGGATATAAGGTGGGGGCGGCGCTGCTGACAAAGGGCGGCAAGGTCTATCTCGGGTGCAACATTGAAAACGCGGCGTTTGGCCCGACGAACTGCGCGGAGCGGACGGCGTTTTTCACGGCGATTGCCGCGGGAGAGACGGAATTTGAGAGCATTGCGGTGGTCGGCGGGAAGAACGGCGTGGTGACGGACATTTTTCCGCCGTGCGGCGTCTGCCGGCAGGTGATGCAGGAATTCTGCGCGCCGGAGTTTTTGATCTATATGGGGCGCGGCGACGACAGCTATGAGACTGCGACGCTGGAAGCGCTGCTGCCGTATGGATTCAGTGGTAAAAAGTATATGGCCGACCGGGACTGAGCGGCAAACGCGTGAGACTGTCGAAAAACGTTGAAATGCAGTTCTGCGACAGAGTAGCGGGAAAAGAGTGAAAGGGGGCAAAAAGCCCCTTTCGCGTTCAATCAAGCAGTTTTTCAAACTTTTTAAGTTTGAAAAACTGGACAGGCAGCGGGGCAAAAAGGCTTTTTTGACACGCTGACGCGGCAGAAAGCCATTTTGCGTGGCGTTCTGCCGCGTTTGAGTTTTCAGATGCACCCTAGATATTTTCTGCCTGCATTCCTGAAGGATGGGGCGGACTGAACTTATAAGGGGAGGTTTAGATTGAAAATATATTTGAATTATGATATACTTTTCACACAATATCCTGTTTTAAGGGGACTATTTTGGAATGTATACATCGATTGAGCTTTTTGCTGGAGCAGGCGGACTTGCTTTAGGCTTAGAGCAAGCCGGCTTTCACCATATTGGACTTGTTGAGTTCAATCGTGATGCGGCTGACACATGAAAGAGGAGCAGACCCCAGTGGAACGTCCTTTGTGAAGATATTGCTTTCACTGCTGATACCCCCGAAGTATATTCCAAATACGCGTCCATGTCTGAAAGGTGGTCTGCCATGAACACCGCTGTTCCGGCTTCCGGCCATGCAGTGCCGCGCGTCCAATCCGTGGACTGTGCAAAATGTCTTGCCATTTTCTGCGTTCTTCTGATCCACGCCGCAAGCGACAGCCTTCGCTGCGGCACAGTCGGCAGCCTCCACTGGCTCTCCGGCCTTTTCTGGGGCAGCATCTCACGCGGAGCTGTCCCTCTGTTTCTCCTGTGCAGCGGCGCACTGCTTCTGGACAGCAGCCGCCCACTCACCGTACCGCACATCTGGCGGCGGAACATTCCGCATATGCTGCTCGCACTGTTCTTCTGGGATGCAGTCTACAAGGTCATTCGTCTTGTCACTTCCAGCCAAACTGACCCTGCCGCGCTGCGCAGTGTACTGTATGACTGGCTACTCTGGCAGCATGAGGGGCATCTCTATTATCTCCCGGTTCTTCTCCTTACATATGCCGCGCTTCCGCTTACACGCACTTTCACAGCTCACGCAGACGCAAAAACAATGCGCTATTTTCTCGGCTTCTGGTTTGCGTTTGGCGTCTTACTGCCCACGCTCCGGCAGCTCGGCCTGCTTCAGAGCTTCGGCGGCATTGTCCGTCAATGGCCGCTCCCCATGGCGTGGAGTGCGCTTGGCTGCACCGTGCTCGGCGATGCGCTTCGGCGCCGCCCACTTTCCGCACGCTGTTCCGTGCTGCTGTTCGCAGTCGGCTTTGTGCTCTGCTTCGCCGGAACTTGGCGGCTCTCCGCAACCGCTGGAACGCTGAAAACACCATTCCTGGAGGGATTTTCGCCCGGTCCATGCCTGATGTCAGCCGGGATGTTTTCCCTCTGTGTCCATTGCGTGCCGCGTTTGCCACGCCGTCTGAACAGCGCCACAGAACGGCTCTCCCGCGCCTCGTTCTGCATATACCTCGTCCATATTGCCGTCCTTCGGCTTCTGTATGCGCTCGGCCTGAGCACAAACTGGCTCCCGGCGCTTTCCATTCCAGCCGTTGCCATCCTCTGCGGCGCACTGAGCACGTGTCTCTATCTTCTGCTCTCCAGGATTCCCTGGGTCAACCGCTGGCTGATATAAAAAGCTCCTCGATTTTTCCGGAAGGAACACTGCCGGGCTTCACCACAAGGAACCGATGCTTCAATCGGCAAGCGTGATCGACGAGAGATTTTGGCACAAATGAAAGGTTAAAAAGGGCAGGAATCCTGTATATCCCGCATCCGTAAGGCGTCTTCGACGCCAATGGCTGCGACATACGCGATGGCAATTTATATGCTTGGATTTAGTACGTACACTGGATTTGGACGATGAGGGGATCGGCGTCTACGGACAAAAACGGGAGCGCTGTGAAAGATTGCAGGAACGGGCGGACAGGGACATTCACCCCCGCAAAGGGAGCATGGAGCGGGTTTGTGAAGAATTTCCAAACAAATGAAGAAACAGTTGATTTCTGAAAGGGTCTGTGTCATAATGGAAATGCGGCTGAGAAGCCGCGCCTGTGGTGTCTGCGTTTCGCGGACACACAAATAATAAATGGAGGAAGAAATATGAAAAAGATCCTTGCTCTGCTGCTGGCAGTCCTGATGGTTCTGAGCATGGTCGCCTGCGCTTCCAAGACCACGGAAGACAAGACGCCCAGCACGGACAACACCGCAACGGACACCAAGCCGGAAGAAACTGAAAAGACCGACGAGACAGACAACACCACCGAGCCGGCCGAGGAGACCGGCGACGCGGAATATGCCGTCGCTATGATTACCGACTACGGCGACATCACCGACCAGTCCTTCAACCAGACCACGTATGAAGCCTGCAAGGCGTTCTGCGAGGCCAACGGCATCGACTTCAACTACTTCAAGCCGGCCGGCGACAACACGGCCGACCGTGTTGCCATGATCGAAAAGGCTGTTGACGAGGGCTACAACGTCATCGTTATGCCGGGCTACGCCTTCGGCGGCGCGATTGTCGAAGCGGCTCCGGAATACAAGGACGTCAAGTTCATCGCGCTCGACGTTGGCAAGGGCGACCTGCTCGAGGCGGGCGTTGCGGCTGCGGGCGAGACCTACGACTACAACCCCGACAACTGGAACCTGGAAGATTACGTCGACATGAGCAATGTCTACTGCGCGATCTATCAGGAAGAACTCTGCGGCTACATGGCTGGTTATGCGGCTGTCAAGCTCGGCTACGAGAAGCTCGGCTTCCTCGGCGGCATGGCGGTTCCCGCGGTTGTGCGTTACGGCTACGGCTTTGTGCAGGGCGTTGACGCCGCTGCCAAGGAGCTTGACAAGACGGTTGAGCTGAACTATGTCTACGGCAACCAGTTCTCCGCCGACCCCGAAATCACGGCTGCGATGGACGTCTGGTATCAGGGCGGCACGCAGGTTGTGTTCGCTTGCGGCGGCGGCATCTATGGCTCCGCAGTTGACGCGGCGAAGAAGGTTGACGGCGCGAAGGTCATCGGCGTTGACGTTGACCAGGCTGCTGTCATCGCCAACTACGCCGGCGGCGACGAATACAAAGACCTGACCGTTACCTCCGCCATGAAGGGTCTGTACCCGGCTACCTATGACGCGCTGACCGACGTCATTCTCAACGGCAAGTGGGCAGACTACGTTGGCAAGATCGAGACCCTCGGCCTTGTCTCCGGCGACGACCCCACGCTGAACTATGTGCAGATCCCGATGGAGAGCACGCAGTGGGACGACAACTTCACGCAGGACGACTACAAGGCGCTGGTTGCGAAGATGTATAGCGGTGAAATCACCGTTTCCAACGACACCTCCGTGACGCCGGAGGTCACCAACACGACCCTCACGATGCAGGGCAACATCAAGTAATTGAAATCCGGAAAATCGCGGCTCATCTGAGCCGCGATTTTTCAGCGTGTCGAAAAAGTCTTTTCGCCGTTTCGACAGGCTCAAATCCGCTTGCAATGCGGGGGGAAACCGGCTATAATCAAATCAAACAAAACCAAGGAGAGCTGACACAATGAAAATTGCCCTTGCGTGCGACCACGGCGCATACGATTTGAAAGAGAAGATCAAGAGCCACCTGACGGAGCGGGGTTTTGAGGTCAAGGACTTCGGCTGCTACGACAAGACGAGCTGCGATTACCCGGATTTTGCCGCACCAGCGGCGAAGGCGGTGGCCGCGGGCGAGTGCGAACGCGGCATTTTGACGTGCACGACCGGCATCGGCGTGTCGATCACGGCGAACAAGGTGAAGGGCGTGCGCTGCGCGCTGCTGGGCGATTTGATGTCGGCGCGGATGACGCGCGAGCACAACGACACGAACATGATGGCCGTCGGCGCAGGCGTGACCGGGGAGCTGCTGGCGCTGCAAATCGTGGATACGTGGCTGGACACGGAATTTTCCCATGCCGAGCGCCACCAGCGGCGGATTGACAAGATGATGGCGCTGGAAAACGAATAAAAGGACAGAAATGATGCCCGCCGGGAACCGGCGGGCATTTTTCGCGCCGAAGGGGACGCGGCGTCTGCGGCGGATGAAATCCGCGGGCTTCCGCGGCCGCGAATGTTACATCTAAATTACAAAGGGGCGGAAGGTCTTGACGTTTTGGGGCAGATGGATTATGATGATGCCATCATTACAGGGCGCTTGCGCGCTGTAAAATTTAACAGGAGGAATTCACCATGAAGAACTTCAAAAAGGTTCTTGCGCTGGTGCTCGCGATTGCAACGCTTCTGAGCTTCGCAACCGTCGCCAGCGCAGCCACCGCGGACTTCAAGGACGCTGCTGACATCAAGTATACTGAAGCAGTCGACGTTCTGTCCGCAATCAAGGTTCTGGAAGGCTATCCGGCTGACAACACCTACAAGCCTGCCAAGAACATCACCCGCGAAGAGGCTGCCAAGATCATCGCCATCTTCGCCAACAAGTCTGCTGACATCAGCAGCCTGTATACCTCTGCGAACCCCTTCGCAGACGAGAAGGGCCGCTGGGGCGAGAGCTATGTCGCTTACGGCTACCGCGCTGGTATCATCGCTGGTAAGTCCGCGACCCAGTTCAAGCCGACCGCAAACGTCAAGGGCACTGAGTTCCTGAAGATGGTTCTCGTCGTCCTCGGCTACGATCAGAACAAGGAAGGCCTTGTCGGTTCCTCTTGGGCTGTCAACACCCTCGAGCTTGCCAAGGCTAAGAGCCTCATGGCTGGCCTGCCCAGCACTTGGGACGCCAACGCTGCTCTGACTCGTGACGAAGCTGCGCAGATCATGCTGAACGCTCTGAAGGCTGAGACCGTTGTCTATGGCCAGACTGTTACCAACCTGGTTTACAACACGGCTACCAAGACCTGGGGCGTCACCAACGCGACCAGCGCTGCTGCTGTCTACGTTTCCCCGAACGGCGCGCAGAACAACTACAACCACACTCTGCTGGCTGCTGGCTTCGGCCTGACGCTGACTGCCTCGCAGGATGCATGGGGCCGCCCGACCCACACCTGGAAGAAGGGCACGACCACTCTCGGTGAGTACGTCGATTCCGACAAGCTCGTCAAGTCCTTCAACACTGCTGTCACCGAATGCGACATCGCAAAGGCTGCTGGCATTGCGAAGGAAAAGACCTATGATCTGTATGTCAACGGCGTTGAGAACAAGTTCTCCACTCTCATTGAAGCAACTGATCTGGTCAACAAGCTGGGCGCACAGGGCCGTCTGACTGAGGTCTACACCGACCGTATCGTCATGATCGACACCTTCCTCGCAAAGGTTACCGGCGTGACCGAAGCTAAGAAGGATGCTGCCGGCCACCTGATTACCCCGGCTACTCTGACCATGGTTGTCTATGACGACGCTAACGGCCACCCCTTCATGACTACTTCCACGACGAACTTCCCGTACGTCGCTGGCGACTATGTCCTGGTCAATGCTAAGACTGCTACTCTGATCACTGTCGCTGACAACCGCAACAACTCCGGTCTCGTTTCCTACAAGGCTGGAACGACAACCAACGAGATCCTCTATGCTGAAATCGCTGGTAAGGCTACCTCTATTGAGGGTGCTCAGTCCGTGATTTGGTACAACGCTGGCAAGCACACCGTTGAAGGTACCACCTACGACGATGCTCTGAAGTTCCTGCTCGGCAACGATCAGATGACTTCCACTGCTAAGCGCACCTGGTTCATGGATTCCTATGGCAACCTGATCGGCAGCACCTCCATCGCTACCGTTTACAGCTATGGCATCGTGACCTCCATCTGGTGGGTCAACGACGGCACCAACGGCTCCGGTAAGGCTATGGCCACCGTCCGTTACATGGATGACACGACCAACACTGTGACTGTCTCCTCCGTCGATGTTCTGACCGCTGCTTCGACTGCGACTACCACTGGCGCTACCAAGGCTTACATCCCGGCTTATAGCGACAACCAGACCAACCTGAACATGACGTTCGCTCCGGCTTCTGGCGATGTTGCTGGCAAGCTGTATATTTCCACCAACGCTGACGCAAATGAAACTGCTCAGAATACTCCTGCGCACAAGGCTGCCAACGAGGACATCGTTGTTGGTCACCTGTTCAAGCTCAACACTCTGGCCGACGGCACTGTCGCTCTGGCTGAGGTCAGCGAGAACACTTCTGCTGCTGACAAGACTCAGGTTCACTCCGAAGTGACGAACGCTTACATCCTGAACAAGTATTCTGTCATCACTGGTGCAGGCAGCAAGACGATCTACGTCGACGCTACCACCAAGTTCCTGATTGCTACTCAGGTCAACGGCGTTTACACCTACACCTACAAGACTGGTCTCAACGAGATGCCGAGCTTCAAGGCTGGCGCCAAGGTTGACTATGTCAACGGTGCTGACGGTGCTGCGGACTATGTCTACATCATCGGTGAGCCGACCGACGCTACTACTCGGAACTTCGTTTTGATCGCTGGCAAGGCTTATAGCTCTGTCCTGAAGGACAACGGCGGTGTCAAGTACTACGAAATCACTCTGCCGATCCCGGCTGAAGATGGTTCCGTTGCTACCCTCAAGATTCTTGACAACACAGCGGGTCGTGCGCTGCTTACCACGCTGACTGCGAATACGAATACCGGCAAGCTGTTCTATGTCACCTACACCAACGGCTTTGCAACTGATGCAGTTGAGATCACCGGTGTCGGCCAGGCGTATGATCCGACTAACGCTCCGAAGGCTCGTGCTTCCAAGCTGACTGATGCTACCATGCCGTACGGCGTGGAAGGCGGCGTTGTTCTGGGCGGCGGTGCTCGCTTCAACGTGACCAATGCTACTAAGGTCATCGGCGATCTGTCTGTCAATATGACTGATAAGCTCGTCTATGTCCTCGTTGATGATGCTGCTGACAACAACGTTAGCAAGATCTATGTCATCGATCTTCTGAATGGTGGCAACACCAACACCAACACCGATGACTGGAAAATGGCTGCTGACGGCTCCTACGCTTACAACGCGACTCTGAAGCAGGTCGTTGTCAAGAGCAACAACCTGACTGTTGGCCAGCTCACTTCCGGCCTGACTGCTGCTGGCGTTACTGGTATTACCGGTGTTACTGGTACTTACTACACCACCAATCCGGCGACGGGCATCAGAACGTTGCAGACCTACACCGGTGCTGATGGCGATACGCTCGCATCCGTTCTGGCTCTGGACAGCGCTGCACTGATCCTGGCTGGTGCAAACTGGACGATTACCAAGTAATCTGTTCGCTACTGTAAAGTTACGCTAAAATTGTTATAGCACGGTGGTTATGAAGAATCTTTGTGCTGTGGTCGACATACAGAGCGCTGAATGACTACTCTTGCTATAACATTTTAGTGAAACTTAAAAACTAGAGCGGTTGGTGGGGTGGTTCACCTATTCACTTAAGGAGTTCAGGCGGTTACTGCGACAACTGTATTAACCTGTA
>CAKUJA010000060.1 GCA_934661135.1 uncultured Oscillospiraceae bacterium
CCGCCCCTACGGGTGCAGTGTAGGATGTAAGGTGGTACCGTATCCGTAGGATGTTGCCTGACCGCCATCATCAAGATAGCGTGCGGCGTGGGAAGGACAGCGAAAAACCAATCTGCAACCCAGCGGAGCGGTTGCGGATTGGAAAGGAAGAAGGAAGGAGCGAATATGCAGTTTTCGGCGTTAGCCGGAAACGGAATGCAGCGAGTTTCTTCTGACGCGATGGCGGCACGGGGAGTGGTTTCGGTTTCGGAAGTGCTCTTTCTTTTCTTCACCGTGCGCGGCGGTTCTTTTCTTTCTCAAAAAGAGAAAGAAAAGAATGGGGGCGCAAAACGTTCTGGCAGAGAAAGAAAAGAATGGATTCAAAAAGGCGTATCCCTGGGTGCGGTTGGGGATGAACTGCTGCGGAAAAAGTCTCCCCGGTGTGACGGAGGTCATACCGGGGAGACTTTGGATACACCCTAGACGATGGGCTTTGACGCGCTTTTTTTGCGGCGGGCGCGCGGACGGCGGCGCTTCGGCGCGGCGGCCAGCTTTTGATAAGTTTCGTTCAGCGCGTCGCTCGGCTCGTAGACCAGACGGTTGGCCTTGAGCGTGCCGTCGTCGGCGGGGACGATGCGGACGCGGAGGTAAAACTCGCCGTCCTCCGGGCAGGAGGCCATCGCAAAATAGCGGCGGCCGGGCTGCGGATACCATTTGCCGGCGCGCATAGGACAGCCGCAGACCGGGCAGCGGTTTTCGCGGCCGCTCATGGCGGCGAGAAGCTGCGTCTTATCGGCATAGCCGTGGTGGACGCTGCGGGAGATGCACCCTGGCAGCTCGGCACCGTGGAAGCCGTTTTCGTGGTCGTGCAGCGATTGCTCGTAGGTGGCGATGCCCTCCGTCAGCCGCAGGCGCGCGCAGATCAGCGCGGTGTGGTAGGCGTCGCCCAGCGCGTCATGCGCGGGACGGGACGGCTCAATCTGCATGAGCTCCAGCGCGGTTTTCAGCGATTTCTGGTTGCTGGAGCCGTCGGTCTGGGCGTTGAAGATGAGCTGGGCATTGTACCAGCGGCTTGTCCAGGCGGCGTCCATGCCGTGCACGGCCAGATTTTCCCGCAGGACGGAAATGTCGTCAAAGCCCCAGGTGAGGATGACAAGATCCTCGCCGCACCATGCGCGGAACTGCGCAATGGCATCGGCAAACGGAATGCCGTGCTCCCGCAGGACACTGTCGCGGATGCCGGTGAGCTTGGCGACTTTGCTGTTCATCTTTTTGAAGTATTTTGGCCGGATTAGAACCTGAAATTCGTCACCGACTGTTTGATCTTCTGTCATGCGCACGGCGCCGATCTGCACGATCTCGCCGCGCATCGGACTCGGAAGCGGCTGCCGCGCCGCGCTGGAGCCCGGCCAGGCCTGATTCCACTCCATATCCAGAACAATGTATTGCATACGCTCTCTCCCTCTGTCTTTCAGCAAATATCCTATCACGATTTTGCACTGCTGTAAACAAAAATTCCGGTTTTGCATAAACTAGAAACTAAGGAGAGGTGAATTGTATGCCATTTCTGTTCTTGAGTCCTTCTACGCAGGACTTCAACCCCTATGTGACCAACGGAAACGAGCAATATTGGATGAACCGCATCGCCGACGAGATGGAGCCGTATCTGCGTGCGTCCGGCATCAACTTCACGCGCAATAACCCGAACGGGAGCGCGGCGCAGTCGATCCGGGATTCCAACGCGGGACAGTATGACTTCCATCTGGCGCTGCACTCGAATGCGTCACCGGAGGCGACCGCGGGCAGGACGCGCGGGATCGACATCTATTATAGTCCGGTCAGCGAGGCGGGACTGCGGATGGCGTCGATTTTGGTCGACAACCTGAAGCCGATCTACCCGCTGCCGGAGAAGGTGCGCGCGCTGACGACGGTGACCATCGGAGAGGTACGCCGGACACGTGCGCCCGCGGTGCTCTGCGAGCTTGGCTACCACGACAATCTGGAGGATGAGGCGTGGATCACCGGCAATGCCGAGCCGATTGCGGCGGCGATCAGCCTGTCGGTCTGCGAATACTTCGGACTGCCGTTTTTGACGCCGACGGAGCGCATCGGCGGGACGGTGAGCCTGGAATCCGGCGCGCTGAACCTGCGCGCGTATCCGACGCTCGACGCGGAGATTCTGCGCCGGATTCCAAACGGGGAACATATCACAGTCTGGGGCAGCTACAACGGCTGGCTCACGGCGGAGTACGACGGACTGTTCGGCTTTGTGCGCAGCGAGTTTGTGCGGCTCGACGGCGTAACGCCGCGCTGAGCGGTCAACCCGGCTGCGGCAATGCGCGCGCCGGAAGCTCACATTCGACCCACCCGCGCCCTTTTTTGCAGACCGGGCAGCTCTGCCAAGGCTCGTTTGCCAGCATGATATGGCCGCAGTTGGCGCAGCGCCAGACAATGGGCTGCTCCTTATGGTAGAGGTGGCCGGTCTGCATCTGGCTGTATGCTTCGCGGAAGGTGTCGCGGTGGAGTCCTTCGATCTGCGCGATCTGCGTCCAGAGCGCGGCAACGTCCGAGAACCCCTCATCCCGGGCGGTGGCGGCGAAGGCGGGGTAGACCGTGGTAAATTCCTGTTCCTCGCTGTGCGCGGCTTCAAACAGGTTTTCCATCGTGACGCCGAGCGTGAATGGGAAGCCGGCGGCAAGATCGATGTTTTCGATTGGCTGCTCGCCGTGCGTTTGCAGCGCCAGCAGGAATTGCTCGGCGTGCGCCAGCTCATTCGCGGCCGTTTGCTCGAACAGGCGCGCCAGCGCTTCCCATCCCTCCTGCCGGGCGGCTGCGGCATAGAGCGTATAGCGGGTGCGCGCCTGTGACTCCCCGGCGAAGGATTGTGCGAGGCAGCGGCAGGTTTTCGTGTTCATAAAGTCCATCATGTCATCATCCTTTCTCCGGTAGTATCCGCAAAACAGGAGAAAGTATGACTGCTTGAGTGACTGATTGAATCATCGGTTACTTGACAGGGTTTGCTATAATAAAAAGAGATTTATACAAAGGAAGAACAACATGAAACGACGAATTATTGCAATGATTTTGACAGCGCTCTGCCTGCTTTCCGGTTGTGCGGGAAAGCAGCGGGCGGACAAGGCGGATATTTTGGCGACGACCGCGCCGGTGGCACAGATGGTCTCGGCAATCGTGGAGGGAAGCGGACTGACAGTCGCAACGCTGATCTCAGAGCCGGTTTCCTGCCTGCACGACTACTCGCTCTCGGTGGCGCAGATGGAAACGGTGGAGCAGGCGAAGCTGGTGGTGCTCTCCGGCGCAGGCTTGGAGGAGTTTATGGGCGACGCGCTGGCCGGCTGTGAGACCGTGGTCGACGCGTCGGAAGGCGTGGCGCTGCTGCCCGGGGAAGAAGGGGAATCAGATCCGCATATCTGGCTTTCACCGGAGAATATGATCGCCATGACCCAGAACGTGGAAGCGGCGCTGGCGGAAGCATATCCGGCGCAGAAGGCGCTGTTTGCACGGAACGCGGAGACTTGGATTGCGGAGCTGCGCACACTGCAAGCCTACGGCGAGGAGCAGCTTGCGGCGCTCGGCTGCCGGGAGCTTGTGACGTTCCACGACGGCTTTGCCTACTTTGCCCGCGCGTTTGACCTGGAGCTGGCCGCGGCGATGGAGATCGAGGCCGGGAGCGAGCCGTCTGCCCAAGAGCTGGAGGAGATCATCCGGCTGCTGGAGACACGGCGGATTCCGGCGGTGTTCACCGAGACAAACGGCACGGCGGACGCGGCGGAGCTTGTTTCAAAGGAGACCGGCTGCGCGGTATACAAGCTGGACACGGCCATTGGAACGGCGGACTATTTGGCCGCGATGTACCAAAATATTGACACGATAAAGGAAGCGCTGGGATGATACCATTCAAACACCCGAACGGCGGAGACTGTGAACACGCCTGCTGCCTGAAAATTGAACATCTGAACGTGAAATTCGGCGCGGAAGCCGCGCTGGAGGACGTGAATCTGCATATGCACTGCGGGCAGCTCGTCGCGCTTATCGGGCCGAACGGCGCGGGCAAGTCGACATTGATCCGCGCGATTCTCGGCCAGCGGGAATATGAGGGGAGCATCACGTTCCACGCGGCGGACGGCAAGGAAAACCGGCTGCGGATCGGCTATGTGCCGCAGAGCCCGGCGTTTGACCCGGCGGATGCGGTGAGCGTGATGGATCTGTTTACGTGCTGCATCTTCAAGCGGCCGGCCTTCCTGCGGCCGACGCGTGCCATGCGCGAAAAAGTGGCGGAATGTCTCAGCCGCGTGCACGGCGAGAGCCTGATTGACAAGCGGATCGGAACGCTGTCCGGCGGCGAGCTGCAGCGTGTGCTGCTGGCGCTGGCGCTGGAGCCGATGCCGAATATTCTGATTCTGGACGAGCCGCTGTCCGGCGTCGACGTGGAGGGCATGGAGCTGCTGATGCAGATGCTCGACGAGATTCGGAAGAAGTACGACCTCTCGATTTTGATGACGACGCATGATTTTTCGATGCTGCCGCGCTACTGCGACCGCGTGGTGCTGCTGACGGGCGGTAAAATTGTCAAGAAGGGAACGCCGCTGGATGTGCTCAGCTCGGAGGAGTTCACCCGGGCATTCCACATGGGAGGTGGCGCGGAATGAGCGTGTGGTATGCGATCTGCGACGTATTCGGCGCGGAATTTCTCTCGATGAATTTTATGAAAAACGCGCTGCTGGCCGTACTGGTCATGGCGCCGCTGTTTGGCCTGCTCTCAACGATGATTGTGACGGGGAAGATGAGCTTCTTCTCCGATGCACTCGGACATTCCGGTTTTACCGGCATCGCGATCGGCGTGCTCTGCGGCGCGGCATTCCCAATCTGGTGGGCCGTGGGACTGGCGGTGGCGTTTGCGCTGCTGTTTTCGTTTGTACGCAGCCGCTCGAGCCAGTCGGCGGACACGATCATCGGCGTATTTTCGACAACGGCGGTTGCGCTCGGCATTTTTATCGCCACGATGGGCGGCGGCAGCTTTACGAAGTTCAACAAATATCTGATTGGCGATATTCTCTCGGTCACGCCCGGCGAGATCGGCGCGCTGGCGCTGGTGCTGCTGGCGGTGGTCGTGCTGTGGGTGCTGGCGTCGAACCAGCTTATTCTGACGGCGATCCATCCGCAGCTTGCCGCGTCGCGCGGCTTGAAAACCGCGCGCAACGAGACATTTTTCACAGTGGTGATTGCGGTGGTCGTGACGCTGGCGATGAGCTGGGTGGGACTCATGGTCATCAACTCGCTGCTCGTTTTGCCCGGCGCGGCGGCGCGCAATGTGGCGAAAAATGTGCGGCAGTACCATCTGCTTTCAGTGCTCGGCGCGCTGGTCAGCGCGGTAGCAGGCCTGATTCTGGCCTACTACCTCGGCTGCTCGGCGGGCGCGACGATCGCGCTGCTGCTGGCGCTCTACTTTGCGGCGACGTTCGCGTTTCGCCGCGTGCGCGCATAGGAGTGCCCCATGGAACAGGAAATCGTGCGGCCGCTGCTGGATTGGTATGCGGCAAACCGGCGAGAGCTGCCGTGGCGACGTGACCGGGAGCCGTATCACGTGTGGCTGTCGGAGATTATGCTCCAGCAGACGCGTGTGGAGGCGGTCAGGGGATATTATACGCGTTTTTTGACGGAGCTGCCGGACATTGCGGCGCTGGCGGCCTGTGACCCCGACCGGCTGCAAAAGCTCTGGGAAGGACTCGGCTATTACTCCCGCGTGCGCAATCTGCAAAAGGCTGCGCAGCGGATCATGGCGGAGCACGGCGGGCAGTTTCCGCGGACGTATGAAGCGGTTCGTGCGCTGCCGGGGATCGGGGACTATACGGCGGGCGCAATCTGCTCGATCTGCTTCGGAATGCCGACACCAGCGGTGGACGGAAATGTGCTGCGGGTGGTGTCGCGGCTGACGGCGGACGAGCGGCCTGTGACAAGGCCGGAGGTCAAAAGGGATTATACGGCGGCGCTTGCGGCGATCTACCCGGAAGGGCAGTGCGCCGCGTTTACGCAGGCGCTCATGGAGCTGGGGGCGACGGTTTGCGCGCCAAACGGCGCGCCGCGCTGCAAGCTCTGCCCGGTGGCAGAGCTCTGCCGGAGCCGGGAGGGGGATCGCTGGCGGACAATCCCGGTGAAGGAAGCGAAAAAGCCGCGCCGCCGGGAGGAGAAAACGGTTTTTTTGCTGACCTGCGGCGGACAGACGGCGGTGCGCAAGCGGCCGCCGAAGGGACTGCTGGCGTCGCTCTGGGAGCTGCCGAATGCGGAGGGCATACTGGAAGCGCAGGATGCGCTGGAGCAGCTTGAGCGCTGGGGGCTTCGCCCGATGGAGCTGCGGCGGCAGACGGAGCGGACGCACGTGTTTACCCATGTGGAGTGGCAGATGCGCTGCTACCGCGTGGACTGCGCGGAAGCGGCGGAAGGGTTCACATGGGTCGACGCGGAACGGTTTGCGCACGATATTTCGCTGCCGACGGCGTTTCGGCAGTTTTGGGAAGAACCATCATAAAAAGTGCGTCCCCCGGAGATCCTTCCGGGGGACGCACGGTATTATTTCTGCTCGTCCTGCGGGGAGGGCGCCTGCTTGGCGGCGCGCTTCGCGCGGGATTTTTTGATGCAGCGGCGCACAAGGACAAGAATAACCACTGCTAAGACGGCCAGAAGCAGCAGCGTGGGGAGCGCCTCGGTCAGATCAAGAACAAAGCGCTGGAGACTGCGGCCAAACGAGCGCCAGCCGTCGGAAAACGCGTCGGACAGCTTTTCACCGAAGGTGCGCTGTACGGCGACAGTCGGCGTGTAGAGTTCAACCTCATCGAGTTCAAGGGAGACCGTGGAGTAGCGAACCTGGAGATCGAGGTTGCGGAGGTTCCGTTCGATAGACTCGGTCTCATAGCGGACGTCGGCAAGGCGCTGCTCGAGCGCGATGAGACTGTCGACATCCTCGCTCTTCTCGAGCATGGCCAGCAGCCGCTCCTCCTGCGTACGGAGCGAGGAAAGGCGCGCTTCGTAGTCGGTGTAGGTCGAGGTGACGTTCTCAACATAGCGGTTGACGGAGAGCACATTGCCGACGGAGGAGGTTTCGGAGAGGAAGGCTTCAAACTGATCCGCCGGGATGCGGAGCGTGTAGCTTGCGTGGCGGTCGACCACGGTGGTCGTGCCGTCGTCGCGGTAGCGGGTGCTGCCGTAGACGTCGGAGCGCTCGATGAAGCCCTGATAGGTTTTCACCATGGCTTCAATGCGGGCAACGGCATCGTCAAAGGCGGTTGTTTCGGCGGAAATATTGGCCGAGTAGATGAGCTTGGCCGTATAGTCGGAGAGCGACTGGTTGTCACCCGCGTCCAACTCCGCATTTTCTGCGGTACTGGTTGTGAAGCCGGTGTCCGCCGCGTCATCCCATGCCATTTCCGCTTCTTCCGGAGCGGACTGCTCATAGAGCAAGGCGTCGGCGGCAGGTTCCGCATTCCAATCAGCGGATGCTGCGCTGCTGGAAGCGGTGTCGGCAGAAAGGCTTTTGCTGCCGGCTGTGCAGCCGGTCAGAAGCGCTGCCAGCAGGAGCAGGCTCAGTGCAAGGGCAAGAATGCGATGTTTCATGGCAGAGTTCCCCTTTCCATTCGTTGGTTATCTATCCAGACGAAAAAGAGCGGGGAACGTTGCGGAAATCATGCAATTTCTTCCGGAAATTCCATGCCCATGGCGGAAATTTCGTAGGCGACGCGATCCTCCGCGCCTTCGGGCAGGAGCTTGACATAGCCACGGCTTTGCAGACGGCCGGTGATGATAATCTGCGTACCAATGGGAAGCTCTGCGGCGCACTGCGCGGTGCGTCCCCAGAGAATGCAGGGGAGATAGTCGGTTCGGCGGTACATCCGCGGCACGGCCAGCATCACGTCGCAGATTTCGCGGCCAAGCGGCGTGCGGCGGAAAACAGGCGGCTTACAGATGGAGCCGGCGAGCGTGACGTCGTTTTCCGGCGGCCGCTCGGTTGTGGTGACGGTTTCGGCAAAGACGGAGATAATGAGCCGCCGCCCGGTTTCGGCGCGGGAATTGAACGAGCGAATTTGCCCGGTGACGAGAAAGCGCCCGCCCGCGAACAGGTCTGCCGCGAGAAGCACGTCCTCTGCGGCGATGACCGGCAGAATGTCCGCCGTGCCGGACAGACGCTCAACCTCAAGCTCAAAGCGGAAAAAGCGCCGGTCGTGATTGCTGTGAGAAAATTCCGGCAGCGCGCGCAGCGTGCCGCAAAGGGTGATTTGATTGCCTGTATGTTCCATGTTTCCACCTCGTTTTGTTCGTCTGGAACACTATATGAGGGGAGAGGGTGGGTTAGTACAGGCGGGATGACGGCTTCTCTTTTAGAAGGAGAACGCGTTTGCACCCCTATTCTTTTCTTTCTCGGCAGGAGAAAGAAAAGAATGGGTTCAAAAAGACGTTCTCTTTGGGTGCAGAGGAAACCGGAAAAAGCGGGCGGACAGGGTCGTCCGCCCCGACAAGACGCAGGAAGCGATGGGTTCCAAAGGACAACGAAACGATCATCTGCGTCCGTGCGGGCTGCGCCTGGCAACAGGCTTTTTTGCTGGCGCGGCCTTTTTGGGAGCGCCTTTCTGCTGCGCGGCGGGGGATTTTGCTTTTCCGCCGGTGCTGCGCGGCGGGCGGATCAGGCATTTGGAATCGTAGCCGATGAGGTCGGAGCGGCCGGCGATGGTCAGCGCTTCGAGCACAAGATTATAGTTTTTTGGATCTTTATACTGCATCAGCGCGCGCTGCATGGCCTTTTCATGCGGGTCGCGCGGGACGTAGACCGGCTGCATCGTGCGCGGGTCAAGACCCGTGTAATACATGACGGTCGAGAGCGTGGAGGGGGTGGGGTAGAAGTCCTGCACCTGCTCCGGCTGGTGGTTAATGTCGCGCAGGTATTCGGCGAGCTTTACTGCCTCGCGCATAGTACAGCCGGGGTGGGACGACATCAGATAGGGCACGACATACTGATCCATGTGCTCTTTCTGGTTCAAGTCCTGATATTTGCGGACGAATTGCTGATAGACCGCGTGGCGCGGCTTGCCCATGTAGCGCAGAACCTCGTCGGATACGTGCTCCGGCGCAACCTTGAGCTGGCCGGAGATATGGTAGCGGACAAGCTCTTTGAAGAATAGGTCGGAGGGGTCGGCCAGCAGGTAGTCGAAGCGGATGCCGCTGCGGATGAAAACTTTTTTTACGCCCGGGAGCTTACGCAGGCGGCGCAGCAGGGCAAGATAGTCGGAATGATCGGCAATCAGGTTTTTGCAGGGGGTGGGGAACAGGCATTGCCGGGTCTGGCAGGCGCCTTTTGTGAGCTGCTTTTTGCAGGCCGGCTGACGGAAATCCGCCGTGGGGCCGCCGACGTCGTGGATATATCCCTTGAAGTCCGGCTCGTGCGTGAGCGATTCTGCTTCGCGGACGATGGAATCCTGTGAGCGGGACTGGATGATGCGCCCCTGATGGAACGTCAGCGCGCAGAAATTGCACGCGCCGAAGCAGCCGCGGCAGCTCGTCAGGCTGAACTTGATCTCGGAGATTGCCGGCACGCCGCCGAGCGCTTCATAGCGCGGATGGTAGGTGCGCTGGTAGGGAAGGTCGTAGACGTGATCCATTTCGGCCTGTGTGAGCGGCTTCTGCGGCGGATTTTGTACGACAAATTCCCGGTCGCCGTATGGCTCGATGAGCCGTTTGGCCGAAAAGGGGTCGGTATTCTGGTATTGCAGATAGAAGCTCCTGGCATAGACGGTCTTATCCGACTGCATGGCCGGAAAGGACGGCAGCGTGATCGCCGGGAGGTCGTCGGGCGGCTGCTGGGTGCGGAACACGGTGCCGTCGATGTAGGTGATGTCGTGGACGTCCAGTCCGTCATTCAGCGCATCGGCCAACGCAACAATCGCGCGCTCGCCCATGCCGTAAATCAGAAGATCGGCCTGAGAATCGAGCAGGACGGAGCGGCGGAGCTTGTCCGACCAATAATCATAGTGCGCCAGACGGCGCAGGCTGGCTTCAATGCCGCCGATGATGATTGGCACATCGCGGTATGTCTGGCGGATGAGGTTGCAGTAGACCGTCACGGCACGGTCGGGGCGCTTCCCCATGACGCCGCCGGGCGTATAAGCATCGGTTCTCCGGCGGCGCTTGGAGACGCTGTAATGGTTGACCATCGAGTCCATATTGCCGCCCATGACGAGAAAGCCAAGCCGCGGACGGCCAAGCGCGGAAATTGACGCCGGATCTTTCCAGTCCGGCTGGCTGATGATGCCGACCTTGTATCCCGCGTCCTCCAGAACGCGGGATATGATGGCGTGGCCGAACGAGGGATGGTCGACATAGGCGTCGCCGATGACGTAGACAAAATCGCACTGCGTCCAGCCGCGCCGTTTCAGATCTGATTTGGAAATGGGCAAAAACGCTCCCATACTTTGCTTCCTCTCTGCATTGATTAAAATCTATTATAGCAGAGATGCCGCAAAAAAGATAGTCAGTCTGCGGCTGCTGCCGCTGCGGGAAGATCGCCGTCGCCGCTGGCAAGCGCATAGAGACCGCAAAGACAGCGCCACGTCAGCTGGTCGATCGCGCCGGTTTGCGGCAAGCCGCAAAGCTGCTGGAAGCGCTGCACTGCGGCAACAGAGGGCGGATCGTGGATGCCAGTGACGGAAATTGGCAAAAAGTTTGAAAAACGAAGGAAAAGAGCTGAAAACATGGCCTGAATCGGGAAAAGATGTAGGTTATTTTGGCCGGGGGTGATGGACTGATGGGGCTGCCAGCGGATGTGGAGCGGCGAAAGCGGCAAAACCAGCGCTTCGGTTGCGGCAAACACGTCGACCACCTTGTTCCATGTTTGCGGGTCTGCTGCGCCGGTTTGCGGCAGAGCGTAGCGGCGCTGGAACGCACGGACTGCGGCTTCGGTGTCGGAACCGTAAATGCCATCCGGCACAATGGAGGGCAGCGTGGGGTCGGCGGCAGCAATGACGCGCAGCATGGTTTGCAGGCTGCGGATGGGTTTGCCGAGGTAGAAGGACGGTTCGTTCATAGGGGCACCTCCGAGTCACGCATTCCGGCCTGGAGCAGTTTGCCGGGGTATTGGACGAAGCGGGTCGAGTCCTGATAGCGGTCGGTAGACTGGCGCGCAAAGACCGGGGCGGCTTCGCCCGCGGCGGTGGTGAAGGGGAACAGCTCGTCACTGCCGAACACGGTGACGTTGATGCCGTTGTATTGACCGTAGAGATCATCCCACGTCTGGCGGTCGACACGGCCGGTGGCCGGAAGGCCGGCGTGGGTCTGGAACGCGGAGACGGCCTGCCCGGTCTGCTCGTCGTAGGTGCCGGTGATGGCAGGGGCGGGGATTTCCGGGATGAAGTCGGCCACGACGGAGAGCATATATTGCAGGTGCGTGACTTTGGCGCCTTGCTCGCCGGGTTCGATGGACTCGGGATATTCCCAGGTAAAGCCGAGAAACGTCTGCCCCTCGGAGCGGAGCTCGCCGAGCTTCTGCACGGCGACATAGAGCAAAATGAGCTGGTACCAGGTGGCCTGACCGACGATGCCGTCGACCGTCAGCGAGAAGATGGACTGGAAGGCGCGGACAGAGACCTCGGTCGCTTCGCCGAACACGCCATCGACCGTGACTTTTGGGATGGCGGGATAGTTTTGCGAGATGCGGTTGAGCTCGACCTGAATCTGTGAGACATAGCGGCCGATGTTACCGCGGCGCAGTGCCGTGCCGGGGTAGGAGTTGCTGACCGGCTCGACGGGGACGTTTTGCACAAGCTCGATGTTGCCGCCGTAGTAGGTGCGCAGGATTTCTTCGGCGCTGGCGCCGCCCTGCGCGAGAGACTGAGAACCCCACTGGCTGAGACCATCGCAGGTGGTGGTTGTGCCGTTGCAGAATTTGGCGGCAAGCGGCTCGATAAAGCCGGCGTAGCGGAGGTAGCTGTTGAAGATCTCGTCGACAATCTGGACAATGTTTTCAAACAGGCTCCGCCCCTGAATGTATTTCTGGTCGATGGCGGTGGAATTGGTGATATTGAAGCTGTATCCGCGGCTGGGGTAGTATTCGGTGTAGACGCGGTTGAGCGCAAAGGAGATGATCGCCAGCGTGTTGGCAACGATAGCAGAGCGCTCCCAGGTGGGATAGATCTCGCTGCAAACGACATTTTTGATGTAGTCCGGGAAGGAGACCGTGACATTTTCGGCAGCCGACGACGGTGCGCCAAGATGCACGATGATGGTCTCGGGAATGACAGGATAGACAACTGGCACGGCGGCACCTCCTTACAGCGTTTGCGGCGTGACGGTGACGATCTGCGTGCGGGTGTAGCTGTTCGGCAGCGAGGGCATCGGGATCAGGCGCATGGGTTGAAGCGTCTGCGTGTTAGCGAAAATCTGTGCGTCCTGCACCTCAACACGGCCGTAATTGGGCAGCTCCGCAGCGATGTCGATGGATGTGAACGGCTGCGACTGCGCGCCGGACTGCTGGCTGTCGGCAAACGGGGGCGTCTCAATGGAAATCGGCTCCGTCATGCCGTCGTAGTTGCTCAGGCGGAACGCGATCAGTTCCCGCGTACCGTCGGCCATGCGGCGTGTCAAGGCAATACTGGCGCCCTGCAAGGGGATTTTGGCGTCGGAGGTGTAGATTTGAACAACGATGGTTCCCAGACTGGCCAAAGGGTCATCCCTCCCTGTATTCAATTCCAAGTATTCTATGCAGGGACAATGGAAATGGTGCGCAAATGTCGTTTGCGAGCCTGTTTTCGGTTCTCCTTCAGAAAAGAGGAATTGACGGCATTTTCTTTTTGCTTTTCCAAAAGGAGAACATTTGCGCCCCCATTCTTTTCTTTCTCTTTTCGGAGAAAGAAAAGAATCGCCGCGCCCGGTGAAGAAAAGAAAGAGAAATTCCAAAACCGGGCGTACGTTCCATGCCGCCATCATGTAACAACTCATTGAATTGGTCTTGTTTGCCCGCCCCTAGTCACCTCACGCAATTCAGCTACGCGCCGCACGCTATCTTGATGA
>CAKUJA010000061.1 GCA_934661135.1 uncultured Oscillospiraceae bacterium
GAAACATGACGCAGCGCACCACAAAAAGACCCACTGTCCGGGTGCGTTGGGAGCTTTCAGCTACACCCCAGGAAAAAAGGAGGGACAGCCTGTCATGCGGCCCGATACCGTTCTGGATACTCTGCAAGCTGCCGGCTTTGAAGCGTGGTATGCCGGCGGCTGCGTGCGCGACACGCTGCTTGGCCGCCCCGTGCACGACTGGGATGTCACAACCTCTGCCCTGCCGGAGCAGGTGATCGCGCTGTTCCCCAAGACGGTTCCCACCGGTCTGAAGCACGGCACTGTCACCGTGCTTGCGCAGAATCAGTCCGTCGAGGTCACGACCTACCGCGCCGACGGCAGCTATCACGACGGCCGCCATCCGGACGGCGTCCGCTTTGTCCGCAGCTTGCGCGAGGACACCGCCCGGCGCGACTTTACGGTCAACGCCATGGTCATGGCGCAAGATGGCCGCATTGTCGACTACCACGGCGGCCGGGCCGACCTCGCCGCCAAGGTGCTGCGCTGCGTTGGCGAACCGGAGCAGCGCTTCCGTGAGGATGTGCTGCGGATGCTGCGCGCCTGCCGTTTCGCCGCGCAGCTCGGATTTTCGATTGAACCTGAGACTTGGGCGGCGCTGCTGCGCTGCGCGCCGCTCTGCGACCGGCTCTCCCGCGAGCGGATTACCGCCGAGGTAACCAGGACGCTGCTCTCGCCGCGTCCGCAGTGGGTTTCCGCCATGATCGAGACCGGCCTTCTGCGCTCCTGCGGCCTGTCCGGACGCTATGATCTCACATGGCTTTCCGGTCTCCCCGCAACGGAATCCGCACGCTGGGCAGGCCTTGGCATCCTGCTCCCCGCGCTGGACTATCACGCGTTCCGTCTGCCGTCGAATCTTGTCAAGCTCTGTCAGTCCGCAAGGGAGCATTGGTCTCCGGGGCGCGGCCGGCTCGCTTGGAAGCGGCTGATTGCGGCGGAAGGCACGGAGCTTGCAGCGCTGCTTGCCTCCATGGAGCAGACCGGCGCCGTTTCCGAAATTCTCACCTCCGGCGAGTGCGTCAGCCTGAAAGCTCTCGCGGTCAGCGGACGCGATTTCCCGGAGCTGTGCGGCGCCGCGGTCGGCCAAATGCTCCACGCGCTGCTCGAGCACGTGCTGGCCTCGCCGCAGGACAACCGGCGGGAGGCGCTGCTCGCGCTGGCAAAAACGCTCGAAGTTTCGAGACTGTCAAAAAACGAAGAAATGCAGTTTCGCGACAGAGCCCCCTTCACGTGAGACTGTCGAGAAACTATGAAATGCAGTTCTGCGACAGAGTAGCGGGGAATGGCCCAGGCCAGCTTCTCTTGCCCTGCGGGCAATTCACCTTCAGAGTGAAAGGGGCAAAAAGCCCCTTTCGCGTTCAATCAAGCAGTTTTTCAAACTTTTTAAGTTTGAAAAGCTGGACAGGCAGCGGGGCAAAAAGGCTTTTTTGACACGCTGGCGTGAAGGGGGCAAAGAGCCCCCTTCACGTTCAATCAAGCAGTTTTTCAAACTTGATCAGTTTGAAAAACCAGACGGGCAGCGGGGCGAAAAGACTATTTCGCCCCGCTGAGTTTCGTCTTGCATCTCCTCTCCCCCGGCGGTATAATAGCTCGGGCAACATTGCACAATTCGGCAAGCAGCTTCGGCGAGAGATTTTTCGTCAGGTCAAGGCTCGAAAAGCGCAGGAATACTGTATGTATTTCAAACTTTTCGAACCGAAGAATTGGCGAAAAAGATCCGGCGCAATTGTGCGGCGTTGCCCTTGGTATCTTACCGGAAGAAGGGATTTTATGATCGGCCTTGGAACCATCCTCAACACCGGCGCCATTGTCGGCGGCGGCCTGCTGGGGTTGCTTTTGAAAAACGCGCTGCCGCAGCGCATTCAGGCTGCGCTCATGCAGGCCATGGGCGTCTGCGTGCTGTTCATCGGCGTGTCCGGCGCGCTGTCGCAGATGCTCACCATTCAAAATGGAGCACTCGGCGCCACGGGCACCATGATGACCATTTTGAGCTTCATTCTCGGCGCTGTCACCGGCGGTGCCATCGATCTTGAGGGCAAGATTGAAAAATTCGGCGTCTGGCTCCGCCAAAAAGTCGGCAGCGACGGCGACTCGAAGTTCCTCGACGCATTTCTCACCGCTTCGCTGACCGTCTGCATCGGAGCGATGGCCGTCGTCGGCGCGATCAACGACGGTCTGTTCGGCGACATCTCGCTGCTTGTCACCAAAGCGATTCTCGACGCAATTGTCGTCATGGTCATGGCCGCCTCAATGGGGCGCGGGTGCATCTTCTCCGCCATCCCGGTTGCTGTCTTTCAGGGGGTTATCACGCTCCTTGCCCGCTTCCTCCAGCCGGTGATGACCGCGCAGGCCACAGCCAACCTCTCGCTGACCGGCTCGATTCTGGTTTTCTGCGTCGGTGTGAATCTCGTCTGGGATAAGCGTATTCAGGTTGCAAACCTCCTGCCGACGATTGTGTTTGCCGTCGCGCTGGCGTTTGTTCTTTGATGTTCTTCCGGGGCAGCCTGCGCTGCCCCGGCTGTTTTATGCCTGCCGCAGCGTCGCGGCTGCGGCACAGAGCGCCGTTTCATACTGGCTGTCGTTGACCACCATCAGCAGTCCCGGCGCGCAGCGCAGCAGATGGTGCACCGGCACGCCCGCCGCTTCCACCGCCGCTAAAATCGGCGGGATGCAGTCCGACGTGCGGCAGATTGCCGCAAGCACCGCAAGGTTTTCCCGCAGCGTCACCTCCCCCTCCGGCAGCCGCTTGCGCAGCTGCGCGGCGAGCGCGGCCATCTCCGAGCCGCCGTCCATATCGAGCAGCGCCGTGGTCTGCCCCAGCGCTGCCGCTACGCAAAATGGCTCTGCCGCAATCTGCCGCAGCGCCGTCTCTGCGGCACCGGGTCGTGTGCCGCAGATGCGCAGCATCGCCATCCGCCGCCTGCCCGCAAAACCCGCAGTGCCGCCGCTGTCATCATTTCTTGCCGAAATAATCGTGCCCGGCAGGTCGGGCTGGAACGTGCTGCGAATCTGAATCGGAATCTGCCGCTCCCGCACCGGCGCAACCGCGCGCTCATGGAGCACCTGCATTCCCACCTTGGTCAGCATCTCCAATTCTTCAAAGCTCAGCCGCGGGATTGCCGCAGCCTTGCCGCAGACAATTCTCGGGTCTGCCGCAAGAATCCCCGCTACATCCGTCCAATTCTCATAAACGTCCGACCGCAGCGCTGCCGCAGCCAATGCGCCGCTCACATCCGCACCGCCCCGCGGGAACGTATGGATCCGGCCATCCGGCAATGTGCCGTAGAAGCCCGGCGTGACGATCTTCCGCCCATCGGCCAGCGAGGCCAACAGGGCATAGGATTCCTCTTTGCGCACCTGCCCATCATAATCAAAGCGCAGCCACTCTGCCGCGTCTACAAATTGAAACTCCAAAAGCTCCGCCATCAGCCTTGCCGCCAGATATTCTCCGCGTGAGACCAGCTGATCCAGCTCCGTCTGCGCGCTGAACGAAGCATAGAGTTCCTCCAGTTCGCGCTCAATCGGATAGTGCAGTCCGCAGCCGTCCCGAATGGACAGATAACGGTCGCAGATGCGCCGCCAAATATCCCAGCAGCTCACGCCGTAGCGCAGATGCGCATGGCACAAATATAATAAATCCGTGATCTTCTGATCTCCGGCATGGCGCTTTCCCGGCGCGGAAACCACAACCACACGCCGCGCCACATCGTCTGTGACAATCTGCCGCACACGCAAAAAGCGTGAAGCGTCTGCCAGCGAAGATCCACCGAATTTGCCCACTTTCAGCATCGTATCTCACTCCTGTCGGTTTCTGCGGCGCAAATCTGTGCGCCGCCTATGACATTGTATGTAGGAAACGGAAAAGTCGTGTTTTTTCTTGAAAAAACCGCTTTACATTTCGGAGAATCTATGCTATCTTAAACAAGATGGCGCACTAGCGCCGCGACCCCTCTCTCAGTTCAGGGACAACGCCGGATTTTGACGTCGGCATTCTGCCCGCCCTCCACTTAGAGCGTGGGAAAATTTTTGAAAGGTGGAAACACACTATGATGCGCAAAGAAGAAAAGACCGCAATTATCGAGAAGTATGCGACCCATCCCGGCGACACCGGTTCGCCTGAGGTTCAGATCGCCGTCCTGACCCATCGGATCAACGAGCTGAACGAGCATCTGCGTGAGCACAAGCAGGACAACCACTCCCGCCGTGGTCTGCTGATGATGGTCGGTAAGCGCCGCAGCCTGCTGGACTATCTGGCCAAGAAGGACATCAACCGCTATCGTGCGATCATCGCGGAACTGGGCATCCGTAAGTAAGACGCAGGAGGGAGACCCAGTGGGTCTCCCTTTTTCGCACGTCACCACAAACCGCGTGGGGATATTTAGCAGTTGAAAGAGAGCCGGTACGCCGGTTTTGTTTCAAGTGCTAAACCTCCCACGCACCACCAAACTTCAGGAGGTTTTTATGGTTACCAGAAAACAGTACCCCAACCACCACATTTTTGAAACCGACATCGGCGGCCGTACTTTTACAGTCGAGACCGGCAAGGTCGCAGAACTCTGCAACGCAGAAGCCATCTGCCGCTACGGTGACACCGTCGTACTCGTCACTGCTGTCGCGTCCCCACTGCCGAAGGCCGGCATCGACTATTTCCCGCTGACCATTGAGGTCGAGGAGCGGATGTACGCCGTGGGTCGTATCCCCGGCAGCTTCAACCGCCGCGAGGGTCGTCCGTCCGAGCGTGGCATTCTTATCTCGCGCCTGATCGACCGTCCGATGCGTCCCCTCTTTGACGAGGAGCTCCGCAACGACGTCGTCCTGACCAACACCGTTCTCGCGCAGGACTATGACAACCCCGTCGAGATCGTCGCCTCCATCGGCTCGTCCCTCGTCATGGCCTATTCCGACATTCCCTGGAACGGCCCGACGGCTACGACCAACGTCTGCTACCTCGACGGCAAGTATATCGTCAACCCGTCTCAGGACGAGCGCAACGCCTGCCAGTGCTTCGTGACCATCGCGTCAACCCACGAAAAGGTCGTCATGATTGAAACCGAAGCCAAGGAAATCAAAGAGGACATCCTCATGGAGTGCATCAAGCTCGCCCATGAGACAAACGTCAAGGTTGTCGAGTTCATCAACCACATCGTCGACACGATCGGCAAGCCGAAGTTCTCCTTTGAGAAAGCCGCTGTCAATCACGAGATGCTGGACGATCTGATGAACTACGGCATGGACAAGATCGAATACGCGCTCGATACCGACGACAAGAACGTCCGTGAGGAGCGTCTGACCGCCGCTGTCGTCGACTTCAAGGACAAGTTCGGCGAGAAGTACGGCGAGGACTTCGACGTACAGATCGACGTATGCCTGTATAAGATGCAGAAGAAGGTCGTTAAGAAGTGGCTGCTCGCGGGCAAGCGCGTCGACGGCCGTGGTCCCGATGACATCCGTCCGCTGGATGCCGAGGTCGGCGTACTGCCGCGCGTGCACGGCTCGGGTCTGTTCACCCGCGGCCAGACGCAGGTGCTCTCCATCTGCACGCTGAACACGCTCTCCGCCTGCCAGAAGCTCGATACCATCTATGATGAGACCGAGAAGCGCTATATCCACCACTACAATATGCCGCAGTGGTCCACGGGCGAAGCCCGCGCGGCTCGCTCCACTTCCCGCCGCGAGGTCGGCCACGGCTCACTGGCCGAAAAAGCGCTCGTGCCGGTGCTGCCCTCTGTTGAGGAGTTCCCGTACTGCATTCGCGTCGTGTCCGAGGTCGTGTCCTCGAATGGTTCCACGTCTCAGGCTTCCATCTGCGGCTCCACACTGGCGCTGATGGACGCTGGCGTGCCGATCAAACGCCCGGTCGCCGGTATCTCCTGCGGCCTGATCTCCGACAAGGAGACCGGCGAATGGAGAACGTTCACCGACATTCAGGGCGTCGAGGACTTCCACGGCGAGATGGACTTCAAGGTTGCTGGTACGACCGAAGGCGTCACCGCCATCCAGATGGATCTGAAGAACGACGGCCTGACGATGGAGATCATTGCGGACGCGCTCGAGCGCTGCCGCAAGGCTCGCCTTGAGATCCTTAACGAGGTTATGATCCCCTGCATCGCTGCGCCGCGCGCAGAGGTCTCCGAGTTTGCGCCGAAGATGCTCTCCATGAAGATCGACGTGGATAAGATCCGCGAAGTGATCGGCAAGGGCGGCGCCACGATCCAGAAGATCGTCGCTGAGTCCGGCGCACAGGTCGACATCGACGACGACGGCACGATCCACATCGCTTCTCCGGACGCCGCTTCCTGCGCAGCCGCGAAGAAAATGATCGACGATATCTGCTTTGTCCCCGAGGTCGGCAAGCTGTACTACGGCAAGGTCGTCCGCATTCTCCCGATCGGCGCGTTTGTTGAGCTGGCTCCGGGCAAGGACGGCATGATCCACATCTCCAAGCTGGAAAACCGCCGCGTGGAGAAGGTCGAGGACGTGCTGAACATCGGCGACATGACCTGGGTCAAGGTCACCGAGATCGACGAGAAAGGCCGCGTTAACCTCAGCCGCAAGGATGCACTGAAGGAACTGGCCGCTGCCGCCGACAAGCAGTAACACATTATTATTCCACCGGGGCGCCGCATTGCGGCGCCCCGGTTTTCTTTGCGATTCTGCGCGATTCTGCATCGACATTTTCTCTGCGGTTCTACGTCGAAAAAGCGTTGATTCTGCCGCGGTTCTTTGTTATAATAAAGCAAATTTTAAGCTGAGGTATTTGCCATGAATCGGGAACCATTCAAAGCGTGGTCCGCCGGCCAAATCCGCCTGCTCGACGGCGCAACCGGAAGCAATCTGCGCACCGCTGGAATGCCAACCGGCGTGTGCGGTGAGGCGTGGATCTGCGAACATCCGGAGCCGCTGCAAGCCTTGCAGCGCAGCTATGTCGACGCGGGCAGCGAGATCGTCTGCGCGCCGACGTTTGGCGCAAACCGTGTGCTGCTCGGCAACTACGGCCTTGCGCATGACGTGGAGCGGCTCAACCGCGCGTTGGTTGCAATTTCGCGAGCTGCCGTAGGGCACGATGCGCTTGTCGCCGCTGATCTTACCACAACCGGCCAGGCCGTCCTGCCCGGCGAGGACGCGGCTTACCGCAAGCTGCTGGACGTCTACACCGAACAGGCTGAAGCAGCGCTCAGCGCCGGCGTCGATCTGGTCATCATTGAAACACTCATGGGTCTGACCGAAGCGATGGCCGCGGTCGAAGCGGTGCGCGCGCTCTGCGACCTTCCGATTCTCTGCTCCTTCTCCGTACAGACCGACGGTAAGTGCTACTTCGACGGCAACGTGTTTGAAGCGGCGGAAATTTTGCCGGAGCTCGGCGCGGACGCGGTCGGTGTCAACTGCTCCAACGGCCCTGACCTTCTGGAATCCGTCATCGCAGGTGTCCGGCGCGCCTGCTCCGTGCCGGTGATCGCAAAGCCAAATGCCGGGATGCCACTGATGACGGACGACGGCAGAGCCGTCTACTCCATGGGTCCCGATGCGTTCGCCGGACATATGAAAGCGCTTCTGGCCGCCGGCGCTTCCATCTTAGGCGGCTGCTGCGGCACCACTCCGGAGCACATCCGTGCCCTGAAAGCCATCCTATAAAAACGCCCCCCCATTTCCACGGAAATGGGGGGGGGGCGTTTCAGCGTGTCGAAAAAGTCTTTTCGTCCCGCTGCCGTCCAGTTTTTCAAGCTTATAAAGCTTAAAAAACTGCTTGATTGAACGCGAAGGGGGGCGCTTTGCCCCCTTCACGCTTCCCCTGCAACTCTGTCGCAATACTGCATCCCAGCGTTTTTTATTCAGTCGAGATACACGACCGGCTTGATGAGGTCGGCGGGCTTGTCCTTCATCAGCAGCAGTGCTTCCTCCACGTGTTCAAAGCCGTGGAATCTGTGCGTGATCATCAGGCTCGGGTCAATGCGGTCGGTCGTAATCATCGCCGCCAGGCGCTCCGCGCGCAGCCGTCCGCCGGGCATCAGACCGCCGCGAATCTGCTTGTGCGCCATACCGCAGCCCCATGCGCCGCGCGGAATGCGAACAAAATCCCCCTCGCCAAGGTAGTTGACCGACGCTGCAATGCCGCCCGGCTTCAGCATCCGAATGGCATCGCCAAACGTGTCTACATCGCCGCCAGCAATGCAGACCTTGTCCACGCCGCAGCCATTGGTCATATCGAGAATCTGCTGCGCCAAATCCCCGTCACGGTAACTGAGGAAATGGTTCGCGCCGTAGGCCGCGGCAACCTCGCGGCACTTGCTGCGCGTGCCGACGGCAAAAATATTTGCCGCACCGCGCAGGCGGCATCCGGCTACGGCCATCAGTCCCACCGGCCCAATACCGATCACAGCTACGTCCTCGCCGAACTGCACCTCTGCCAGTTCCGCCGCGTGCAGGCCGGTTGGCATCATGTCGCAGATCATCGCCGCCGTGCCGGGGTCAAGGCCATCCGGGAGATGCGCAAGGTTCGCATCCGCTTCATTGACATGAAAGAGCTCTGCAAACACACCGTCTTTAAAGTTGGAAAATTTCCACCCCGCAAGCATCCCACCGGAGTGCATCGCGTACCCGGCCTGCGCTTCGAGTGACCCCCAATCCGGCGTAATCGCCGTTACAATCACACGGTCGCCCGGATGGAAGTCGCGCACCAGCGCGCCGACCTCCACCACTTCTCCCACCGCTTCATGACCAAGAATCATATCATGCCGGTCGCCCAACGCGCCTTCAAATACCGTGTGCACATCACTGGTGCACGGCGAAACGGCGATTGGCCGCACAAGCGCGTCCAGCGCGCCGCACACTGGGCACGGCTTTTCGATCCAGCCAACCCGGTTTAATCCCAACATTGCAAATGCTTTCATTGCGTTTTCTCCTTCCAGAAGATTTCCTCTGGCTAGATTATGAGAAAACGCAATTTTTATACAAGCTTCAGGCCATCGCCATAGACGCCGCCGCTCTTGCGAGATACCGCCCAGAGGATAGACGTTGGGCGCTTGCTGGTTCCCAAACAGCAAGCGCCCAGACGTATGCGGCAGAGCTGGTACAGGGGGATGCACCGGCGGTCTTGACTGCCAACGGAGTATGGCTGAACTCCTATCTTGCACTGTGCCGGTTCCCAGTCGGCACAGAAGCAAACAAAAAATCCGTGCGGCCATTTGGCCGCACGGATAGAAATCCCCTACAAAAAGGCTCATCCTTCGGCAGCGGTCATGGCGCGTACCATGGATCGTTCTGGCTGACCTGACTTATCGTTTTTCAACGCTTCACAGTGACCGACTCGCGGGGACTTGCACCCCATTCCGCCTGCGGCATTGCCGCGCGAACGCTCCATTGTTATTCGGTTATTTGTATTTTAGCACAAGCGCTCCCATTTGGCAAGTGCCAGTTTCGCAAATACTTCTCAGACACAGTCTGCGCTTACCCGAGCAGCTTCTCCAGCGCCGCCAGCCGCAGGCTCGTTGTAAAGACCTCCATCGCCTGCTCCAGCTCCTCCACCGGCGGCAGCGACGGTGCAATGCGGATATTGGAATCCTGCGGATCGATCCCATACGGGAACGTCGCACCCGCGGCCGTCATCGTCACGCCTGCTTCGCTGCAAAGCGCCAGCGTCCGCTTTGCCAGTCCCGGCTCTGTGTTGCAGGAGACAAAATAGCCGCCCTTCGGCCGTTCCCAGCTCGCAACGCCGAGATCGGCAATGCCGTCGAGATGGCGCAGCACGCACCGGAACTTCGGCGCCATATGCGCCGCGTGCTTTTTCATCAGCTCCAGCGTATGCGCCTTGTCCTTGAGATAGAGCACATGGCGCTGCTGGTTGACCTTATCATAGGAGATGCTCTGAATGCCGATCAATTTCTGCATATACGCTTGGTTTGCTTCGCTGGTAGCCATGACGGAGATGCCCGCACCGGGGAATGTCACCTTCGACGTGGACGCGAACTCATAGACCATATCCGGGTTGCCCGCTTCGCGGCAAAGACCGATGATGTCCGGGAATTCGACGTAGTCGCCGTCAAACTCATGGACGCAATAGGCGTTGTCCCACATCAGCGTGAAATCCGGTGCCGCCGGCTTCAGATTTGCAATGCGGCGGATGGTCTCCTCGGAATAGACGATACCGTCCGGGTTTGAATACTTCGGCACACACCACATACCCTTGACCGCCGGATCCTTGACGTGCTCCTCGACCAGATCCATATCCGGGCCGGTCGGCGTCATCGGAATCGTAATCATCTCACAGCCAAATGACTGCGTAATCTTAAAGTGCCGGTCGTAGCCGGGCGCCGGGCAGAGCCACTTCACCGTGTCGAGCTTCGACCAGGGCGAACCGGAATGCAGCAAGCCGTGCGTAAACGCCTTCGAGACTGTGTCATACATCAGCGTCAGCGATGCGTTGCCGCCGATGAAGCACTCTGACGGCTTGCAGCCGAGAATCTCCGCAAACAGCCGCTTCGCCGCCGGCAGGCCGGCCAGCTCGCCGTAGTTACGCACATCGATACCATCGGAGATAAAGTCCTCCGGCGATTGGAATACATCCATCATATCGCTGACCATGTCGAGCTGCGCCTTGCTCGGCTTACCGCGGGACATATTCAGCTTCAACTCGCGTGCCTTCAACGCATCAAACTGCACCTTTACCGCGCGGTATTCTTCCCGCAATTCCGCTGCACTACGCTCCTTATAGGCAACTGCCATGTTGATACCTCCGATATTATAATTAGTATGGATTCTAATTTGAGTATACTGTATTTCCGGTGCAAACGCAACCGTCAAAGTGCGCCGGATGAGAAAAATCCCGCCCGAAGCCGGACGGGATTTTTGAGAGATCGCAATTCCTTATGCCTTCTTAGCGGCCCTCGGCGTTGCCGTGTTGCCTTCCCAGTGGTTGACGCAGACGGCGCAGGACGCGTCGCCGATGACGTTCAGGCTGGTACGCCCCATGTCGAACAGGCGGTCAACACCGTAGATCAGGCCGATGTAGGTCGGGTCGATACCGACAGCGTCAAGCACCATCGCCAGCATAATCATGCCCGCGCCGGACGTACCGGCCGTGCCGATGGATGCAAGCGTCGCGGTCACAACAATCGTCACCATCTGCCCCATGGTCAGATCGACGCCGATGCACTTTGCAAGAAAGACCGCCGCCACGCACTGATAAATCGCGGTGCCGTCCATGTTGATCGTCGCGCCGAGTGGCAGGACGAACGAGGAAATGTCGTTCTCAACGCCCATTTCGTCGCAGCATTCCTTGGAAACCGGCAGGGACGCCACAGAGGACGTGGACGTAAACGCAAAAACGGCTGCGGGCAGAATGCCCTTGAAGAACGCAATCGGACTCATCTTGGCAAACACCTTGACCGACAGCGTATAGACCAGAACCACATGGACGATGTAGCCGATGTAGGCAGCCAGTAGCACCAGGCCGAGGTCGCCGAGGATCTTCGGACCCTGGTTGGAAACGACCCAGGTCATCAGGCAGAACACGCCGATCGGGGAAACAGCAAGGATGAAGCTCATGACCTTCTGCGTCACCTCGTTGAAGGAGCTGACAACGTTGGCGGCCAGCTTGCCCTTCTCGCCGGCGACCAGAATGCCGCAGCCGAAGAACAGGGCGATCACAATGATCTGAAGCATCGCGGAGTCCAGAAGCGGCTGGACGAAGTTCGACGGGAAGATGCCCTTGACCGTGTCAACGATGTTGGCGCTCTTGGCCTCATAGGCCGCATCCTCCGCCATTTCGAGCACGCGGAACGAACCCTTGAAGATATTCGCCACAATCAGACCAATGATGCAGGCAATGGCCGTGGTGCAGAGGAAGTAGACGATGGTTTTCCAGCCGATCTTGCCGACCTTGCCGATGTCGCCCATCGAGATGACACCGTCCATGATAGAAAGCAGAACCAGCGGCACAACGATGTACTTCAGCAGATTGACAAAGATGTCGCCGAATGGCTTAATGTAGCCGGTGGCGATTTCGTTCGCCTTGTCTACGCCGAGCGCCGCCCACATGATTGCACCGACGACAATGCCGAGCACCATGCCGAGCAGAATCTTGACGCCAAGACTCATTTTCTTCTTTTCTTTCATATACCTTCTCCTAAAAACAGATTCGCCGCAAGCCTCTCAAACCTTTGGCAATTTCATTATAGCAACCTGTGAACAAAGTGTAAAGAAGTTTTTGGCAAACGTTCTAATTTTGTTAAGATTTCCAAAGATCGTATTATAACTTTTGACGAAATTACCATTGACATTTTCTGAATTTCCGGAATTCTACACAGTTCTGCATTTTAACGCAAAAAAGTCCGGCGCACTTGCACCGGACTTTTTTGCGTTGCAGCGTGTCGAAAAAGTCTTTCCGCTCCGCTGCCCGTCCAGCTTTTCAAGCTTATCAAGTTTGAAAAGCTGCTTGATTGAACGCGAAGGGGGCGCTTTGCCCCCTTCACTCTTCCCCTGCGACTCTG
>CAKUJA010000062.1 GCA_934661135.1 uncultured Oscillospiraceae bacterium
CCAGCTTCTATACACTTGATTTTTACATCTACTTCTATATTATTTTTCAGCATTCGTATCACCTCATCTGAAATTTGCAAAATAACACTAATCGGATAATATTATAACACATCTTCCTTGCTCTTTACTACAATTTTCTCCACTAGACTGCTCCAAAGGGCATCGTCAAATTCTGTGATAACGCCTTCCTGGTCTTTCAGGACTGTGATGAATCTGCCCATCTGTTCATACCTTGCTTCATTGTCAGAAATTGCGGTGCTGACTTCATCGTATTGCGCTTTCAGTCTGTCATAGCGTTCCACCAAGGCATTGTAGTGTGTTTTGGGCTTTGCCAGTGTCAACACAATGGCACATACACTCGGAATGTCTATCCAGCAACACCAACAAAAAAGCCTGCTCAAATTCTACATTTTGCCGAGGGCAAAAAAGAGCCGCTTCCCCGAAAAATCCTCGGAAAAGCGACCCAAAATCGCGTGCGTAAAGGTTCAAGTCCACTGATTTTGCCAAAACCCTTTTTGATATCTTTTTTTCCGACTTCAAAAATTGGGCGCAAAAAAGCCCGGAAGTCGTTCTCTTTCCCTTTACAGGGACACAAACTGTCACCCCCTGCGAGGGAGCGGAGCTATCCGCTCCCGCATTCTTTTTGCTGTCTTATGCCGGGAACGGAATGACCTCGCTCAGTGGCGGAAGGATTTTCGGTTGCTGCTCGTCCGGCTGCATGGCGCTATCCACTGTGCCGATGTCCCGGTAAATGATGCGGATAGACTGGCTGGCATTGCGGGAGTATTTCACTTCTCGTTCTCCAATCTCAATACGCTGGATGAACAGCCGCAGCAGTTCAGGTGTCAGCGTATCAATTGCTGTGTACTGCTTTGCCTTTTCAATGAAAGCATCCACGTTCGCTTCGCGAGCCTGAAGCTGTGCCAGACGTTGTTCTTTCTGCGGGATCTGTTCCTCCAGCATACGCTGCTCGTCTGTGTAATCACCGGCGAGCATCCGATACTGCTCATCGGTCACGCGTCCCAGCACGTTGTCCTCATAAAGTCGCTTGAACAGCTTTGCCAGTTCTGCGCTTCTGCGTTTCATCGTATCCAGTTCTCGAAGAATACGGTTGATCTCCTGCCGCAGTTCTGCGCTGTTCTTCTGGTTGATGTACGCCGCGAACTGCCGCTCCTTCATCCTTGCGAAGTGCGTGACCCGCCGTAGGTCATCCAGCACGATCTGCGTGAGATCACATTCCCGGATGTGGTGCGCGCTGCAGGCAGTTTTGCCTTTCTTGCCGTAGGTGTAGCACTTGAAGTTGTACTCCACCTTCTTCATGGTGCTGGCTCTGTGCAGCACCAGCGGCTTTCCGCAGTCCGCGCAGAACACCAGCCCGGAGAAAATGTTCGGTTCATCCATGTGCTTCGCCGTGCGCTTTTTATGCTGCCGCACCTCCTGCACGATCTCCCACTGCTCCTGCGAGATGAGCGGCGGGTGCGTATTTTTTACCAGACACTGTTCGCTTTCCGGCCGGTCGATCCTCGTTTTGTTCTTATAGGAGATGGTCGTCCGCCGCAGCCCAACCGTATGGCCCAGATACATGACGTTTTTGAGAATATCACTGACCGTCGTACCAGACCACGTACACGGATGCAGCGCATCGCACCCCTTGTGCGTTTTTCCGGTCTTCTGAAAGTAGTAATTTGCAGGTGTCAGAATATTCCGTTCCGTCAGAATCCGCGCGATTTGGCTCGGACCTTTCCCAGAAGCACAGAGGGTAAAAATCTGCCGCACAACCTCTGCCGCTTCTGGGTCAGGCTCGAGATGGTTTTCCGTAGTTTCGGATTTTCGGTACCCATAGGGTGGACGGCCTCCGAGCCATTCGCCGCGTTCAGCCTGCAGCTTTTTCACGGCGCGAACCTTCCGGCTCGTGTCCTTTGCGTGCAGCTCGTTTGCCCAGTTGCGGATAGGGTTAAAATCGTTGCTGCTCTCGACCGCAGAATCCACGCCGTCGTTCACCGCGATGAACCGCACGTTCTTTTGCGGGAAATAGATCTCCATGTAGTAACCGACTTGCAGGTACTCACGCCCCAGCCGGGAGGCATCCTTTACGATCAGGGTGGAAACCTCACCGGCTTCGATCATTTCCACGATCTTTTTCCAACTCGGACGTTCAAAATTCGTTCCGGAATACCCGTCGTCCGCAAGGAAAAGCGTGTTCTCAAAGCCTTTATCCCGTGCGTATTTTTCTAACAGATCCCGCTGATGCTGGATGCTGTTTGACTCCCCGGCACGCTCGTCCTCCTGACTGAGCCGCCCGTAGAGAATCGTATATTGTTGCTTCTGGCTTGCCATTGTAACCTCCTTTTCCGTGGGGCAAGTCGGTACGGTACGGCAAGTATACCGCATCAGCTGCCACAAGTCTACGAGAATTTTATGCGCTGTGCGCTTCCTTTTCCAGTTCCGCGTCGATGCAGGCAATCAGCTTGTCCGTCGGCGTTGCGGAAGGTTCTGCCGGAAATACAGACGTGATACAGAACCGTCTGCCGCCGATCAGCATCTCGCGCTGTTTTGTGATGCAGTCTTCTTCCATACAAGTTGTTGTGTCCCGGAAAACAGTTGCGACTTCACCGTTCTCTGTTTGCCGAAGTTTTGCACACTCCGGCATATATCCGCCGAGAATACCGGTGTCCCGGTAAATCTCCCAATCCTTTTTCATATGCCTCCTTTCTGCCTCCCAATGGAGGCTGCTTTTATAGCTGTTGTTCCATTATCCAGTCCTCATGATCGTCCTCGGCGTGACCGAGGGCGGTTTTCTTTTGCCGGAGCTTTCTCCGGTGCTTGCTGTCGATATACGCTGGCATAGTCGTTCCGTCATGCACCGGTGCATTGTCCGTCATCAGCTCCACAGCACGACCAAGACGCACAGCGCCGCGCACAAGATCACCGCTGTAATCGAGATCCACGCGCACAGGTGAATTTTCTTCGTTGCATCCTGCGTCACTGTAGAAATCCGCCGGTTGCTGTTCTCCGAAATTAAAGTCACGGCTTTCTGCGTACGCTCGGTCAACTCTTTGCAGCCTGAAGAATACCTCACGCTCAGACTCCCAGCCTGTCTCTCGAATTCTGCCGCGCTCATTTGCATCTCGGTCAGGGATTCCTGCGCCTCTTGTTTCGTCAGGAGCGTTTTCAGGTTTGCATCCAACTGCATCTGCTGCCGAAACAGCCTGTCCTGCATTTCGAGCATCGCGCTCCAGTTCCGCTCCGTGACCATCACGCTGGGTTCCAGCCGTTGCGCCTCGTCCATCAGCTTTTTGTGCTGTGTCAACATTTCTTGTGTTGTCATTCTCCGTTCTGTATCCAAATTCGGCCTCCATATTTTCTTTCAAGTATTTTTCTATATGTAGCCTATTGTCACGGCATTTCAGACCGCTCGGCGTGATGTAGGTGATGCTCTTGCGACTGTCCGTCCATGTGGCATCGTAGCCCTCTGCCCGAAGCAGCGTCAGAAATTCGTCCCTGCTCCCGGCATAGCGCATACACTCATCGATCACGCGCATCAGCTCGAACTTCCAACTCTCGCCTCTGTCCGCCGTGTAGTATTCTGCGTTGGACATCCCGCGCGCCTGCCGCTGCTCGGCTCTCTGGAATTTGGGAAGCCCTAATTCCTCACAGACTTGATCATTGTGAACACGCAGTTCCTGAATCTGCTTGTCCGCTATTGTTTATTTTTTCGCATATTTCCTCCGTTCGTATGAAGTGGGTATGGGCTTCTGCCCAATTTGAGGCATTTGGCAGGGAGCCGGTGCGCCGGCGACTAGCCAAATGCGATGCTAGCTCCTCCCGAACGGGAGGATTTTTCCCGCCGCGGCGGGGCTTTTCTGCGTTTGGCTGGCGTACTGCGTCTGCGTTTTTTCGCGTTGTCCGCACGTCGGCGCAACGTGGGCTTTTTCTGCCGCGCCGCGCACACACTCGCAGTCGGGGCAAAAAACCGCACACAGCGGCGACACGCGCCTCACGGCGCGGTGCAGGCGCTCGGCACACCCGCAGGGTCGATCGTGCCGATTGTTTTCACGGGCAGAAAATCGGCACTTTCGGCACGCTTGAGCGAAATCCACCGTTTGCCGTTGCTGCGGTAGGTATCAGCCAGAATTCCGTTTTCTCTTAGAGCTGCAACGCTTTCCCGTACCAGCCGGGTGATCTTCTTCGGCGTGATGCCGAGGCTGTTGTCAGGGTCGATCTTTGCGGACAGTGCCGATGGTGAGCCGAGATATGTAGGATCGGCACGGAGCAATTCAGAGAAAAGATGTACGAGTTGAAGCGTCGAAATCTTAGAAGTCGCGCTGCAAGTTTTGCTGTCCTCAAGCAGTTTCCAGACGTGATCTTCCTCGCCGAATTCGAGTTTTAATGTGCGATCTGGGATGTCGCGCCCGGTGCAATGCAGGGAGGCAATGTTGGCAAGACGAGAGTTTTTCTGGAGAACAAAGGTCGAATCTGCCGCGCCGCTTAATCCTGTCGAGCCTGAAATCATATTCATCGGATCGTCATCGTGCAGCTTCCGCAGATGGTGAATCAAGAGGATTGCAATGTGCCGCCTGTCTGCAAGTTTCTTGAGCAAGCCGATGTCCTGATAGTCATTTGCATACAGATTACTGTCGCTGCTCGCGCTACGAACGCGCTGCAAAGTGTCAATCACAACGAGTTTCGTGTCAGGATGCTCTGTCAAAAACTGCTCGATCTGCTGTTCCAAGCCGTGCTTGAGCGTGTCCGCCATGATCGCAAAATGCAGCGTCGGCGGGGCATCTTCCCTCAGGTCAAAGAGCCGCGTCTGGATGCGCTGGAACGAATCTTCGAGACTAAGATACAAAACTTCACCCTGTGCCGTCGCAAAATTCCAGAGCGGCAGTCCCTGCGAAACGCATAAGCAGAGCCATAACGCCAGCCACGACTTGCCGATTTTCGGCGCGCCCGCGAGGATATGCAAGCCCTCCGGGATGAGTTCGTCGACGAGAAACGGCGTTGGTTCATACGTCCGATTTTGCAAATCCTCTGCCGTGATGGTTTCCAGTTTGGTCATTTTTTCACTTCCTTTCGATTTTATTTGTTATAGATACATTCACTACAAATCTACATTCGAATGATAGCACAACCATTGACATTCCGCAATAGGTAATGTATCATTTAAGCGCATACACTACACAAGCGAAAATACATTCTCTGCAAAGGAGGCGCACGCACATGGGCGTTTTGGGAAAAGATTTATTGGATTTTCATCGGCCGCGCACCAATACGAAGGTGGAGTTCGGCGCTTCCGGCTATTGGGTCGAATCCCATCCGACGATGCAGCCCTACGGCGCTGTGCTGACGGAAATTCTGAATCTTGACGCTGCGCCGTTTCAAGAATTATTGGATCAATATCGGAAGACCGTTGCAGAAAAGGATGCAGAGCAGGCAGCGCGGGCGTTTCAGGCTGTGACAAATGGATTTGCATCTTTACCGCTTTACCGCCTGTATTGGAATGACGTTCAGCTGTTTGCAAGCATGGATGTGCGTGAATTATTCGTGGGAGAAGCGCAGGAAGCGTTCCGCGAATATGCGATGCAGGACGATACGTTGCCGAGGTTCATGCAGGAGCAGCTGGACGCCATCCGATTGATTCAGGAGCGCTATGTGTGGTTCCTGGACGGCATTTTTGCGGGCAAGCCGTTTGAAAAGAAAAAGGGCCAGAGAAAAACTTCTCTGGCCCAGCAGATCGAGAAAAAAGGCTTGGAGCCGTTCGTCAGCGGCGTCAGCCTTGGCGCAGATTCGAAGGTGGACGCGCCGAAGGTAAACGCGCAATTCTGCATCCGTGGCACTGGGCGTGAGGCGGAGGTGGTCGAAAAAATGTACTTTGACCGGCTGCTGGATTTTGTTTATGTGGAGTTCATGAAGGGGCTGCAAAAGGGATTTGTACCGAAGCGCTGCGCCAACTGCGGGCGCTGGTTTTTGCAGACACCGGGGGCAACCTATGCCTATTGCACAGAATCTGCGCCAGGACAGGACGGCAAGACCTGCCGCCAGATCGGTGCGAGTAGCAGCTTCCGCAGCAAGGTGGAAAATAACGATGTCTGGAAGGTGCATCAGCGAGCGTACAAAAAATATTTTGCCCGCATCAGAAGCGGGCTGATGACCAAGAGCGAGTTCGAGGTATGGTCCCGTCAGGCGGCAGATCTGCGGGATGCCGCGCTGGAACGATATGCGCAGGCGGAGAGTGAGGAAGAACGGCAGCGCATCGCGCAGGAGATTGCGGAAGCGTTGAACGCAGAATGATAAAAAAGCAGGAGACCCGTCCACAAATATGGACGGGTCTCCTGCTATACTATATGTCAGTATTATTTAGGGTGTCTTTCATTCACCTCCGGAGAAAAATGCAGCGACAGGATATCCAAGCTGCCCTCCGTTACCGTCAGCCAAAGCGCGGCATGAGGACCGCCTCGGGGAATCGTCAGCGATGTAGCCGCCCACTTTTCAGAATGGAAGGGCAGGCTTCCAACGCTTTTGCCATTGATTTTAATATGCACCCGCCCGTTACCTCTTGCGGTCACACGCAGCGTGGTATTGTTCTGAATGGAGAAATACTTGTACCCGAGCTGCGTCCCCTTTTCCGCATTTCCAACATGCCATTCCATATCGGAGTGGGTAATGACAGGGATGTTCTTGCGGATTTGGTTGGCAATGTGCGGCATTTTCCCGTTGGTCAGATTGCAGCAGATCACTGCCGGATATTCGCCTGTGCCGGGTAGATCACCGCCATTCAGACCGCAGGAGGTCATCTCGGCTTGTGCAATAGAACCGTCCGGCCGGATGGTCAGGGGTTCGGCGCACATCTGGCGGGAATAGTCGCTGCCGTGGGTCAGCCGATGGTAAAAAACATACCATTTGCCGCCGATCTGCTCGATACCGCCATGGGTCGTGCCGGTGGCGTTGCAGCGTTCTCGCTCGCGCCGCCCGTCATAACCGACATCGCCATTGCTCACCAGCGTCCCTCGGAAGCGGAACTCCCGGTCGGGGTAGGGTGAGGTGGCGTAGCACAGCTCGTGGTTTTTCTGGGAGGAGTAAACAAAGTAGTAAGTCTGTCCGATTTTGCGGATGCTGCTGCCCTCAAAAAAGGCATGGCCTTTGAAATCCGGCGTGTCCGCAATGCGTTTTGGCGGTTCCTTCAGCGTCAGCATATCGTCGCACAGTACGGCGGCATTTGCCCCCAAGGGACTGGGCTTTTGCAAAAAAGCCTTTGCAGGTTTATCAAATACGCCTGCGTATACTTTAGACAGCACAAATGCGTTCCACGGCTTTACCGCCATGCCCCGGAACGGGCCGGTACCAAAATACAGACGAATCACACCGTTATCATTCATGACCGCCGGGTCAAAGCACACAAAGCCCTGATAGGGCGTGCCGTCCGGGTTTTGCACCACGCCGTAGTAATCATATTTTCCGTCCGGACTGTCGCAGACCGCCACACTGATGGGATGGGAATAGCCGCCCTTGCCCTTCCAGCCTGCCAGACAGTAATAAAGATAGTACCGTCCGTCATTGCCGCGCACCACGTCCGGTGCATAGAGATAGCGGGCAGTTTCGCCGTACAATGGATCCTGCTTTGCCGAGTAATTTGTCCCCCTGCTCGTCCAGTGGGACAGGTCATCCAGCGGCGCAGAGAAAAATTCATAGTCCTCCAAACAGAAGCTCTCGCCGCCGGGCGTATCGTGGGAGCCGAAAAGATAGACCCGTTCGCCAAACACATGGGGCTCTCCATCCGCCATACAGACGGAAATGGGCAGCACGGGATTACAGGCAGTATGCTTCATGATGCGGTTTCCTCAAGAAAGCGGTAAATTTCCTTCGCAGCCAGCACCTTGTACCTTCCGGTGAAGACATGGGGCTGCCCCTCGTAAATAATCAGTTCTGCATGGTCGTCCCGGAGGGCATTGTAGTGGGCGGCCAGATTTTGAGACATCTCCATGGGGACGATCACATCCTTTGTGCCCTGCAAAATTAACACCGGTCCCGTGTAGCCGTTGACATCCAGCGGCGCGCCGCTTACCATGGCATCCGGGTTCAGATTGATCGCAGGATACTCCAGCACAATGCCGCGAATGTCATCGCTGTGGGTCACGGCAGCGGTCGCCACCGTCGCTCCGCCCATGGAGCTGCCCACAAGGCAAATCCGAGATGTATCTACGAAATCCCAACTCTTTGCCGCTTCGATGACGGCGTTCAGATCCTCCACCTGCTGCAAGACCTTTTTCTCATAGGAGTCGTCAACGCCTCTGGGCACATCATGGAACCAATGCACGCCCTGCGGGCCGGTGCTGCGATCTGTCCAGCCATAGAAATCAAAGGCATAGCAGGCAATGCCGCTCATGGCAAGGCTTTTCAGTGTGGTCATATCCGCTTTATAATCACTCTCTGCGCCGTGGGCATAGAGGACGGTGGGAAACGGCCCGGCTCCATCCGGGATCAAGGCCTTTCCGTACAGGCTGATGCCGTCATATTCCACGCAGAGAGTTTCTGTTCGGTAGCCGGTCTTTTCCTCACCGGCAGGCTCAGGAAATCCTACATAATGGCCGATGCAGACAATTGCCGCAATTCCGGCAACCACCGCAAATACTCCTACGCCAATAAGAACTGCTTTCATCCATTTCTTCATACCCATTCCTCCAATGTGCGAAAAACGACAGCAAGCGCCTGTTTTGCCTCCGGCATGGTGGTAAACACCTGAAAGGCGTGACAGACACCGTGCTGAATATCCAGCGCTGTTTGGTGTCCCTGCTTTCTCAGCTTTTCATAGAGCATCTTGGAATCATCCAGCAGCACCTCTGTGTCGGAGGCGGAAAAGAACACCGGCGGAAGTCCGCTGAAATCACCGTACAGCGGCGAGATGGTCGGCTGACGCAGATATTCCAGATCATCCGCTCGGCTGCCAAATACGACCTTGATTTTTCCCTCCGCTACGGCAGTGCGGAGCATATAGTCTGTTGCCGCGTTTTGGGTGTAGGAGGGAAACTGGTCAGCCTGCGTTACACAGGGAGAGAGAGCCACCAATGCTTTCGGCTGAGGAAGCCCTTTTTCCTTCAGCAGCAGCGCCAAGGACAGCACCAGCGTACCGCCTGCACTTTCTCCCATGAATACGACATCCTTCGGGGAAACGCCGGTTTTCAGGAGTGCGGTATAGGCGGTCAGGCAATCCTCCAAAGGAGCCGGCCACAGATTTTCCGGGGCGAGGCGGTAGTTGAAGGTCACGCAGTTATAGCCGTAGTTTGCGGTAATGTACTGGCAGACTGCCCTCCGTTCCCTCGCAGAGCCGACGGTAAATCCGCCGCCGTGGATGTAGAAAATCGTCCCCTTTTGATTGCCGGGTTTTTGAATGAATTCCGCCGTCAGTCCATCCAATTCGCCGAGCCGGACGGTCACGCCCTTGGGCGGTCTGGGGGGCTTGCGGTCATTCCGTTTTCGTTCCACCGCGTAGTCGTGGGGCTGCCCCGGCTTGTCCTGCGGCATACAGCGAAACACAAGGTTCATCATGCGGGCATATAGACTTGGCATACAGTGCCTCCTTATTTTTGTTCATCCCAGAATGCGATTGCCTGTTCCATCCATCCCTCCGCTGAGGTGCCAATGCCGAGGCCGCTTCCGTGCGGATAGTCGGGGTACTTGTGGTAGACGACATGGTCATCTCCGAGTACAGCCTTCATCTCCGGAATTTTCCGGTCAAGCACCCAGTCTCCGCCGTAGGCATCGCCCTCTCCGACGATGGCAAACACACTCAGTCCCTTGTCTCCATCGTCAAATTGCAAGTCTGCGGAACCGTCCTCGTTGTAGAACAGGAAACGGTCTGTGTAAATCAGATTTATGGTCGCCGGTCTGGGAATCACGGCATTTTCTTCGTTGAGCCGGGCGTATTCATCAAAGCATACCAGCGTGATCAGCCCGCCGCCCGCCGAGCTGCCGAACATGGTGTAGCCATCCATGGAAATCCCCAGAGCCTCCTGCTGCTGCACCAAATAAGCGATTGCGCGCGTCAGATCCTTTGACGCCTCCAAGCGCATGGCAAAATCATCGGAAACACCGAGTTCATTTCCTACCCGATAGCGCAGCACAGCCACGCTGTAGCCTTGACGATATAGCTCTGCGGCGTAAGGAAACCCCTCTATCATAGATACGACTTGCTGATAGCCGCCGCCTGCCGCCACGAGCGCAAGCGGCTTTCCGGGCTGACCCCGATAAAGTGCGAGCCGTGCGTGCCGCAATGCGGGATTGGAGGCTGATTCTTTCTCGGAATACACGGCGTGTATCGAAAAATCCCCCTTGTTTGCAGCCTCCAGCAGTCCATTAAAGCCGTCCACGATCTCATCTGCATTCCAACCGCACCAGAGGCTCAGTGCTCGAATGCTCATAAAGGAGGTCAGATCGGTTGCGCTGCTGTCGCCCCAAATGGAGAACATCTCCTTGCCGGTTTCCTCCCAAACGGGATGGTTATAGATATGTGCCCAGGAATCTGAAGCGGTTATCGGCAAATACTTTCCATCTGAGCCAGTGTACTTCCCACTCCATCCGATCTGAAGCAGCACTGCAAGCAACAACGTTCCCAGTACGCACAGCAGGATGACTTTCCAGATGCGCTTTTTCTTCATTGCGGCTGTCCTTTCAAGATGTTATATGTCCAGTTCCGAAACTTCCTTGGGATACTCCCGCAGCTCATCCGGGCCATGGAGGGGGTTCCAGACCTGCGCGAAGAACGGATCGACCTTGGCACGGCTGCCGTAGTTCCAGCTTTTGCGCTCGCACTCGTCGCACCAGTGACCGCCCTCCAGCACCAACCGGGGACTGGCCTTGAATTTATGCCCGAAGGCACATTCAAATTCCAACGGGGTTTTCCAATCGCCGGTTTGCATCTCGGTGCTCAGCAGCTTTCCGCCACGGAAGGCTGCTGCTTTGCGCATATCCTCCAGTGTCAGTTCGCTTTCGGGCTTCGATTCGTCGTAGCCGTGGTCGATGGGGACGACGGTGTCCCAATCGGTGAAATGCTTCATCTCAGAGACTTTTTCGGGCAGGGCCTCCCAGCGCTTGCGGCTGCCCCAGTAAGCGTCGATATGGTCTTCCACATTGTCCTCGATGAAGTGGAGCGTGCCATGCTCCGTGCGCGCCAGCTTGTCAAACTTTTTCCGCATAATGCCGCCCATCAGCTTTTGCCCGCCGGGCAGCTTACAGAGCATCCGGGAAACCGTCCGCAGTCCGCCCAGCATTTCCAGATAGCAGTCATAATAATACTGCATGGAGTCGTGACGGAAGTGAAGGTAGTTTTCCAATTTATCGCTGTCGAGATAATACTGACCATGGAAATTGACGGTTGCCTGTTTCCTTGGACTGAGAATGTAATCCAGATTGGTCAGGCCGATCTCCCCATAGAGCTTGCGGAACATGGTGTAGGTATCCACTCGGCAGGATTCACCGCCGCCGATGTTGTAAATATGTCCCCAGAAGGACTCGTCCAGCGTGCCGTCATGGAAAAAGGCGCACAGATTTTTCATGGCGCGGGCGGAATCCCGGTCGGAGCAATATTCCAGCACATTGTCAAAGCAGTTATGGAACATGATCGCATCATTGATCTGACTCATGGCCTTGCCGATGATACCGGTCTGACGCAGGGAGACCCAATACTTGAGGCCACTTTCGATGACCAGCCGTTCTGCCGCCACCTTGGAAACAGCATAGTAGTCAAACATGCTCGGCTTGATCGGGTCACCCACCCGGCCCCAATGGATCGGCGGCATCCGATCTCCGGTTTCTGCCACAGTGCCAATATAGACAAGGCGGGTTCTGTCCTGCTGCCCCAGTGCATAAATGGCGTTGATCAGATTCCGGGTAGAGCCATAGTTGACTTTCATGGCCTGCTTGGGATGATAGTCTGCCGCGGGAGAAACGAAGGCGGCAATGTGCAGGATCAAATCACAGTCCTCGACACACTTCAAAACCACCTCGTAGTCGTTCAAATCTCCCCAGACGATTTCCAATCCCGCAGTATTCCTATAGGGATCAAGAATTTTCCTGTTTTTTTCGGAATCCCGCGCAAGAATCACAATGTCCTGTTTATCGGTGTCCTTCAGCATTTCCTTCAGGCTGGCAAAGCCCATGCCTCCGGTAGCGCCCGTCAAAAATACACGCTGCTTGGACATGATTATTCTCCTTTCATGCCGATGGTCTTTGCTTTACCGTCCAGAATGGCGGTGCACAGGCGCATGGAATCTCCGATTGCTGCGTCAATATCATCCGGCTCTACGCCAAGCGGCTCACAGCCAAGGCTCTTGTCAATAAACAATTC
>CAKUJA010000063.1 GCA_934661135.1 uncultured Oscillospiraceae bacterium
CCCCCGGGGAGGCTTACGGGGCGGCGCGAAATCTTGTAAAATACAGAGGATTGAAAGGCGGTGGTGTATGTGGAGGAACTGGAGCAGGAGCATTTCCATGAACACGAACACACGCAGGACCACGACCATGTGCATCCGCACGAACATGACCATGCGGACGGCCACAAGCACCCGCACCACCATGAAAATACGAAATACGTCCAGAACCGGCTGGCACGAGCCTCTGGCCATTTGCAGCACGTCCGCGCGATGGTGGACGAAGGCGAGGACTGCTCGGACGTTCTGATGCAGCTTTCCGCTGTAATCGGTGCGCTGCAATCCATCGCCAAGGTGATCTTGAAAGACCATCTCGACCACTGCGTCGTGGACGCGGTGCAGTCCGGCGATACCCAGACGCTCGACGATTTCAAAAAAGCCATTGACCGCTATATTCGCTGAGGAGGAACGCCATGATCGACAGGAATTTTGACCCGTGGAAACGAGTTCGTGAGTTCAACCCAGAGGCGCTGCTGGCAGAGAGCAGCGATCTGGTGCAGTGGCCGATCAAGCTCTACAAAGCGCCGAAGCTCTCGCCGTACTATCATCACGGACACCTGCTCATCGCGGCAGACTGCTCGGCCTTTTCCTATCCGGGCTTCCATGACGCGCTGTCCAAGGGACGTGTGCCGCTCATCTGCTGCCCGGAAAACGACTTTGATATTACGGTGAAGCTGGCGGACATTTTCAGTCTCAACGACGTTGCAAGCGTCACCATCGTCACGATGGACAAACCCTGCTGCGCCGATCTCAAGGACATGGTGCTTCGCGCCGTCAAACAGAGCCGTCTGCCCATTCCCGTGCAGGTCACGAACCTGTTTGTGGACGCAGAGGAAGTGGACTGACGATGCAGACATTGGAAGAAGCCTGCCGCGACTGGGAATTCGGCAGGGACGCTGGATCCGGCACTTGGCGCAAGGCATGGGATGACTATTATACCTATCTTGCCGAGCACTGCCCGACCGACAAATTCCGCAGCCCGCAGGGAGATCAGGTCATCGAGTACCTTTTGAAAAGCGGCATTCTGCGCAAAGGAGACTCGGTGCTGGACATTGGCTGCGGAAGCGGAAGCTATGCCATTCCTTTGGCCATGCACGGCGCGTCTGTTACGGCGCTGGACTGCAACGCCGCGTCTCTTGCGCTGCTGCAGCGCAGAAGCCGCCGCCTCGGCTGCACAGATGTTTCCTGCGTGCAGGCGGACTGGGATTCTTACGCATCCCGTTCAGATGCCCGTTTCGATGTTGTCTTTGCGGCAATGTGCCCCGCGATCTCTGACAAACAGTCGCTGCTTGCCATGGAGCGCCTGGCGGCACGAAAATGCTGTATCCTGACCGTGGCCCGCGGCTCATACGACCTTCACCGCAAAGCCATGATACTGGAGCTTGGTCTGTCAGTTCCGGGCGGAATGGTCACAGAGGCACTTCGATATTTTGACGTTTTGAGCCTGATGGGAAGGCTTCCTGATGTGAAGACATGGAGCGTTTCTTCAGAATCTAAAATCTGTCTGAAGGATTTTCTGATCCGCTATATTGTGTACTTCCGAATCTTCGGCATGGAGGATTCTGCGTCTGAAGCATATCTTCGTACATATTTTCAGAAAAATGCGGTGGACGGTATTTTAACGGAGCAGTCACAGCTTAATCTGGCTCTGCTGTCATGGTCGCCGCCCGGCGCATGACCCCGTAATCAAATCTATGATTTGACATATATTCACACAAAGGAGAACCACAAATGAAAAAACTTCTTGCTTTGCTGCTCTGCCTGAGCCTCGTATTTGTTCTGGCAGCCTGCAGCACCCCTGAATCCCAGACGCAGCAGCCGGCGGAACAGCCGGCACAGGCTGAGGATCAGCCGACTGAGTCAACACAGGTGGAGCAGCCGTCGGAACCGGAAGCGCTCACATACCCGATCGAGCAGTTCACGGTCGGCACGACGGCCGCCATTGAGACGGCGACGTTCGGCGAGTATAACTTCGATATGCTTGCCAGCGGCGTTAGCGAGCTGCCGCTCGTCTGGCAGGACGCGGAGGGCAATTACCATCCGCTGCTTGCTTCCTACGAAACGGAAGATTCCGTCACGTGGGTCTACACCATCGAGCCGGGCATGACGTGGTCGGATGGAGAACCAGTCACGGCAGAGGATATTCTGTTCACACTGAACTATGACGACGCAAACGGCAGCGCCAATTTTGTCTCTCAAACGGATGAAGACGGCAAGGTCACGGAGGCAAAATACGCATCCTATGCGATTTCCGACGATGGAATGTCCATTTCCCTGACACTCTCGTCTGCCAACGTGCGCGAGCTTTCCAACATGACGTCCTTCCGCGTCATGCCGAAGCACATCTACGAGGGCAAGGATTCCGTCACAGAAGCTGAAGCCCGCGTCACCTGCGGACCGTATATGCTCGACAGCTTCAACAAGGAGGCTGGGACGCTCACCTTCATTCCGAATCCATATTATCCGCTAGAGCCGAACGTCGGCAAGCTCACCTACCGGCTGTTTGGCAACGAAGATACCATGTATCTGGCACTCCAGAACGGCGATCTGGACATGACGTGGGCATACTCCACGGGTGTTTCCGGTTCGTATCAGGATGTGCTGGCTGCGACCGACACGCTGACGCTCGAAGCCGTCACGGCGGCAAACGCCCCGGCGGTGCTGGCGTTCAACAACGCAAATGGCCTTTTTGCAGATGAAAACCTCCGGCTGGCGGTCAGCTATGCGCTGGACTATGACAGCTTCCGCACCGTATTCGGCAGCGCCTATGCCATCAACCCTAACCGCGGCTTCGTGCCGCCCGTGACCGTGGGTTACAAAGAGACCGAGATGCTCGGTCAGGATCTGGACAAAGCCGCGCAGTATATGGCAGACGCCGGTTACACGGAAAAGAACGCAGATGGCTTCTATGTGAACGCGGACGGCGAGATCTGCGCCTTTACCCTCACCTGTAACGCGGGCAAGGAAGCCCATGTCGGCTATGCAGAGCTTGTCAAGACGCAGCTTGAGCAGTTCGGCATTCAGGTGGATCTCGAAACGCTGGACGGTGACAGCTACAACGCCAAGACCAGCAACAAGTTCTCTGAGAACAATATCACCATGGAAGCGGCGATCTACGGCTACACGGCTGCCGGTATGGGCATGAAGAACGGTCTTGCTTCCATTTACGTCGACGGCACACATCCCGTACAGGGTGGCTGCCAGGTGTTTGACGAAGAATTCCAAGCAATTCTTTCCACGATGGGCGAAGCGAAAACCGTGGAGGAATACACTGCTGCGGCGGGCAGCCTGCAGGACTGGTATGCCGCGCACACGCCGCTCATTGCCCTCTACTGGGACAGCCAGATCCTTGTCCACAGCGCGGCATATGAGAATTTCACCGTAGATGCGGTGTTTGGACTCAACAACGCAAACACCTGGTTCTCGATCACGGCAAAATAATCAAGGTTCCTTTCAAATGCGGGGATTTCTTCGGAAATCTCCGTGTTTTGTCAATTTCCATCCCCCGGGGAGGGTTACGCACGCCGTCCGGATACGATACAATAATGGAAATTGCGAAGGGAGGGAACGCCGATGCACACAACCGAATCAGCACCGGCGTTTTCCTATGCCTGCGGGACGATCTTTGCGAAGCTTTCACGCGGCGAGCGCGTGCTTTTGCAGAACGTTTTTTTCTCGTTATCGTCCGGGGAGCGGCTGGCAGTTATCGGCGAAACCGGATCGGGCAAGACCATGCTGGCACTCTCGATTCTGGGGCTTCTCCCCTCGAACGTGCGGATGCAGGGCGGCTGTATCCAGCTGGACGGCGCGGCGCTCCCAACCGGCAAACAGCTGCAAATGCTGCGCGGCGACAAAATGGTCTATATTCCGCAAAACGGTGCGGAGTTTTTGCTCCCCGCGCGCACGGTGCGAAAGCAGCTCTATGACAGCCTGAAAAAGCTCGGCTTGCCGCGCAAAGTTTTTCCGGCATTTGCGGCAGAAAAGCTGCGTCTTGCAGGCTTTGATGCGCCGGAGACGGTTCTGGACAAGTATCCTTTTCAGCTTTCCGGCGGTATGGCGCAGCGCGTAACCATCGCATTGGCGGCGTGCTCCCGGGCGCGGCTTCTGATTGCGGACGAGCCGACCAACGGACTGGATGAAAATGGTCGAGCGCAGTTTTTTTCGCTTCTGGATTCCATTTTCCCGAATGCGGCAAAGCTCATCATTACGCACGACATTTCCGTCGCCGCACGCTGCGACCGGGTTCTGGTGCTGTGCGGCGGGCGAATGCTGGAAACGGGAACGGTGGATGCTGTTTTAGGTGCTCCGTACCATCCGTACACGAAGGCTTTGCTTGCCGCGCAGGTCGCAAACGGGATGCAGCCGTCGCCGGTCTTGCGCGAGGGCGTATCCGGCTGTCCGTTTTACGCCCGCTGCTCGGAGGCGGAGGAAGCCTGTCTGAACGGCGCGATGTCAAAACACACGGATGGGAAGACAGAATGGTGGTGCTGCCATGCTTGAGATCAAAAACTGCTGCAAATCGTTCGGTAACCAGAAGGTTTTAGATGATGTTTCTATGACCATTCCAGACGGAAGTATAATCGGCATATTTGGCGCGAGCGGCATCGGAAAATCGACGCTTGCAAAAATTCTCTGCGGCGTAATGCCGCCGGACGCAGGAGCGGTTTTCCTTGACGGGAAACTGCTTGTGTCCCCAAAAGAAGCGTATGACAGAAAGTGCGGCCTTGCCATCCAGATGGTCTATCAGCAGCCGTATGCCACGCTCGACCCTTCGCAGAAGATCGGCGCGGGACTGCGGGAGCTGATTTCCTATCATCATCTGGCGGAAAATAAAAAAGCGGCAGAAACGCTGATCGCCGACATTCTGGCGCAGATGCAGCTGCCTGCCAAAATTCTCGCCCATCTGCCGCGGCAGATCTCCGGCGGCGAGGCGCAGCGTGTGGCGTTGGCGCGCTGCCTGCTTTTACGCCCGAAGCTTCTGATTTTGGATGAAGCAACATCGATGCTGGACGTGTCCACGCAGGCAAATCTTCTGGCGCTTGTAAAGGCGCAGATGCTGCCCAATGGCGGGTCGGTGCTGTTCATCAGCCACGACCGGGCACTGACGGATTTTTACTGTAATACGGTCTATGCGTTTGACGAAGATCACCGGCTGAAAGAGGTGCGGGCGTGAAGGATTACAGAAAAAATATGCGGCTTGCGCTCGTGTGCTTTCTGCTGGTCGTGGTTCTGAATTTTTTCCTGCCGCGTCTGCTGCCGGGCAACCCTGTGGCATACTTAACGGGCTTTTCCGAGCAGGATATGACGCCCGCACAGGTGGCATTCTATGAGGACGCGCTGCATCTGAACAAACCGCTTGCGGCGCAGTTTGGCTTCTATCTTCGGTCGCTGCTGGACGGGACGCTCGGATATTCGTATAAAAAGGACGCAGCTGTCTCGGCGCTCATCGGCGAGAAAATCGGCTATACGCTGCAGATCACGGTTCCGGCGGTACTGCTTTCGGCGGGGATTGGCCTTCTCTGGGGACTTCGGTGCGGGTACAAAAAGGATTCGCTTGCCGACCGCTTTTCTACAACAGCACTGATTATCCTCAACGCCGTGCCGACGTTTTTAATTGGACTGGGACTGATGATCGTGTTCTGCTTTCAAAACCGGCTTCTGCCCTATACCGGGCTAAACTCCCCGGAGGCTATGCGCGGCACGGCTGGGTATGTATGGGACAGGGTTCTGCATCTGCTGCTGCCGGTCGTGACGTTGACGCTGGCGGCACTTCCCAGCCGGTATCTGCTTGTGCGCAACATGGCTGCAAGCGCGTCGGACGGAAAGGATATTTTATACGCAAGGCAGCGGGGACTTTCGGACTGTGTCATCCGCCGGGAGTATCTCCTGCGCTCGATCGCGCAGCCGTTTCTTACGATGCTCGGCATGAGCGTGTCGCTCTGCGTGGGCGGCTCGGTCGTGATCGAGAAAATTTTCTCCATCGGCGGGATGGGCTCTCTTCTGACAGAAGCGGTCTATACGCTCGATTATCCGCTCATGCAGGGCATTTTATTTGTGACGACGTGCATCATGATGCTGTCGATTTTGCTTACCGATTTTTTGTGTCTGCTCCTTGACCCCAAGCGGAGATTGGAGGGCAGAGCATGAGAAGAAAAGGTCTTTTGCCGCTCATTCTGGGGCTAATGCTGCTGCTCATTTTTGCGTTGGCTGCATTTGCCCCCGGGATCTTTACAAACTATGAACAAAAAGAACTGTTCACCAAATGGCTCCCCATAAGCCGGGAGCATCTGCTCGGCACAAACGCGATGGGCTACGATATTTTTACGGAGCTCATCTATGGCGCACGGCAGACGCTGCTGGTCGGCGTCTTGAGCAGTATTCTGACGCTGCTTTTGGGGGCAGGTATTGGGATTTTGGGAAGCTTTCACGGCTGGGTCGGGCAGATTTTCAATGGTCTTATTCAGATTTTTGTTCTGCTTCCGAAGCTCATTACCCTCATCGTTCTGGCGACGTTTTTCGGAAGCTCCGCCGCGCACCTGATCGTCCTGATCGCGGCGTTCAGCTGGGTCGGCACGGCGCGCGCCGTGCGCGCAAAGGTTTTGCAGCTGTACACACAGCCGTTTATCGAAAGCTGCCGGATCCTTGGCTACAGCCGCGCCCATATTGCCGTGCGGCACATCCTGCCGAACCTGTCGGACGTGCTGCTCTCGCGCTTTCTGCTCGGGGTCAACAGCTGCATTATGATGGAGTCGACGCTCTCATTTCTGGGACTTGGCGATCTCTACCGCCCGACGTGGGGGACGATGGTCAATTTTGCGTACAAGCGTGGCGCGTTTCTGCGGGGTGCGTATCAGTATTTGCTGGCACCCGGCGTGTGTGTCATGCTGCTGTGTCTGGCATTTTACCTGATCAGTCTCTGGCTGACCGCCAGAAAAGAAACCATTTTGGAGGCGTAACATGGGAAAATACTTTGCAGACGTTCATGCGTCACACGAAAGTCAGTTTCAGAATCTGCCACATGGGCTTGCCGATACGGACGAAATTCGCGCCTGCCGCGCAAAGCCACAGACGTATGAAACTCTTCTGGAGCTGGCGGACGCGCTGTGCTGGCAGCTGCGCTTCCGGGAGGCAATTGATGCTCTGACGCAGGCGGTCAAGCTGGAACCGGAACGCATGGAAGCTTACCGCAGGCGCGGCCCCAAGTATCTCGATACGCTGCAATTTGAACAGGCACTTGCGGATTATACCCGCTGCGAACAGGCGGACGGCGTGAGCGTGATGTCGCGCTACCGCATCGGTATGGCGCACTATCTGATGGGGAAGTATGGCGACGCGATCCGTGCATTTTCGGATTATCTCGCCATTGCGCCGCAGGACGACGATATGTATATTGCGGACATCTACTGGCTGGTGCTCTCGCAGCTTCGTGCTGGAAAAGCGGATGCGGCGCAAAAGACCTTGCAGCAGCATTACCGCACCGATATGTATGTCGGACACCACACGGCGTATGAAAAAGCCATGCGCGCGGCGGCAGGGTTTGCACCGATGGGGGATATCCTGTTCGAACTGGACACGGAAGAGGACGATTTGCAGTTTGCCATGACGGCTTACGGCCTTTGCGTACTGCTGGAAGCGCACGGCGAGACAGAAAAAGCCGATGCTCTGCGGGAAAAGCTTCTTTCATGCGACGGCTTCTGGTTCTGCTTTAGCTATCTTGCAGCCTATAATGACGAGACCAAAAACAGAGCCTGACTACTGTTTGACTACTATCCTCCTCGAACCCCGAAAAGCCGGTTTGCTCAGTGCTTTCAATGGTTTTCAAGAAATTCAGAGAAGTCGTGGGCTTTCGGTAAAAACCGTACAACCCTTGAAAACACAGCATTTTATCAGTTAATGCCTGAAAACTCCGACGTTTCTGCCCCATTCGGCTGAGAGAAGCCCAAAGCCATTGATATGACTGGACTTTTCGGGTGTGAGAGCGATTTTCCGCTTGTTCCTTGACTACTGTTTGACTACCATTTTCAAAAAGCGATGACCGGCACCTTGCCGTTTATCTCATAAATGCGCTCGTAGCTCAGTTGGATAGAGTGACAGACTCCGACTCTGTAGGTCGCACGTTCGAATCGTGTCGGGCGTACCAAAAAGTCCTTGAAATCGTATGATTTCAAGGACTTTTTATATAAAATTGTTCTTACATCATAGCTCAACAGGACATATCTTTTTAACAGTCAGATTCAGATTTCCAAACTGCTCTGCATGATCTGGCTGGCGGCTTTCTTATTTTTGTCGAAAGCGTGGGTGTAGATGTCCAGTGTAGTCGACGGTTGACTGTGACCAAGCAATCCGGCGACCGTGCCGACATCCGTGCCGCTGGCGATGAACAGACTTGCCGCCGTATGGCGCAGACTGTGGACGTTCAGGTCGGTCGGAAGATCGTTTGCTTTCAAGATTTTCTTGAAGCGCCAAGTGAAAGTTGAGGGCGTCATCGGCAGTTTCATGCCCTTTCTGCGAAACACATAATCGTCTTTCATCTGCTTGCGCCGGTCGTAATGCTCCGTTTCTGCCGCGCAGAAGGCTTCGTACTCACGGAGCAGACTTTCCATCTCTGCCGAGAAATACACATATCGGTTGCCCGCTTTCGTTTTCGGAGCCTTTACGATGATTTCGTCGCCGGTCGTTTTGACGGCATTGCGACAGACGTGGATGCTGCGTTCGGCGTAGTTGATGTCCTCCCATTTGAGGGCGCAGCACTCGCCGCGCCGCATCCCTGTTGCGATGATGAGCTTGAAGTAGGTTTCATACAGGACGCTTTCTGCCTCCAACGCCTGAATCAGCTTTTTCACCGTTTCATCGTCCGCGATTTTCTTTTCCTTCTTCTGACCGGCGTATTTGTAGGTGCGCCACGCCGGGTTGTGATCCAAATAGCCGCCCTCCATCGCGTCGGAGAGGATGCCGCACAGACAGCTGTGGACACCTTCTACCGTTGCTTCGGAGAGCGGCTTTCCGTTGGCTTTATTTTTCTGCTTGCGCAGCTTTGCGTAGAGACTGCGGAAGTGTTCGGGGCGCAGATCGACGAGCTTGTAGCTGCCGAGGTACGGTTTGAACCGTTCGATGTCCTGCTTCTCGCGCACGAGCGTGGATTTTGCCAGCTTGTCCGGCGCAATCGTCTGGAGCCAGATTTCCGTGTACTTTTCGAGCGTGACCGACCGGTCAATATCCGGATTTAGCTTTTTACAGCTCATCTCGAACAGCATCGCCTGCTCCTGTAACCACTTCTCCGTCTGCTTTGGCGTAAGGCCTGTGGGCGGCTTGACCGTCTTCTGCTGCGGATTGCGCCGCCGTCCGTCGGGCGTGTAACCCATCGAGACAACGAGCAGGTAGCTATTCCCACGTTTTCTGATACTTGCCATGTTGTGATTCCTCCTGTTCTGCTCAGCACGGCTGAGATTTTGTAACAGGAACAATACCAGAAAACGCGGAAATAGCGAGTGGATTTTGAAGATTCTACGAAAATGACAATTCGGGATGGGTAGGATTGACGGTCAGGACGGTAAACTGGAAGTTGTTATTCTGCAACATCGATTCTTTCAATTTTGAAGATAACCGGTCTTGTACCATCGTTGCAGCAGGCAATCATGACTTTGTCATCATTCATCCAGCCATGCATGATGCTCCCGCCTTGCAGCGCCGTATAAATATATCGGCTGATGGCGTCCCATGCCTCGGAGCAGAACGGAACGCCCTCCGTTCCGCAGTGTGCCGTTCCCGGCGATTGCAGACAGCCTTCGTCCGGCGTACCGGTTTTCACAAGCGTTCCCGCCCCCATGTGCCAGAAATCATCTCGCTCATCGTTGCGATAAAACATAAATTCATCGCCAATATTGTAGCAGGGACATTTGCCGCTGTCCGGCACAGCGCAGTATTGCGCTTGCAGCTCCGGGAAGAGTTTCTTGTCCAGTACGGTTACTTTTACTCTATGTTCCATCGTGTATCTCTCCTCGCAAATAGCAATTCCTGAACGCGCAACTACCAATCATCTCATACCTGCGCAACAACCGATTTATAGTAATTTCCGAAGTCCGCAAGCGCATTCACAATAGGCAGCATTTGCTTTCCCAACTCCGTCAGGCCGTATTCCACACGCGGCGGCTGCTCATGATAATCGCGGCGGTAAGCCAATCCGTCGGCCATCATCTGCCGTAGACTGTCTGTCAAAACCTTCTGGGAAATACCATCAAGATCTCGCTGCAATTCGTTGAATCGCCATGGGCGCACTTTGAGATTCCGCAAAATCAGCAGCTTCCACTTCCCGCCGATAAGAGATACCGCAGTTGCAACCGGACATTCCGGCAGTTCTTCTTTCGTTCGCATTTTATCACCTCAGGCCAGAGTATAGCACATTCAAATTTGAATGTACAGTTATAAAAATGTGCGTACTTGTTTTTGAATGTGTGTCCCGTTATACTGGCGTCAGGCAATGGGACATTGCAAATTACCAACGGAGGTCATGAATTATGACAAACTATTCAAAAACAACAGTAGGAAAAGAAACTCGTGTCGAACTGCACGATAAGCTGGCTCTGACCGGTGCTGAAATCAGCTTGAACGAGCTGCCTGCGGGCACAGGTGTTCCGTTCGTCCACTCCCATAAAGAAAACGAAGAAATTTACGGCATTCTCGCTGGCAAGGGTAAGGCGGTCATTGACGGTGAAACCGTCGACCTCGCTGCCGGAGATTGGCTGCGGATCGCTCCATCTGCCAAGCGCCAGCTCTCTGCAGCCGAGGACTCCGGCATCACCTATCTCTGCATTCAGGTCAAGGAGCACTCTCTTGCGCATTTTACCGCAACGGATGCTGTGATTGGCTAAACCGGCTTGTTGTATCAAGAAAACGCACGGTTCTCAATTAACAGAGAGCTGTGCGTTTTCTTTACGAAACCATCTGCTCCGCGCTTCGTGTCGGAATCAGGCATTCTGCCATACGCTTGGCGGCGTCCTGCTTGAGCTGCATCTGCGGATGGCAGTAGGTGCGCTCCAAAAACGACGTGTCGCCGTGACCGGCGAGGTCTGCGACCGTGTTTTTGTCCACGCCCTCGTGTAGAAGTGTCGAGACGAAAAAGTGGCGAAGCGTGTGCAGGTGATAGGTTTTCGGCAGACCGATTTCTGCAAACAGGGCTTTCAGGTGCTTGCTGAACGTGTCCGGATGGATGGGCGTGCCGTCGTCTTTTGTGAAAATGTACTCTGGAAACGGGATGCCCCTTTCATCGCGGAGTCTCATTTTGCGGTAGCAGAAACCGCGCAGCAGGCTGAACAGATCTTCGTTCATGGAAACCGTTCGCGTGCGTCCATTCTTGGTTTTGCCCTCTTGCACACCCTCGCCGGAAACAGTGCTGCGGGAATGCTGGACAATGATATAGCCCTCGTAGCTGCCAGTTACAATCACGTCCGACCAGCGTAGGGCGCACAGCTCACCACGCCGCATCCCCGTGTTGATAGCGAGGAAGTAGAAAAGCTGGAAGACCGGTTCTTCATAGCAGAGGGCGGAGAGAAATTTCTGCATTTCCTCCATCGTCGGAATCTCCTGCACTTTGCGTTCGGCATCTGGCAGGTCAATCATACGGGCAGGGTTCTTTTCAATGATCTCATTGCGCTTCGCATCGCTCAGAACGGCAGACACAACGGTCAGGTATTTCTGGACCGTCTTTTCCTTGATCGGCTTGCCGCGGTAGGTCCGCTTGCGCAGCTTTGCGAGCAGATTTTCCAGTGCAATCGGGCGCAGCCGATTCAGCTTGATCGCGCCGATTTCCGGGAATACCGTTTCGAGCGAACGTCGGTAAAAGGCAATCGTGCCGGGTGCGTATTTTGTCTGGCGCTCCAACCACCCGCAGGCGTAGGTTTCAAATGTCATCTCGCCGTCCTCGCAGTAACCCTGTTTGAACAGGCGTTCCAGCCGCTCGGCTTCATGGTAAACGTACTGCTCGACGCCGCGTTTCGGGACGCCGTCCGGTACCTGAATTGTCTTTGCCTTGCAGATTTTCCTGCCATCCGTGCGGTAGCCGTTGCTGATGGTAATTTTGTATTTTCGGTCAGATAATTGTTTGATGCTTGCCATCGAATTCCCCTTTCACATTTTTTGTTCCATATTCCAATCTTCGTGATCGTCCTCGACATGACCGAGGGCGGTTTTCTTTTGCCGGAGCTTCTTGCGGCGCTTACTGTCGATCTGCAGCGGCATAGTCGTTCCGTCGCGCACCGGCGCATTATCCGTCATCTGCTCCACAGCACGAACAAGGCGCACAG
>CAKUJA010000064.1 GCA_934661135.1 uncultured Oscillospiraceae bacterium
GAACTGCTCCCAGACCCTCATCCGTCTGCTTCGCAGACACCTTCCCCGGAGGGGAAGGCATTCCGCTGCGGCGGGGACGGGCGGACAGAGTCGTCCGCCCCTACGGGTGCGGAGGAAATCGGAAAAAGCGGGCGGACAGGGTCGTCCGTCCCTTTGAGCGGCAAATGCTGCCGGAACACAGCAGAAAACGATATTTTGTGTCGAGCGGGAAATAATTTCCCAAATCTGGGATGCTTAGCGGAGTTTCGACAAATTTCGCAGCGGCGTTATGCTATGCTTGTGCTGCGGGAGAAAGGAGTGAAGCCGGAGCACGGCGACACTCCGATCGTCCGTATCAGGCTCGCCGCGGCTGACGATCCCCGCGGCAAGCGTCTGCGGTGACGCGCCCGGATGGCTGCGCAGACAGGCGGCTGCAGCTTCCGGCGCAATTCCATCGCTGACAAGAATCAGACAATGTTCCCGCTGCAAGGACAACCTCACACACTCGGCCTGGTGCGTCTCTCCCACACCAAGGCCGGGCGGCGGTGAGGTTGCCCCTATTTTTTGCACATCCCGCCCGCGGAGCAGGTAGGCCGGCGGTGCCCCCCATTTGTGCAGATACCCTTCGCCGGAGGAGAGGTCGATCTGCGCCAGGTCCACGGCGGAAAAGCCGCCGTCGCCCCGGAAAATGCAGCGCAGATTGAGCATTTGCAGCGCATCCTGCGCGTCGAAGCCGGATTCGATGAGCTGCCGCAGCAGCGCGGCGTCGTCTGCCGCTTCCTGTGCAGCGGCGGAGCCGGTGCCCATGCCGTCGCAGAGCAGCAGATAGAAGCAGCCGTCATAGGTAAAGTGCTCGATGTGGTCGCCGCTGACGCCGCCTTGCCGGGCAGACTGGCGAACGGCAAGTTCCGGGCGAAAACGGGCGGGCGCGGCCTGCTCCGGCTGCGCGAGGGAACGGAGCATCCGACTGAGAATGCGGAGCTGCTCGGCTCCCATTGTACGGATTTCCTGAAGGCGCGCTTCGTACTGCCGGCGAAGCAAACCGGCAGAGCTGCGCGGCGAAGGGTCAGACTGCGGCACGGCGGGGCGCGTGAACGTCTGACTGAGGGAAGCGAGCGTTGCTGCGGCACGGTCGAGCGCTTCAGCCGAGGGCGGCAAGGCTGCGGAGGAGCCGTTGGAGACAATATGTCCCAGAAAACGGACGGCGAGCCGGTGCGGGACAAGTGCGGCAAGCAGGGCACCGGAAAATGCGGCCAGATAGAGCCGGGGCTCCAGACCGTCGGAGAGCAGCACGAATGCGGCACAGGTGCAGACGAACAGCAGAATGCGCGGGAGCTTCGGGAGATGCCTTGGCGCGCGGGCGGCAAGCGCCGCCGCGGAAAAGATCATTGCGGCGCTGAGCTGTGACGGACGGCAGAGGTCGAGCAGCAGACCGCAGAGCACGGCAGTGCGCAGGCTGTGGCCGGTGCAGAGCGTCAGGCAGATCAAACAGGCGGAAAAAACTGCGCCAAGCGGAATCCGGCCGGGCAGCGGAATCCGGCAGGAGCCGGCGAGAAGCGCGTAGAGCAGCAGCTCGGTGCGGTGAGCGCCCTGAAAAGCGGTACCGAAGCCGGCGATTAACGCAGTACGGAGCACATAGAGCAGCACGGAGGAGAGCGTGAGGGGCGCCTGCAGCAAAAAAATCAGGCCGACAGCGGCATAGAGCGCCGCACCTGCCGACGGCTGGAACCAGCGGCGGTCGGACGGCAGAAGGCCGCGGAACAGGCAGAGACCGGCGAGCATTAAAAACCCGGCGGCAAGCGGCTCGAGCGCGGCAGCCGTGCCTAAAAACAGCAGATACCCGGCGGCACAGCCGAGATAGGCGCAGACGGTCTCTGCGCAGAAGTCCTGCGCGCACAGGAACGCCAACGGAATGGGAAGAAACTGCCCCTGCACAAAGATGCCGGAGAGCAGGAATCCCGCTGCGGCAAAGCGGCAGCAGCGCAGCGGCAGACTGCGGAGGACACGGGAAACCATGAGATCGCCTCCTTGCGGTTCGGATGGAACAAGTCTACCAGAAGGCGACAAAAGAATCGGTCGGGAAATGTCGCGGGGAATAGAACAGAGAGGAATTTCTTGCTTGTAAAGGAAAAATGACGTACAATAAGGGCGGTATGAAGGAACAGCATTGGACAACCCGGAGTGGGAGGAACCGACCATGGGACAAGAAATTGAAATAAAACTGGCTGCGCCGGAAGCGGCGACACTGGAGAAGGTGCGCGCCGACGCGCACGTCTGCGCGGCGCTGTGTACGCCGTGGCGCGAGGTTCGGATGGAGACGGAATATCTCGATACGCCGGAGCACGCGATTGCGGCGCACAAGTGGATGCTGCGGCGGCGGAGCGAAAACGGAACGACGGTATTTACAATGAAAACGCCGGGGGACGGCTATGTGCGCGGCGAATGGGAGTCACGCAAGGAAAATTTACACGAAGCCGTGCGGGAGCTGGTGCGGCTCGGCGCACCGAAGGAGCTGACAGAGATTACCGCAAATGGCGTGGAGCGGACGTGCGGCGTGGAGTTTTTGCGGCAGACGGCGGTAGTGGCGTGCGGCGGGATGCGGTGTGCGCTTTGCTTGGATTACGGCACCCTGCGCGGCGGCGCGCGGCGACGGCCGTTTTGCGAGGTGGAACTGGAGCTTGCGGCAGGAGATATGGCACAGATGCTTTCGCTTGCGGCATACCTGCGGCAGACCTACGGACTGCGCGAGGAGACCCGGAGCAAGTTTGTCCGTGCGGCGGAGCTGGCGGATTAGGCTTGTATTTTCGGGAATTTCCTGATACAATACGAACAAAATACAGTGCGCCGGCGGCGGACTGCGATGAGGTGAAGGGACTATGAATCCTGAGAAACAGATGAATCTGACGATGCTGTGCGACTACTATGAGCTGACGATGTCGAACGGCTATTTTGCCTGCGGAATGCAGAACCGCATTACGTATTTCGACATTTTCTTCCGCTCCGTGCCCGATCAGGGCGGCTTCGCCATCGCAGCGGGACTGGAGCAGGCGGTGCGCTACATCCAACAGCTTCATTTTGACGATGACGATATCGCCTATCTGCGCGGACGCAAGATGTTCAACGAGGAATTTTTGAAGTCACTGCGCGAGTACAAGTTTACGGGCGATATCTGGGCGGTGCCGGAGGGAACGCCGATTTTCCCGAACGAGCCGATTATGGTTGTCCGTGCACCGGCGATTGAAGCGCAGATCATTGAGACGTTCCTGCTGCTGACGCTGAACCACCAGAGCTTGATTGCGACAAAGGCCAACCGCGTAGCGCGCTCAGCGCGGGGACGGACGGTTTTGGAATTTGGTTCGCGGCGGGCGCAGGGCAGCGACGCGGCGGTGCTCGGTGCACGTGCGGCGTATATTGGCGGCTGCCGCGGCACGGCCTGCACGCTGACGGACGAGCTGTACGGCGTGCCGGCGGGCGGCACGATGGCGCATTCGTGGGTGCAGATGTTTGACTCAGAGTATGACGCGTTCAAGGCCTACTGCGAGATTTATCCGGACAACCCCACGCTGCTCGTGGACACCTACAACACGCTGAAGTCCGGCGTGCCGAACGCAATTCGCGTGTTCAACGAGGTGCTGAAGCCGCGCGGGTTGACGAAGTGCGCGATCCGGCTCGATTCTGGCGATATGACGTATCTGACGAAAAAGGCGCGCAAGATGCTCGACGAAGCGGGGTGGGAGAGCTGCAAGATTAGCTGCTCGAACGCACTGGACGAGTATCTGATTCAGGATTTGCTGAACCAGGGTGCACAGATCGACCTGTTTGGCGTCGGCGAGCGGCTGATCACCGCGCGCAGCGAGCCGGTGTTCGGCTGTGTCTACAAGCTGGCTGCCGTTGAGGACGAGGCGGGAAACATCATTCCGAAGATCAAGGTGAGCGAGAACGTCGGCAAGATCACCAATCCGCACTTCAAGAAGGTCTACCGCTTCTATGGCAACGACACGGGCAAGGCGATTGCGGATTATCTCTGCCTGCACGACGAGACCGTGGATGACAGCGGGACGCTCGAAATTTTTGACCCGCAGGCGACATGGAAGCGCAAGACGATCTATAACTTTACAGCGAAGGAGCTGCTGGTGCCGATCTTCCAGCACGGCGAGCTGGTGTACGATCTGCCGTCGCTGGACGAGATTCAGCGCTACTGCGCCGAGCAGGTGGATACGCTCTGGGACGAGGTGAAGCGGTTTGACAACCCGCATACGTATTACGTCGACCTGTCGCAGAAGCTCTGGGACATCAAGTATAGCCTGTTGAAAACGAACGGCAGATGAGGTACGGCAAAAGCGCGGAGGTCGCATTTTGCGGCATGATGACCGCGCTGGGCGTGGTGATTTTGTGCCTGGGCGGATTGATTCCGCTGGCGACGTTTTGCTGTCCGGCGCTGGCAAGCCTGGCGCTGCTGCCGGTGGTGCAGCGGTTCGGGCGGAAGCAGGCGCTCTGCGTCTGGGCGGCTTCGGCGTTGCTGGGACTGTTGCTCGGGCCGGACAAGGAGGCGGCGGGACTGTATCTTGTACTCGGCTACTATCCGGCAATTCGCGCGGGATTTGACCGAAAACGGCCTGCGTTCCGCTGGGTACTGAAGCTGCTGCTGTTCAACGCGGCCACCCTGGCGCTCTATGCGGTGCTGATTTTTGTGCTGGGCATGGCAGAGCTGGTGCAGGAATACCGCGAAACAGGGACGGCGCTGCTGCTTGCAACGCTGGCGCTCGGCAACGTAGTGTTTTTATTGTATGATTTTCTACTGCGCAGGCTGGAGCTTGTGCTTCGCGCAAGAAAAAAGAGAATATAGAAAAGAAACTCCCTCTGTATGTTCATACAGAGGGAGCTTTTTCCGACACCATGAGGACATCGGCTCCGACAGGGGGCGGTGGAAGATATGCAGTTGCACCGATGTATTGCAACTGCGCCCAGCCCCTCATCCGTCTGCTTCGCAGACACCTTCCCCGGAGGGGAAGGCATTCCGCTGCGGCGGGGACGGGCGGACAGAGTCGTCCTCCCCTACGGGTGCGGCGGAAAATCGTAGGAATGGGCGGACAGGGTCGTCCGCCCATACAATATCTATCTCAGATTTTTGGGGATCAGCCCTGTTCGGCCATGTAGAGCTGAACGCGGTTCTGGATAAGCTGCGCGGTTTCTTCGGCAGTTTTTTCCCCGGCGAAGAAAGCGCCGGTCTCGTCGTTGATGATCTCAGTCAGGCTGTCGTCATAGCGCATGATCTGATGCGTGGCTGCGATCAGAGCTTTGACGGTATCGTACTGCTCCTGCGTCATGGCATAGATTTCAATCATCGGACCGTTGCCATAGCTGAAGCCGCCCTTGCTGACTTCCACGGGTTCGCCGTTTTCATCGAGCAGGATGTCACCGTTTTCGTCGTACGCATAATTCTTTTCCATCGCCTGTTCCGCGGCCTTTTCAAAGGCGGACTTGGTGATGGGGAAATAGGTCTGCGCAGACTGATATTCATCCGTCAGCGCGGAACGGATAAACGACCAGGCGGCGTCTTTGTCACGGCAGGCGGAGGTGATGGCGACCGCGGAGCTCAGGGCGAAGGCACTGCCGTCGTGACCGGAGCGGCTCGGGAAGCCGATGTAGCAGAGGTCACCGCCCAGCTCGGCAAAGTTTTCGTAGACGCTGTCAAAGCCGTAGAGCGTACCGTACAGATTGAGAAGCTGGTCGCCGTTGCGCATCCGGACGGCATCCTGCTCATACTCGCTCCAGTCAAACGTGCTGAAATCAAATTCTGCCTGGAACTGCGCGGCGAAGTTCAGATAGTCGATGAAATCCTGACTGTCGAAGTTGGCAGTTTGATTCTCCCAGTCGACGAAGGAGTCGGCGTTCATGTAAAGGCAATAGGCCAGGACGTTAGAGCGCGTTGCATCGACGTTGAAGATTGTCGCGTCCGGGTTGAGCTTGGTCATTGCGTCCTGCAAAGCGGTAAGCGTCCAGCTATCGTAGCTGCCGACAACGCTGGCAAGACCTTCTGCGGTAACGATCTGGAAGCCGAGCGGAAGCTCGTAGAGCTTGCCGGACTCGCTGTCGGCATCCAGCACCTCAGACACGAACGCATCGCGCCCGATGTCGCTGTCGATGTAGGAATAGAGATCCTCCAGCAGACCCTTGGCCGCGTACTGGCGGACAGGCAGTCCGTCGGTCAGCAGAAGATCGGGGACATTGCCGGCCATGATCTCGGTGTTGAGCTTGGTCAGGCCGTCGTTGTTTTGCGTGACCATGGTCATGTCTCCGGAGCCTTCATACGTCATGCTGCTGTATTCCGAGTAGTCCTTGACCACAATGTGATATTTGTCATTCTCCCGGTTGAATTTAACAATCTGGCTGCGCAGGTTCCAATCGAGGTTCATGCAGGCGAGCGTCAGCTCGACCTTTTCCGTGACCGCGGAGGCATCCACACGGTTCAGCAGAATCAGCTCTGCGCTGGCGTCCGCTTCGTCATAGCTCATGCTGATGGCAAACACCCGGCCATCGGGGAGGATGGTATAGTTCTGAAGATTGTTCGAGTCGACATCACAGGCCATCCAGTCGACCACCTTTTCGGCGGTGTCGGTGTCGGCGTGCCATCCGTAGAGATTCTGGTTGTAATCGTAGAACAGGTCGTATTCATCGTTGCCGGGCAAAAGGTTCCAAGCGTCTGCCGGCATCTTCATCTCCGCGCCCCAACCCTTTGCGGCGAGATCAATTGGCTTGAAGGCAAGACTGCGGCTGCCGTCGGTGGAGCTTGCGTAGGTGGTAACGCCGACGGTGTCGGCGTTATACTGTTCGAGGTCGCTGTTGCCGTCGTTTTCAAGCGTCAGGAGTTGGCTGCCGTTTTGATCCAGCACAAGAACTGTGGAATAGTCGGTAAGGTAGAGGTTGCCTGCACTGTCGACATAGAAGCTGCTGAGATAAGCATCGCCGCCAAAGACGCTCAGATCGGGCGAAAAGGCGTCGAGCTGCGTACCGTCGGCGGCAAAGTGCAGCAGACGGTAGCTGGTGCTGGAGGACACTTCTTCGGCTGCCTGCTCGTCGGCTTCGGTGGCCGTATCGACGGAGCCGGCTGCAACGGTATCGGTGAAGTGGTACTGCGCTTCGAGCGCCCAGAGACCGCCGTCAGCCGCAGGCACCAGAAATTGAATGTTGGAGTTTTCGTTGCCGCTTTCGGAATAGCCGGGCAGCGCGGCGCAGGTTTTGGCATCGAGATCGTAGGCGTAGAGGGCGTTGCGGGAGACGCCATTTTCCGTCACGCCGACATAGAGGTAAGCGGTGCTGCCGCTGACACAGCTCGCGTTGATATAGTCGATCTCCGCGGGGACGTCGAGATATTCGGCCTGATAGACGTATTTGGATGCAAATACGCTGTCATCCGCGGCGGCATCGGTTTTCTGCGAGGTGGTGTTGACGGGATCGGTGGAATTCGCTGAATCCGTCTGCTTGCCGCATCCGGCCAGCACGCCGAGCAGCAGCGCGCAGAGCAGGAGCAGGGAGAGAAGTCGTTGTTTCATATTGTACCTCCTAATGGAATCACTGAATCAATCGACTGCGGTGATTGGCGGATCGTTTGCCGATTGAATCTCGGTTACTGAATAAACATGACTGCCATTTTAGCACGTTTTGTGAAAAAAGGAAGAAAAATCGGCCAAATTTAAGGAAAATTAAGATGCTAAGAAAACTCTTAAATTCTTAAGAGAATGCGGAAACCCGGCACGTTTCTGATTGAGAAACTGCGATCTGAATAGAAAGCGGCTGCGATGCATCAGGACGAGGCGATTTGATTTCGTCAAATTGCGGTTGCTTTTTTGCGGAAAAGATGATATGATAGCGGCAACGCAGGATTCGTACATCGGTAGTGATCGGCGCTCCAAACCGGAACGGCGGTTCGAGCACAAGCATTTAGCCGTCGGCAGACGGCCGGGATGCGCAGCATCGCAGCTTTTGGCAAGGCCACAAGGAAATGCGCAGGACACGAAGGCGGCCGTGCCGCCGAAGGATTCCCGTAGCTTGCGCAGAGCGCGAGCAAAAAGTTCATAAGCAGGATTAGTACATCGGTAGTACATCGGCTTCCCAAGCCGAGGAGGCGGGTTCGATTCCCGTATCCTGCTCCATCGTCGTCGCGGACTGCGCTAGTTCGCGACGACTTTTTTATGCTTTGCATCAAAAAGTCATCTCTCACCCGCTCCGTCGCTCCTCCTCTCCGAAATGCAAACGCTTCGCTGGTTTGCATTTCGGTTTTTTCATATTGAGCCATAGTGTTCAGCTGACACACGTCGCTGCGGACTGCATATCGTTCGCAGCGACTTTCTATGCTTCGCATAAAAAGTCAATTCTCACTCATTCCGTCGCAGCTCCTCTCAAAATCGTGACCGCTTTGCTGGGTCACGATTTTGTTTTTCTAATTTGGCACTTGATCCAAAGTGTTCGCATGACACAAAAGGTAATGCCCTCCATTCGGAGGGCATTACCTTTTGTTGAAACGAACCGCCATTTCTCCGGATGGCAGTACGTTTCGTATGATATTACAGGATTGCCTGCAAGAGAATCACCGTGCCGCAGCAGAGCAGCGAGACCGGGAACAGGCCGAGACCGAACCACGCGCTGAACAGGCCGACGACCATGGCAGCCGCGCCGACGAGCGTCGAGCCGGTGACAGTGGTGATGGCCGGGAAGGTCATAATGGCCAGCGTCACATAGGGGACGTAGTAGAGAAACGAGCGCAGGAATGTGCTGCGGATGGGCTTTCGGATCAGTGTCAGCGGCAGGACACGGATGAGATAGGTCGTGAGCGCCATGACGAGAATATAGAGATATGTTTTCATAGTGATTGTCCTACGGATTCAGAAGATGGGGTCGCATCGCCGGTTTCGTCCCGGCGCGGGAACAGCAGCGCGGCGGCAGCGGAGATGAGAATGGTCAGCAGCAGGATGCGCATCCCTTCCGAGAGGGAAGGAAGAAGCCGCGCGGCGAGCCAGCTCGCCAGAAAGCTGACGGCAATGCAGCCAAGGACAACATGGTTTCGTTTGCCCTCGGGAATGATAATTGCAAGGAACATTCCGAACAGCATGACGGAAAACCCGGAGATAGCCCAGACTGGCAGGAGCGTGCCGACCAGAGCGCCGATCAGCGTGCCAAGGCTCCAGCCGGGCAGCGCGACGCACATGGCGCCGAGGAAATACCAGCCGTTCAGATAGCCGGGTTGGGCGATGGCGATGCCGAACAGCTCATCGGTGACGTCGAAGCCGATGACCAGACGCCAGAGCAGCGGCGTATCAGGCGCAAGGCGCTGGCTGAGCGCGCAGCTCATCAGCAGATAGCGCGCGTTGATAATCAGCGTCATCAGCACCATCATCCAAAGGCCGCTGTCCTCCGCGATGACGGTGATACCGCCGTATTCACCGGCGGAGGCGTTATTCAACAGGCTCATCAGGAACCCTTGAAGGGGCGTGATCTGCGCGCTGTGGCAGGCAATGCCGAGACCGAAGCTGACGGCCAGATAGCCAAGACCGATTGGGATACCGTCGCGCAGACCCTCTGCGAATTTTGTGCGATTCATGGAATAGTCAGTCCTCTTTTGTTGTTGCTTGACGATTATACCGCGCTGCATTGTGAAAGGCAAGAGCGTTTTGGCGGAAAGGGGACGTTTTTCGAGTTGCTGTTGCTTTTTTTGCGCTGCACTGTGTATAATAGGAGAGCACGAAGGAGGGACGGAGATGGCGAAGCGGCGTATCTGCATGATCTATACCGGCGGGACGATTGGAATGATTCCGAGCGAGAAGGGCTATGTGCCGAGCAGCGGCGCGTTTTTGAAGCTGCTGCGCGCGATCCCGGATCTGTACTGGGACGCGATGCCGGACTGGGATGTGGTGGAATTTGAGCCGCTGCTGGACTCGTCCGACGTTGCGGTACAGGAATGGAACCAGATGGGACGGGCGATTGCGGAGCGGTATGAGGAATATGACGGATTTGTTGTGCTGCATGGGACGGACACGATGGCCTACTCGGCGTCGGCCTTATCGTTCATGCTGGAAAATCTGGCAAAGCCGGTGATTTTTACCGGTGCGCAGATTCCACTCGGGCAGATTCGCACGGATGGGCGTGACAATATTATCAATTCAATGCTGATTGCGGCGTCCGGCTGCGTGCATGAGGTGTGTATCTATTTTAACGGTCTGCTGCTGCGCGGCTGCCGGAGCGTGAAGCGCTCGTCGGATCAGTTTGAGGCGTTTGCGACGCCGAACGATACGCCGCTGGCCTTTGCGGGAATTCAGATTCAGTACCGGCAGAGCGCGCTGCGCCCTACACCGGAGGGCAAATTTCGGTTTCAGCCGCTCAGTGAGCTGCCGATCGGCGTAGTGAAGGTATTCCCGGGGATTCAGTTCGGACATTTTGCATCACTGATGACAGAGAAGCTGCGCGGCGTGGTTTTGGAGACGTTTGGCGCGGGGAATATCCCCGGCGCGGCGCAGAATGCGCTGCTGCCGATCATTGAGCGGGCGTGGCGAAATGGGACGATTATTGTGGTCTGCTCGCAGTGCTCGCAGGGGACAGTCAGTCTGGGGACGTATGCGTCCAGCGCGGCGCTGCATGAGGTCGGTGCGGTGAACGGCCGCGATATGACGACGGAGGCCGCGTTTACAAAGCTCTATTATCTGCTCAGCCGGTCGGACGATGCGGAATGGGTGAAGGCGCAGCTCGGGCACGATCTGCGCGGCGAGCTGACGGAATGAGGAATGGATATGCTGATAGAAATACAGGATTTTTCGGCGCCGGAGCTGGATGCATTTGCGCGGCTGACGGAGACGCAGCTTCGGAACCGGCTAGAGCCGGAAAAGGGGATTTTTATCGCGGAAAGCCCGAAGGTCATTACGACGGCGGTGGAAAACGGCTATGAACCGACGGCGTTTTTGATGGAGCGCCGCCATGCGGAGGGAGATGCCGCGGCACTGCTCGCACGGTTTCCGGCGGTTCCGGCGTATACTGCGGAACGGGAGCTGCTCTCGAAGCTGACCGGGTATACGCTGACGCGCGGCGTACTCTGTGCAATGCGGCGGCCAAGGCTGCCGGCGGTGGAGGAAATCTGCGCGAGGGCGCGGCGGGTTGCCGTGCTGGAGGGGATTGCGGACTCGACGAACGTCGGCGCGCTGTTTCGTTCGGCGGCCGCACTCGGCGTGGATGCGATTTTGGCGACGCCGAGCTGCTGCGATCCGCTCTGCCGGCGCGCGGTTCGCGTCAGCATGGGGACGGTGTTTCAGGTGCCCTGGACGTACATCGGAGCGGAAGCGGACGATTGGCCGGAGCGTGGGATTGCGCGGCTGCGCGCGATGGGATTTCGCACGGCGGCCATGGCGCTGACAGACCAGTCAGTTTCGATTGAGGACGAAGCGCTGATGCTGGAGCCAAAGCTCGCCATTGTGCTTGGCACGGAGGGCGACGGGTTGGCCAGAACGACGATTGCGGCCTGCGACTATACAGTGAAAATCCCAATGTCGCACAAGGTGGACTCGCTCAATGTGGCGGCGGCCGGGGCGCTGGCCTTTTGGCAGCTCCGCGCGCGATAAAATCGGCTGTGGCACTTGCCAAAACGAAATTGTGTGCTATAATGAGGATGTTCGAAAGTTTAACGACTCTAACCAAAGGGGCGATAACAGATGATTGAAACAAAGCTTGGAATTGACGGCATGGCCTGTTCCATGTGCGAAAGCCACATCAATGATGTGATCCGGCAGAAGTTCCATGTAAAAAAGGTGACATCGTCACACAGCAAGGGCGAGACGGCGATTCTCTCGGAGGAGCCGCTGGATGAAGCTGCCGTTCGCGCGGCGATCAGGGAGACCGGGTATACGGTGACGTCGGTTTCCAGCGCGGAATATGAGAAACGCGGCCTGTTTAGACGGAAGAAATGACGCGAAAGCGTGCGCGTGGATAAATGGATAAACTGTAAAAACTCCGCAACCGGGAAAATGCCGGTTGCGGAGTTTTGAGACTGTCAAAAAACGTTGGAGTGCAGTTTTGCAATAGAGTCGCAGGGAAAG
>CAKUJA010000065.1 GCA_934661135.1 uncultured Oscillospiraceae bacterium
GCGGATTGCCTTCCCCTCCGGGGAAGGTGTCTGCGAAGCAGACGGATGAGGGTCTGGGAGCAGTTGCAATGCATCGGTGCAACCTCTGATCATCCGCCGCACCCGTAGGGGCGGACGACTTTGCGCAGCCGTTAGCGACGAAGGAGCTTTACGGATGCGGCATACCCCTTGCGGGTACTGTCCGCCCGTTCCCCTTTCTTTAAAAAGAATGGGAACCCCCTATTTTTCTTTATAGTAGAGCATACAGTGACAATATCCCTCAAACTCCGGATTCGCAATTTGCCGTTTAAATTCCTCGCACATACATTTATTTTCCTCCGTATGCGCCAGCCTGCACGGACAGTACCCGCCCGTGCGCTTCAAGCCCTCGCGGATTTTTGCGACGACCTCCTTGTCCTCGTTCAGCCGTACCTTCATTTTACCGCCTCAATCCGTGCGCGAATCGTCTCCTTGTCGGCATAGCCGATGCTCGTCCCCGCGATCTCGCCGTTTTTTACAAACAGCAGCATCGGAATCGACTGCACACCGTATTCCATCGCCAGATCGCGCTCGTCGTCAACGTTCACCTTGCAGAACTTCACGTCGGTCATCTCGCCGTCCAGTTCCTCCATGACCGGGCTGAGCATCATGCACGGCCCGCACCAGGTCGCCCAGAAGTCGACCACCACCAGCTTGTCCGCCTGCAATACCTCTCGGTCAAAGTTCTTGCTCGTCAAAATCGTCATGCCAGATTCCTCCTTGGCTTTTTCTTTTAGTATACCACGCATTTTACAAAATTCGTGAATCGTTTGTAAAATTCTCCCCCCGCAGCATCCGCAAAAAAAGCGGGCGGAGTTCTCCGCCCGCCCGCTGTTTATTCCGCCGTCTCCGAAAGCTCCAACCCCGGATTCCGCTTCAAAATATAGTTGATCGACCACTGGGACGCAAACACCAGCAGGCTCCGCCCGCGGTAATCCTCCAGCAGCTCCGCGTCGCTCGACAGATTCAAATCCTTCAAATCCGCCACCGGCGCGGCCTTGATGAACCGGAGCTGCTCATACGGCAGACCGTCCATCCGCAGATCGACGCCGTATTCCGCCTTCATGCGGTACTGGAACACGTCAAATTGCAGCGTACCCACGACGCCCACAATGACCTCCTCCATACCGGAGTTCGGCAGCTTGAAGATCTGGATCGCGCCCTCCTGGGCGATCTGCTCCGTGCCCTTGATAAACTGCTTCCGCTTCATCGAGTCCCGCGGACTGACGCGCGAAAAATGCTCCGGCGCAAACGTCGGAATCCCGCCGAACTTAAACTTCTTCCCCGGCACGGTGATCGTGTCGCCGATCGCGAAAATGCCGGGGTCAAACACGCCGATGATGTCGCCCGCGTAGGCTTCCTCGACGATCTCGCGCTCCGACGCCATGAGCTGCTGCGGCTGACTCAGCCGCATTTTCTTCCCGCCCTGCACGTGGTAATATTCGCGGTCACGCTCAAACTTGCCCGAGCAAATCCGCATAAACGCCAGCCGGTCTCGGTGCGCCTTGTTCATATTCGCCTGAATTTTGAACACAAACGCCGAAAAATCCGGGTCAAACGTGTCGATCACGCCGCAGTCCGCTTCGCGCGCCAAAGGCGGCGGCGTCATGCGCAGAAACTCCTCCAAAAACGGCTCCACGCCGAAGTTTGTCAGCGCAGACCCGAAGAACACCGGCGAAAGCTGCCCCCGTTGCACCTCGTCCATGTCAAATTCGCGTCCCGCGCCGAGCAGCTCCACATCGTCACGGAGCTGCGCGTGCCGCCGCTCGCCGATGATCTCCGTCACCTGCGAGTCATCGAGCGTCACAGCCAGCTTCTCCGCGCGGTTCTTGCCGGAAACGCCTGAAAACAGCAAAAGCTGTTCACCGCGCCGGTCGTAGACGCCCTGAAATTCCTTGCCCGAGCCAATCGGCCAGTTGCAGGCGTATGTCTCGATTCCAAGCTCGTTTTCCAGCTCGTCGAGCAGCTCAAACGGATCGCGCGCCTCGCGATCCATCTTGTTGATAAAGGTAAAAATCGGAATATGGCGCATCGCGCAGACCTTGAACAGCTTGCGCGTCTGCGGCTCGACGCCCTTCGCGCCGTCGATGACCATGACCGCGCTGTCCGCCGCCATCAGCGTACGGTACGTGTCCTCCGAAAAGTCCTGGTGTCCCGGCGTATCCAGAATGTTGATGCAGTATCCCTCATACTGGAACTGCATGACCGACGACGTGACCGAAATGCCGCGCTGCTTTTCGATCTCCATCCAGTCCGATACCGCCGCGCGCGAATTCTTCTTGCCCTTGACCGCGCCGGCCTGTGCAATCGCCCCGCCGTAGAGCAAAAATTTTTCCGTCAATGTCGTTTTGCCGGCGTCCGGATGCGAGATAATTGCAAATGTTCTCCGCCGGGAGATTTCTTCCTGTAAGGTAGCCAAACTGTGCTCCTCCTAACATGATGTAATATATAAGCTTGAATCAGTTTGACGCCTTTTCTTAAGTCGGCACGTTGATTCCTCCAGATTTCAAGTTAAGCGAAGAAAGTATACCACACACGCTTCCATTTTACAAGAAAAACCACAGTCTCAACGTGAAAAAATACTGCTTGACAAATAATACCACGTATCATATAGTATATCGCAACAGGAGGTGTATTATGGACGGACAACTCAAACGCGGAATGCTCGACGTCTGCGTCCTCGCCGCAATCCGGCAGGCCGACTCCTATGGCTACCAGATTCTCAAAGATCTCAAGCCGTATGTGGCGCTGTCAGAGTCGACGCTCTACCCCATTCTCCGTCGGCTTGAAGCCGCCGGACAGCTCGCCGTGCGCACGGCTGAGCACAACGGCCGCCTACGCAAATACTACCATATCACGCCGGACGGCATCGCCCGCATTGAACAGTTCAAAACCGAGTGGGAACAGATCGTGCACATCTATCAATTCATTCTATCAACGGAGGAACCAAACCATGACGAAATCTGAATTTTTAACCGCTCTTGATAAAAAGCTCGCCGCCCTCTCCGCAGAAGATCGCTCCTCCTTCCTCACCTACTATGCAGAAATCATCGATGACCGCATGGAAGATGGCCTTGCGGAAGCCGACGCCGTGGCCGCAGCCGGTTCTATTGACGAAATCGCCGCACAGCTTCTCGCCGAGACGCCGCGCACCGAATCCCGTCTACGCGTCCGACCTCAGAAAATCGCAGCGGCAGACAGCTTCTTGCTGCTTACAGATCCGTTCGACGCCATCGAAATTGCCGCAACCTGTGCCGATGTCGAGCTTCTTCCGGCGAAGGACGGCGTCTGCCGCATCGAATTTCAAAATGAGTACCGCTGCACCGCCCTTGTTGAAAATGGTGTGCTCCGTATCACTGAAGCGCGGCGGCACCGCGTCGGCCTGACGCTCGATCTCAACATCGGCGGCCGTCAGTTGCTCGACGTTCCCATGCGCGACAATGCACTGCGGCTCTATCTCCCGGCCGTTACCTATCGCCTGCTCGATGCACAGACGCGCTCCGGTGATCTCGAAGTCTCCGCCGGCCTGTTCTTCACGCGTGTCCTGCTCCGCAGTGCCAGCGGCGAGGTCGCGTTCCGCGCCGCCGTCGCATCGGAGCTGCGCATTCATACTGCCAGCGGCGACATTGAGGTGCAAAGCAGCACGCCCGAACAGCTCCGTCTGGAAAGCGCCAGCGGCGATGTGGAGTTTTCCGGCTGTGGGAAGTCCTCTGTAACCGTCCGGACAAGCAGTGGAGATGTCGAATTTGCAGACTGCGATGAAGCCGCGCTCGACATCCGCACCGCCAGCGGCGACATCGACGGTCATTTTTCCATCCCACGCACCGTCTCGGCCAGCTCCGTCAGCGGCGACATCGACGTCCCCCGCACCGGTTCCGGTGCCCCGTGTACGCTGCATACCGTCAGCGGCGACATCTCCGTCCGCATCAAATAATCCGTTTCTGCCGCACCCGTAGGGGCGGACGACCCTGTCCGCCCGTTCCTCCGATCTTCCACCGCACCCGTAGGGGCGGACGACTCTGTCCGCCCGTTCCTCCGATCTTTCGCCGCACCTTGTAGCGGCGGACGACTCTGTCCGCCCGCTTCTTCCGGTTTCCTCCGCACCCGAAGGAACGCTTTTTTGAACCCATTCTTTTCTTTCTTTGCCAGAAAGAAAAGAACGGTTTCAATCTGCCAAGAAAAGAAAGAGGGCACAGTGCCAACCGTAGTCCTAAAATTTTCTCAGAAAATCCCGGCCTTCAGCCGTCCGTCACATCCATCCCTACCATCCGAAAGGTCTCTGCGCTCTGCGCATCGCCTTTCGGAGACACCTGAATGTTCCCACCACGCCTTTTTTGTAGGGGCGGACGACTCTGTCCGCCCGCTTCTTCCGATTTCCTCCGCACCCAAAGGAACGCTTTTTTGAACCCATTCTTTTCTTTCTCTGCCAGAAAGAAAAGAACGGTTTCAATCTGCCAAGAAAAGAAAGAGGGCAAAGTGCCAACCGTAGTCCAATAATTTTCTCAGAAGATTTCAGCCTTCCTCCGTCCGTTGCGATAGTCACTACTATCCGAAAGAGCGTCTCGCTCTGCTCGCGCCTTTCGGAGACACCGTCGTGCATCTCCGACTTCCATACGCAGCAGGTTCCAAGGGCAAGGCCCTTGGCCGCTAGAGGGGGTTCGGGGGAACCATTCGGAAGGTTCCCCCGAGCGCTTTTTTCTTTTGCCAGGCGTTTTCTTTTTGGCGCCCCAAAAAGAAAATGCCGTCTGCGTCCCTTTCTCTGAAAAGAGTTGAAAAGAATGGGGGCGCAAAATTTCTTCTTTCGGAGTGTAAAAAAGAAAAACCCGTCAGTTTTAGTCTTTTTTAAGAAAAAAGACCCTCGCCCATCTCCGTGGACGAGGGTCTCCTCTAAAACTCTCTCACAGCAAGCCGCTGCACAAGCTCCTTCAAAAATGCCGTCTCGCCAAACGCGTCCAGCGCGGCCACGGCTGTTTCATTCTCCTCCTCGATCATCTGCCCGCAGCGCTCCAATCCATACAGCCGCACAAACGTCCCCTTGTTCGCGTCCACATGGACGGCCTTGCCGAGCGTTTTTGCGTCGCCGAGCACATCGAGCATATCGTCCCGAATCTGGAACGCCAGTCCCAGCGCCTCGGCATACCGCGCGGCCGCCTCAAACTGCACCGCGCTTCCCTGCCCGGCCAATACGCCGCAGCAGCAGGCCGCGCGGATCAGCGCGCCGGTTTTCAGGCTTTGCAGCGTGTGAATCCGCTCCGCATCCGGCTCCTCCTGCTCCGCGGCCAGATCGAGCACCTGTCCGCCGACCATGCCAAGCTCCCCGGCGCACGAGCTGAGCGTTTTTACCACACCCGCAATCGTCGCCGCATCCGCCTGCGCGCCTGCCGCCGTCTCAAATGCCGCCGTCAGCAGCGCGTCGCCGGCCAACACAGCCATCGCCTCGCCGTAGACGCGATGGTTCGTCGGCTTGCCGCGCCGGAAGTCGTCGTTGTCCATGCACGGCAGATCGTCGTGAATCAGGCTGTATGCGTGCACCATCTCCAGCGCCGCCGCAAACGGCAGCGCCGTCTGCCAGTCGCCGCCGCAGATCCGGCAAAATTCCAATACCAAAACCGCGCGGATGCGCTTTCCCCCGGCGAGCAGGCTGTACCGCATCGCCTCAAACAGCCGCTTTTGCGGTGCGTCCTCGGTGAAGCAGCCGTTCAGATAGGCCTCTACCGCCTCGCGGTAGGTCTGCATTCTTGCGTCAAATTCATTCATCGCGCACAAACTCCTGTTCTACCGGCTCGCCGTCGGCCCCCTTCATCAGCTTCACGACCTCAAGCTCCGCATGGTCAAGCAGCTCCGTGCACGTCTGCACCAACCCAGTGCCCTCCTGAAAGAGCTTCAGCGATTCCTCCAGCGGCACGTTGCCCTGCTCCATCGCGCGGACAATGGCCTCCAGCCGCGTCATCGAGTCCTCAAACGTTTTTGATTTCTTCTGCGCCATCGTGCCCCTCCCTGATTTCACGTACTTCTGCATATACGCTGCCCTTATGCAGCGTGATTTCTACCGTTTGCCCCATCTGGAGCTGCTTCGCGCTCTGCACAACGCTTCCGTCTGCCGCCTTTACGACGCTATATCCGCGTGCGAGCACCTTCAGCGGGCTCATCGCGTCCAGCGCTGCTGTCAGCCGGGAAAACCGCTGCTTCTTCTCCGCAATCGCCTTCTGCATCAGCGTTGCCAGCATCCGGCTCTCGTGGTCGAGCAGCATCCGCCGCTCCTGGAAATAGCCGAGCGGCGATTGCAGCACGCGCGCCTTAGCGAGCGCCGCAAGACGCTGCCGGTCGGTTTGAATCTGCTTTTTCATCGCGGCCAGCAGCCGCGCCTGATAGCCGCTGAGCGTCTGCCGCAGCTCGTTTTGATCCGGCACGGCCAGCTCCGCCGCGTTCGAGGGCGTCGCCGCGCGCACATCGGCCACAAAATCCGAAATGGTCACGTCCGGCTCATGGCCGACCGCCGAGATCACCGGGATTTCCGATGCGAAAATGGCTCTCGACACGCGCTCGTCGTTGAACGCCCAGAGATCCTCCATTGATCCGCCGCCGCGCCCCGTAATCAGCAGATCAGCGACGTGGTGCGCATTTGCGTAGCGGATCGCGCCCGCGATCTCCGCCGGCGCCTCCGCGCCCTGCACACGCACCGGTAAAATTTTGACCTTTGTCAGCGGATAGCGCTTGTTCAGAATCCGCAGCATATCCATAATCGCCGCGCCCGCGCCGGATGTAATGATACCGATCGTGTGCGGATACGGCGGCAGCGGCTTTTTCAGGCTCCGGTCAAACAGACCCTCTGCCAGCAGCTTCGCCTTGAGTTGTTCAAACGCCACGTGCAGATCGCCCACGCCCGCCGGCACGAGATTCTCGCAGTAGAGCTGATACGCGCCGTCGCGCGGAAACACGGTAATGCGCCCCACCGCAAGCACCTGCATTCCGTTTTCCGGCCGAAACCGCAGCCGCGCCGCGCTCGAGCGGAACATCACGCACCGCAGCGCGCCCTCCGCGTCCTTCATTGTGAAATAGTGGTGCCCTGAGGGGTACACCTTGTAGTTGCTTAGCTCTCCGTGCACGCACACTTGCCCCAGCAGCTCGTCCCGGTCAAACAGTCCCTTGATGTAGGCGTTGACCTGCGAGACCTCAAGAATGGTCTGTTCCATCCAGTCCCTCCAACCGCGCCGTCAAAATCGCAACGCCCATCGCGTTGTCTGTCGAAAACTGCGGCTGCGCAAAGACCGCGTCCATCCCGGCGCACTGCTCGCGCAGCATCGAGTTCGACGCCACGCCCCCGGAAAAGACCACCGTCAATCCCGGATATGCCTTCTGTGCGTGCTCCGTCGCCGTCAGAATGCACCGAATCACCGACCGCAGCGCATACCGCGCCGTTGCCGCCGCGTCCTGGCTGGCCGCATAGTAATCCTGCACTTTGTTTTGCAGTCCCGAGAACGAAAATGTCAGGTCATTGACCTTCACACGGAAATCGTCCTTCGTATCTGTCTCCCGGCTCAGCGCGTCGATTGCCTTCCCCGCCGGGAACGGCAGTCCCAGCAGCTTACCCGTCCGGTCGATAAGCTGACCGGCCGAGATGTCGCTTGTCCCGCCGAGCTTCGTCGCCTTCACGTTTCGCCCCTCCGGTTCCACAAGCAGCAGCTCCGTCGTCCCGCCGGACAGGTGCCACGCCAGATGCGGCGTGTCCATCAGCTCCATCCGCCCGGCCGACCAGAGCGCCGCCGCCACGTGCCCCTGCTGGTGCGAAACCGCGTGAAACGGCACGCCGAGCGCCGCCGCCATCGTCTCCGCGGTGCTCTGCCCCGCGAGAAAGCACGGCATATACGACCCTTCCACCGCTCTTGGCCGCGTGCTTGCCCCAATTGCTGCAATTGCCGCATTCGGAAACGCCTCAAACAGCGCACGCGTCAGCGCAGGCAGCCGCTTCACGTGCGCAAACAAAGCGTCCGATTGCCGCAATCCCAGCACACCCTCCTGCACGTCCAAAAGGCGTGAGCAGTTTTTACCGCCCACGCCGTCCGTGATCGCCACCGAAGTGGTATAGTTGCTTGTGTCAAATCCGAGGATCATTCCGCTGCGTCCTCCGCCGCGTGTTCCCGCGCAAACGCGCCGAGCACACCGTTGACAAACGCCACAACATCCTCATTTTCATATTTCCGCGTCAGCTCCACCGCTTCGCTGATGGCTGCCGACGTCGGTACGTCGTGCACATACAGCACCTCGTACATCGCCACCTGCATAATCGCGCGCGCGACCTTCGAGATCCGCCCGATGCTCCACCCGATTGAATACTGCTCCAAATATCCGTCTAGCTCCGTCTGCTTGGCCTGCACGCCCTGCACAACGTTCTCCAGATATGAAAGCTGCTTTCCGCTCGGCTTTTCCTCATAGATGTCGGACTCCGACTTCAGGCTCGGGTAATACCCCTCATCCATCAACGCGCGCAGCGCCTCGCCGGCCGTCACGTCGTTGAGATACATTTCAAACACAAGATGGCACGCGATCTCCCGTGCATTGGTTCTTGTCATATTCTAAATTCCTGTCTTTCCTTTTACTTTTTCCCGTCGCGCGGCAGCGCAATGCCAGACACGTTCACGTTGACCTCCGAAACCTGCAATCCGGTCATCGACTCCACGCAGGACTTCACGTGCTCCTGCACATTCCTCGCCAGCACAAAGACCGGCTGACCGAACTGCGCCACAATTTCGCAGTCAATCCGCAGCTTGTCGCCGTCGGCGGTCATCCGCACGCCCTTCGCCAGCGTCTTTTTGCCGAGCATCTCCGCGATGTCATAGCCGATATTGCTGGCCAGACCGCAAACGCCCTCAACCTCCAATACGGCCACCGCCGCCACGGATGCGACGACCTCCTCCGAGATCTGAATCGATCCGTTTTCCACTTCCTTGGAAAAATACTCTTTATTTTCTGCCATACAGATTGCCTCCTGCGCAAACATACATTATAGAAACCCATCTTATTTTGACATTGTACCATAAATCCATAGAATTTCAAGCGGAATCCGGATAAAAAAAGCGGAGCGCGAGTTCGCGCTCCAAGGCTGGTCAATTCAATGCGAAGGCTCAGGGCTTCACCTCAATAATCCGCACCTGCGAGAGCGGATAGTCTGTCTGCGAGCGCACCACGTCGGAAATCAGCGCCGCGTCCGCCTCGGTCAGTCCCTCCGCCGGTGCCGAGACCGCTACACAGACCGTCCCCTCCGTGATATACGTCACGCAGTCGCGATACCCTTTCGCAATCACCATACTCTCAATCTGCGCTTCGCTCAGCGCCGTGTTCACCAGCTCGTTGAGCGTGGCCGACGCCGTGTCGCCGACAGCGGTTCCCTCGTCGTAGGCGATCGTCTCCTCCAGCAGCTCCACCGCGCTGTCGCGCGAAGCCTGCCGGCTCAGGCGTACCTGCGCAAAGTAATCCGCCGCATCCATGCTGGCCACAGGCTCCGCCTCGTCCGACGTATCCGCGATCACCAGCGTCGACTCGCCCATCACCTGCTCGCTGTTCAGCGTTTCCGTCAGCTCCGGCGTTTTCTCCTTCTGGCTGTACGACCAGTTGAGGTATACGCCCGCGCAGATGAACACCAATACCGCCGCAATGACCGCGTTCCGTTTCCATAGCTTCATACCCAAATTCCTCCTATTGTCCTTTCATTTTGATGACGGTGATCCTGTCGCTGCCAAGTCCGGTCAGGCTGGCGACCGCCTGCGTGACGGCAAGCTGAACGCCGGCGCTGTCCGCGCCCTCGCAGACGACAACCGCGCCCTGATACTGCGGACTGCGCGTCCGAACGGTCAGCGGCGCCTTGTCTGCCAGCACGGTCTGCTTTGTCACCGCGCCGTCGCGCACGCTTTCGTCCTGTTGGTAGACCGTCTCGCCGCTGTCGCGCAGCGTCAGCATAACGGCGGCCTTTCCCACGCCGTCCATCCGCGAGAGCAGCGCTTCCAGCTCCGCCTGCGTCTGCCGCAGCGAAACGTCCGCCTGCACGTCGCTCTCCGGCGCAGTCTGCTTGGCCTTTTGCGGCCAGAGCAGAAGCAGGCAGCCGAGCAGCGCCAGCAGCACCACAATCCGGTTTTTCCGAACCCACGCGGCGCACCGCTCCCGCGCCTGCCGCAGCGCGTCCTTCTCTATCCGCATTCCCACACCTGCCTTGCCTCCGGAATTGCGAGCGTCTGCTCGATGTAGCGGCTGAGCGTGTTCCGGTTTGCCGCCGAGCAGACGCCGCGCAGCGTTGCCTCGTAGGGATACGGGCCGCTGCCGTCGTCGCGCGTACCGACCTCCACCTCCAGCGCCGCGCCGAGCGCGTCCGCTTTGTCCAATATATATGCCGCCGCCTGCTGGGATATGATGCGCGCCTGAAGCTCGCGGTTTTGCGTCTCCACACCCGTGCGCGCCGCTTCGGTCTCCAGGCGCAGCTCCGCGATCTGCTTTGCAACCGCCTCAAAGTCCAGTCCCGCCACCGGCGCGATCGCTGTTACGGCCAGCAGCAGTCCGCACCCGAACTGCACGCACCGCCGTCCGCTTCCCTCCGGCACCAGCGCCGGGACAATTGCGGCCAGCAGCGCCGCCGCCGTCAACGAAAACAGATATGCTCTCATCCATTCACCGCCTTGATAAAACAGCAGATTGCAACCAACGCCATCAAAATTGCGCAGCCGGTCATCGCCAACATCTGCCCCATCGCCGTCGCCGCGCCGCGGAGCATCCCGGCCTGTTCCCTCTGCGCAACAAAGCCGCCGATCGCCGCCGTCGCGCGCAGCGCAAGATACTGCACCGCCAGGTGAAAAAACGGCGCTGCGCCGGTTGCCAGTACCGCCAACAGTCCGAATGCTCCGGCAGCATTTTTTATGAGTCCCGCACTCGTTAAAATGGCGTCCGACGCGTCGGAGAGAATGCTTCCAACCACCGGAACCGCAGTTGAAATCATGCCCTTCGCCGCCTTCAGCGCCATCTCGTCCGCGCTGCCCGCCAGCAATCCGGTCAGCGTCAGATAGGCCGTAAACACCCCCGCCGTTCCCTTCAGCGCTGCGCTGATGACCCAGCCGCACCCCTCCTGAAGCGGCGAGAGCCGCTCGTCGCCGATGGCGTACCGTGCCGTTGTCAAAAACAGGTAGCAATATACACAGGGAATGAAAAAGGAGCGAATCAGGCTTGTCAGCAGACTGATGAGCAGCGTCGATCCGGCATAGAGCGCGCCGCCGCTGCTCGTCCCGCCGGATGCGGCCAGCGCCGAGGATAAAACGGGCAGCAGCAGCGCCGAAAAATTTCCGATCGTGTCAATGGCGTCCTTTGCCAGCGCAATCATCCCGTTCAGGCTCGACGTGCAGACCGCCGCCATCGCCAAACAGCTCGCCATTCGTGCGGCCGTCTGCGCCGTTCCTCCGGACATCTGCGCAGCTCCGCCGAGCAGTGCGGCCGCCAGCAGCATTGCGCAGCTCCGTGCGGCCTGCCGCGCCCATCGTCCTGCATTTTGCAGCACACCCGACAGGATTTTCTTGACGGTTCGGCCGAAATCGGCCTGCTCCAGCGGAGACACGCCGTCCAGCGCGTCCTCCGCATCCTCAGGGACGGCTTCTGCCAGCCGGTCCGCTCCGAGAATTTCGGCCTCCTCCTGTAAAATATCGCCCGCCAGTGCGCTGCCCGCCAAAAGCACCGCCAACCCCAGCGCAATCCAAAGCTTTCGCATCCATCCCCTCCACCTTGTTTGCAAGGATCTAGCCCCTCCCCGCCGCAGAAAACCGCCCGCCGCCCCTGTCCGCCCGCTTCTCCGATCTTCCGCCGCACCCGTAGGGGCGGACGCCCCTGTCCGCCCGTCCCCGCCGCAGCGGATTGCCTTCCCCTCCGGGGAAG
>CAKUJA010000066.1 GCA_934661135.1 uncultured Oscillospiraceae bacterium
GCGCATCTTTTTCGCTCGTGTTTGCTGAAGACGTGATTCAAATTGTGAAAATCATCAAAACAAATCTTTTATTTTTGTGCAAAATATTCAAAACGAGAGACGGCATCCGGTGCGGGGGATGCAAAATGCCCTCCGCGCCAGCTGCGCGAAGGGCATTTGGAATGGGATCCGCTTTATTTTGCCATCAGGCGATACAGAATGGTGACGACCTGTGCGCGGGTCGCGGTAGCGGTCGGATTCAGATTGCTGCCGCTGCCCTTGACAAGCCCCTCGGAAACGGCCCAGAGCATTGCGTCAGACGCCCAGGATGCGACTGCAGACGCGTCGGAGAACTTGGCAAGATCGCCGGACACAGCCGGTTTTCCGGCGTTGCGGTAAAGCATGGTGACAAGCTCCTGACGCGTGATGCTGCCGTTCGGATTCGTACCGTCGGAAACGCCCTCGTTCTTTGCCCACTCCAGCGCTTTCTGGTACCACGGGCTGCCACCGTCAACATCTGCGCCGGCTGCGCGGCCAAGCACTGCCCACAGTGCGGCGCGGGTCATGTTAGCGTCCGGACCGAAGGTTTCCTTGCCGGTGCCGTTGACGATGCTGTTCTCTCTTGCCCATTTCACGGCATCGGCGTAATAGGCCGCCGCCTTGACATCGTGGAACACTTCGTCCGTCTTTTCCAGTGAAATGCGTCCCTGTGCGCTGGCGTAGCTGCTGCCGATCACACCGTTCAGCTGCTTCTGAATGTACTGCGCGACAGCATCACGTACCTTTACGCCGTTTCCGTTGTTGGCGTAGGCTGCGCCGGCTTCCTTGGCTTCCTTCAGCGTGTAGTAGGTGTCATTACCATTGATCAGGAAATTGTCGCAGACGACGGCGTAGGTCGCCTTCTCGTCAAATGCCTTGCCGTTCACGGAGGTGATGGAGACGCGGCTGACAGAGTCTGCACGGAAGAACTTGCCGTAGGCCTCGCCCGCGTCATATTCCTTGCCGGTGTCAAGCGAGTAGGTCAGACCGGAGACCTGCGCGAAGCCCGGGCAGTTTTCCTGCTGCGAGGCAGCCTCCAGCGTTTCCAGAAGCTGCGCACCGGTCAGCTCGATCACGCCGATGCCCATCGGGGAGAACGGCAGCGCCTTGAGAAGATCTGTCTCGGTGATCTCACCGGAATACAGGAAGTTGTCGCAGTTGCCGCCGTTCTGGATGGCGACCAGCGGGAGCTTCTTGTTGTATCCATCGATGTAGTTCTGTGCATACCAGCGCAGTGCGTCCGTCGTCAGATCGCCGAGATTCGTCTCGCCGTTCCAGTTCGCGGAATCCGCGCCGGTCAGGATAACATCGGAGCGGCCGACCGTTTTACCGGCAGCTGCCTTCAGCGCGGCGGCACTCTTGGCGATCTCCGCGTCGCTGCCGCTCAGATCCGGCGTGAGCGAAGTCACGGTCTTGCTGGAATTGTCAATAACATACGCGCCGACCGTTTCCGCATTGCCCGCATCAATGACAAGATCGCCGTATTCGCTGCCGCTGACACCGGCGTTGGACAGGCAGATCGTCACGTCCGCGTTCAGCCTTACGGGCTTCGGCTCGGAAACGCTCAGGCAGCCGTCCTGCACATTCGCTGCTGCGGAAGTAGCGGTCAGGCCATAAAAGCCGACCTTCAGACCGCTCTTTGTAGTAAGGACCGTACTGGCTTCAAAGGAATAGTATTCTGTTTCTGACGCGGCGTTGGCAGAAAGAACCGTGAATGTCGCAGCCGCTTTCTCCGCGCGGTCCGCCGTGACCTCGCCCTTCATGTCCTTGTTGTAGGTCAGAGCCTCTGCGCCATTCTGCAGTTCAGCCTGTGTGTAGTATTTCGTGATGTTCTTGTGGTAACCGTAGCCGGTCGTGGCGTCAGCGTAACCAAATTCCGCAAGGCCCATCGCCGCAACGTCATAGCCAGCCGCGTCCATCAGGTCATAAATGCCCAGACCGCGGTCGCTGTTCGCCGCGGCTGTGCCCTGCAGGAAGTTGCCTGCGTCGGCAAGGATCACATCCGCGCCCGCGTTTTCATAGGCCGTCTTTGCAGCGGCGACCTTCGCATATACGTCCACATCACCGCGGACGTTGGCGGTATAAAGGATCACGGTCTTGCCGGTGTAGTTCTCCGCCGCGAAAGCGGTGACAGAGCACAGGCTGAGGACCATGACCAATACCAGAAGAAGACTCAGCGCTTTTTTCATGGTGTTTGGTTCCTCTCTTTCGAATAGCTTATAATCTGCGCAGACTTCTGCGTTTTTACCAATATAGCAAACCGCCCTGCCTGCCGCAAGCTCCCCCGGGGGTTCTGAATCTGTATTTTTTGCGAAAAAACTTCCGGCGTTGCCGAAGCACAGCCGGAAGAATGCTCTAAAATGCTCTTATGAAAAGCTGATGGGAATGGAACTGACGTTCAGCTCCTGCGCAGCCTTTGCAAGATCGACGTCTGTGTACCAGTCGCCATAAAGCTGCTTGGCAAGCGCCAGCTTTGCGTAGAGTACGGTCGCCTCGTCGCCCCAGAGCGCCGAGGGAGAAACCAAAATGATCTGCTGCTCCGGAAAACGCGCCTGCACCGAGGCGCGAACGGATACCGCCTGCGACAAATCGGCGCATTTGAGGACGACCTGCGGCTTTTTCGCCTGCACCCAATCGTCTGTAACGTTGATATCGTCCCGGCTTTCCGCGATATTGAACGAGCCTGTCGCTGTGATCAGATCGCAGTATTGCTGGGTCACGCCGTCAGTTTCCGTTTCAAAGTAGATGGAGGTCTGCTGGCAGAGATAGATCTGCTGCGTCTTGTTTTGCAGCGTAAAGGTCCAGAACGCCAGCGGATCGTATGTCCAGTGCGCATAGACAGTCCGATCGTCCGTGCCGGAAAATACGGTTTCCGGCAGGAGCTGTTCGCCGCCCTCTATCTGCGTCCACCAGCCGTCAAAGTCATATCCCTCTCGCAGCGGTACGGGAAGCGAGCCAAAGCAGTCGCCGTCACTGATTTCCAGCGTGGCCTCTTTGGATTTGATCCGACCGCCGTTCGGGTCGAAGGTCAGCGTCGCGGCGTCTCTGCGCTGCCAGTGCGCATAGAGCGTATGCGCCTGCACATCGGAAACGATTGTTTCCGGAAAGATCTGTTCTCCGCCATCCATCTGCGTCCACCAGCCGTCAAACGCATATCCGCGCCGGACGGCCTCCGGCTGCGCGCCGTAGGGCTGACCGGGTGTGACGCTCGCGGACACAGCCGCGCTGTCACCGCCGTTCGGGTCATAGGTCACGGTAACGCCCGCCGCCAACTGCTCGGTGTAGACTGCCGTGCCGGTCTGCGCCACGGATACGGAGGTGTCCGGCTGCTCCGTCTGCGCGGTCTCATCCGGCTGCGGCGGCTCGTCAGGCGGCGTCTCCTCCGCAGGAGGTTCTTCCTCAGGCTCCTGCTCCGGCGGCTCAGGCTTCTCCTGCGTGGGCGGCTGCGGTTCTTCCTCCTGCGGCGGCTGCGCTTCCTGCTGCTCCTGCAGGATCGTGTCGGCCTGCGCCGGGTCTGCGATCAGGCGCACCCGGCAGGCACACAGCGTACCAAGGATCGTCAGACATAGAAAGATCAAAAATATTCGCTTCATCAAAATTCCTCGCTCTGTCACAGTGCAAGCCAGTATGTTGTCCAAAGCTGCTGCTTTTTGGAGAGCTTCTGCCAGACGAGCGGCGCGGCAGTCTGCAAAAACGCGCGCATCTGCGCACGCTGCTGCTCAGTCATCTCGTGCGTGCTGTAAGCGGCCTCCTGCCATAACGGCAGAACCTGTAAATACTGTGCGGCGATCTCCGGCCCCAAAATCGTTTCGATTTTCTCTGAATAGCTTGCGAACGGCACATTTCCCGGCTCCAGACCGGCAAGCCGCAGCCAGCGCAGCACATAGCGGAAGCTGGCGCAGATACACACGCGCGCATCCGCATCCGAAAGTCCGGCCCGGTTTCGCTCTCGCTTCTTTTTCAGCCGGTCCAGATAAACGGACGGCACGAACAGGAGCAACAGCAACAGAATGATCACCAGCGCCGCGCGAATGGGACGGGAAAGCGGCTCTCGGTCGCCATCCAGCGTGCTTTGCATGGGCTCCTGCCGGAACGTCGGCGGTTCGCTCTGCGGCGTTTGTTCCACAGGCATATCCTGCCGCGCCGGGAGCTCGCCGTAGGCTGCCGTCTGCACGGCAAGCTGATCGCGCGCACGCTCCTCCCATGCCGAAAGCTGCGCGTTCTCCGTTTCCGGCAGAAGCAAGCAGCCAGCTGCCAGAAAGACAAATGCTGCGGCGATCGGAAGAAGCCGCCGCAGTCGCAGTCCGCCATCCTGCGGCAAAAGCGTCAGCAACAGGCTGCCCGCAAGCGCGATCAGCCAGCCGCGCTCCGGCAAAACGCCGAGATACGCCATCACGCCGCAAAGCGCGGCCAGCACAAGCGTCCGGCTGAACCGGCCGGGCAGCGTCAGAAGCTGTGCAAGCAGCAATCCGAGCAAAATTGCCGCCGCCTGTAAGCATCCGGTCTGTTCCGCCTGCGGCGCGTGAACGGGCAGCTTTTCATAGAGGTAAGCCTGCTGCAATTCACTTGCGGTAAATAGCCGGTTCACGAAAAGACAAACGCCGTCGCGCGAGGGCTCCCACAAAAACCACACCGCAGCGCCAAGCAGCAGAAAGAGAGAAAGCCGGACGATACTTTGAATCTTTGCTTGCTTCGGCAGAAAACAGAGTGCCAACAGCAGCACCGTGCCAGCCCCCCACGCGCCGAACAGCGTCCGGCCAAGCCCCGCCATGCTGCAGAGCGCGCCCGCGCTTATGAGATAGACGGCGGTACAGCCGATCGCGCGGAATATGCGGTTTTCCTGTTTTGCCTGCGGCGGTCTGGTGTCAACGATCTGCATGGATCATCCTCACAATTCAAAATGGAGCGTTCCGGCGCACAGCGCATCCGCGCGGAATGCGTGAATACGGACGCGACCTGTTTCAGCGATCTCCGGCAAAGCTCCGGCATCCGGGAAAAGAATGCTCACACAGCCGGTCTGCGAGAGTTCCTCCGCCACAGGGATGTCGTTTGCTGCGATCAGCGCGATGTGCGCGTAGGAAAGTGTCAGGTGCTCCTGCAGGAACGCTGCGGTACGTTCGATCTCCGGCGCACTGCGCAGCAGCGTATGCACGGTCTGCTCCAGCTCTTCCAGATCTGAAATTTCGTGCAGCGTCCCATCATAGAGCAGCGTATGCGGAAGCTCCTGCCGCAAAAGCTCCGACGAGACGGAGACCAGCGTATCCAGCATGGCGTCCAGCTGCTCCGGCGAAAGCGATTTATCGGACAAAAAGACAAGCAGGAGCTGGTTTTCCGCCGGCAGGCCAAACTCCCGCACCATCAGCGTTCCCGTCTTTTCGGACAGCTTCCAGTGGATCTGCCGGATCGGGTCGCCCGGCACATACTCGCGGATGCGAAACGTCTCGCCGGGGTCATTGCCCGCCTTCTGTGCGGAATAGACCGCACTGTCCAGCAGGACCTCTGCTGCCTGATCCAGACAGGCGGACACCGGGAAAGTCTGCGGCGGGAACAGGATCCCGGCCTGCGCGGTGCATATCCGCTTCCGGGAAAACAGTCCGAAGCAGTCAAGCTCCCGGACGTGCGTGCAGAAAAGACGCACACTTCCGCTGTGCGTTCCGGCAAGCTGCCACGAAAGCGACACCGGCTGTTTCCGGGTGGAAATTTTCATGGTCTTGGCGGAACGTTCGCCGGTGAAGGCGTTTTCGGCTTCGACTGTGAGTGAAAGCTGCGCGGGAAGGCCGGATGAAGAAACCGTGATCGTGCAGGACAGCGGCTCGCTGCGCACCGCGGCTTCCGGCGCAGAAAGCGTAAGCACGATCTGCCGCGGCAGCAGCAGCGGTATGGCAGACAGCAGCGGCAGCGCGGCGGTAAGCAGCACGCAGAGCGTTCCCGCGCTGTTCGCAAACAGGTACAGTCCAAGCGCGCCAGCCAGCAGAATGCCCCAGAGAATTCTACGGCCTGTCATGCTCAAAATGCCGCGTCCGGCAGCGCGACTTCCCGCAGAAGCGCCTGCATGACGTCCTGCGCGGTGCTCTGCTGTGTTTTTGCCTGCTGGGAAAGCAGCACTCTGTGCGCGCAGACATCCGCAAAGATCTCCTGCACATCCTCCGGCAGCGTGTAGTCACGTCCGTGCAGAAATGCGCAGGCCTTTGCCATTCTGGACACCGCCAGCGCACCGCGCGGACTGATGCCAAGCCGGAGCAGCGGATGCTCGCGCGAGGCCATTGCCAGCCGCGTGATATAGTCGATGATCTTATCGTCCATCGCCACCCGGCGAACCTCCTGCTGCATGGAAAGAAGTGCCGCTGCGTCCGCAGCCTGCTGTACCTGCTCCATGGGATTTTCCAGCTGCCGGTCGCGGATGAGCGCCATCTGGCTTTCATAATCCGGGTAACCGATCGTGAGCTGTACCAGAAAACGATCCAGCTGCGCGTTTGGGAGCGGCTGCGTGCCAGCCGTGCCGACCTGATTCTGCGTGGCAATGACGCAGAACGGATCGGGCAGCGGATAGCAGATCCCGTCCACAGTGACCTGCTTTTCCTCCATTGCCTCCAGAAGCGCAGACTGCGTCTTGCTGGAGGTACGGTTGATCTCATCGCCCAGCAGCAGGTTGGTATCCGATACGATGCCCGGCACATAGCGGAACGCATTCTGCTGCTTGTCGTACATGGAAAAGCCGACGATATCCGACGGCAGAACGTCCGGAGTAAACTGGATCCGGCGGTAGCGCAGCCCAAGCGCTTTGCTGAACGCGACAGCAAGCGTCGTTTTTCCCACGCCCGGCACATCATCCAGCAGGATATGCCCGCCGCAGAGCATCGCCATCAGCACCTTTTCTACAACAGCCTGCTTGCCGGTCAATGCCTTTTGCACTTCCCGGCAGATCGCATCCAGTTTCTGATTCATTGCAGTTACATCCTTTTCGGTCGTTTTTTATATTTTAACAAAAGAATTCTGCCTGAACAACCCCGGGGGGAGGTTGTTCGGCCAGAGAATTTCCATTACAATAGAAAACCGGGGTGATGAAATGGAACTGTCTTCCGTCAAACGTGCGTGTATCTGCGCGCTCTGCACGGCGCTGTGCTATGTGCTGCCGCTGGCGTTTCACGCGCTCGGTGCGGGAAGCACGCTTTTGCCGATGCATCTTCCGGTTTTGCTGTGCGGCCTGATCTGCGGCGCGGGGTACGGCGCGTTCTGCGGTATAGCCGGTCCGGTCGTTTCGTGCGTGCTGTCCGGTATGCCGACGGCGCTGCAGCTTGCGTCCATGGCACCGGAGCTGTGCGCCTACGGACTGTTGTGCGGGCTGCTTTACCGGCACATCCGTACCGGGAAGATCTATCCGGATCTGTACTGCGCCATGCTTCCGGCCATGCTGCTCGGCAGAGTGCTCGGCGGTCTTTGCAAAATGCTGGTTTACCTTGCAACGGCAAGAGACGGCTTTACCGTGACAGTATGGCTTACGACTTATTTCGTGCAGACACTTCCGGGAACCGTTTTGCAGCTGCTTGTCATTCCAACGATCGTGTTTGCGCTGACGCGCGCCGGTCTGATCCCGGCGAGATACCCAAGACAAAAAAGAACAGGAGAACCAACACCATGAATAAAGCTGATGTGATCGCTTTTTTTGACCGCTGCGCCCCGGAGTGGGATGCCGATATGATCCGTAACGAGCCTGTTATTCAGACGATCCTGGACAATGCCGGCGTCTGCGCCGGAATCGACGTGCTGGACGTTGCCTGTGGAACGGGCGTGCTGATCCCGGATTATCTGAAGCGATCGGTCCGCAGTGTGACCGGCATTGATATTTCGCCGGAAATGATCCGCATTGCAAAGAAGAAATTTCCGCAGGAATCTGTGAAGCTGATCTGCGGCGATGTGGAGTCGGTACAGCTTAACAGGCAGTTCGACTGCGTCATGGTCTATAATGCGTTCCCACACTTCCCTGATCCCAAGGCGCTGATCGACCGTCTGGCTGAACTCGTACAGTCCGGCGGTAGGCTCAGCATTGCGCACGGAATGAGCCGCGCCATGCTGACACGCCACCATTCCGGTAGTGCCAGCCGCGTGTCCATCGAGCTGCCGGAGGCTGAAACCGTCGCGCAGATGATGGATGGTGTCTTTCATGTTGATATTGTCATTTCCGACGACAGGATGTATCAGGTCTGCGGTGTCAAAAAATAAGTCTTTTTAAAGTGTAAATGCCCGATGCTGTTCACTTGCATCGGGCATTTATACTTATTTCTTTTTCAGCAGCGACGCCTTTACAGCGCCTTTCGGGTCTTTGATAAGCAGGATCACAAGCCAGATGATGAGTCCCAACGCAACCACGGACAAACCGAGATAAAAGTCGTTGAGCATATCGATCGGTTCCGGCGTGAAGAACGCCTCATGCAGCTCGGCGTATTCAAAGATCGCGTCCGCCAGCCACATGAGCGACGCACCCCAGTACATGAGACTCAGTGTACCGAGCCGCATGGTGTTGTCCGGCGCGTGCTTGTACCATAAAATCGAGCAGATGATCGCCGCAAACACACAGGTCAGAAGTGTCATTGCATCTCCTCCTTATCGAACGGCAGGTGTCACGCCGGACTCGCGCTTGACGATCTTATCCGCGGCGAGCGCAATGCAGCCCCACGCAGCCGTGACCAGAAGTGCCATCGTCACGCCGACGGTCGCCATCTCGTGCAGCATAACTGCCGCATCCTCCGGATTTGCCGCAGCCGTCAAAAACGGGAACCAGGGTACAACTTCGCCATGCCAGACATGCTCATACGCCAGCAGCGCTGCGCCGCCCCAGAGCATATTTTTGAGCCACTTGAGCTTGCGGGAGAATGGGATCTTGCCCTCCGCCACGACCTCATTCTTCTTTTCTACCTTGGAAACCACACCCGTGACGATGGCTTCCGCAGTCGGAACCAGGAAACATGCCATTGTTTGTTCCTCCTTTTTCTTTGGCGATTTTCGCCGTTTCAGGATACCATCCAGTGTAGCGCGACGCATCGGAAAGAAAAAGCTCCCGGGGAGGTTCAAGTCAAAATGATTGTAGAAACTGTAAAACTTGCAGCCTTTATATTGTGCATTTTAGAGAAATATGACGCGATACGGAACCCCGTGGGGAGGTTCAGTTTTTTGAAAAACAGTGCGTTTTTCCGCGCAAAACCCCATGTGGGGATATGAAAACACGCGATGTGCGTACAAAAAACATCCCCCGGGGGAGCTTCCGAATGGGCTTGCAGTCTGCTACAATACAGCCATCGGTTAATACGCTCAACCCAATCCAATCCTAAAACAAAAGCGCGGCGTTTCTTGGGGAAGAAAACGCCGTGTTTTTGTTTGGAACTGAACATCAGGAGGAAACGCCATGCATCTGGAACACGAACACGATTGCGGTCATACCCATGACCATCCGCACACCCACGAGCCGGAACACGCCCATGACCATTCGCACACAGCCGCGCCGCGCGATGAGCTGATTGCTCTGATGCGCTACATGGTCGGCCACAATGTTTCGCACACCAACGAACTCAAAGAGCTGGCACACAAGCTCGCCCATACCGGCGACAGCGAAGCCTGCGCGCAAATACTCGACGCAGTCCAGGATTACGAAACCGGCAATCAGAAGCTCGCAGCAAGTCTGGATCAGCTTCAAAAGTAACGATTTATGATGGAAACTGCCGCAAACGCCGTCGAGAAACAGCGTATATATCAAACATCTGAAATGTCTTTCAGTGCATGATACACATCCCGCCAGAGATGCAGGTCGCTGCCGGGATACCGGCTGCGCAGGTGCTCCAGTGCAGCTTTTCTTGCCTTGGTCACGCCGTCCGGTGAGAGCATTTCACGCAGGCCCAGCTCGTCCACAGACAGCTTTTCGTAGCCGAACACGCCGTAGGTATGACCGAGAATCGCGCGATCTTTTGCGCTGAGCGTGCGGAAAAGCTGCTCCAGTTCCTCCGTGCAGACCTGCCGGTAAACCGCCTGCTCCGGCGTGAGGGTGTGCTGGTCGAGCAGCAGCCATGCAAGCGGATCATCGTCCGTATCGGTATCTGAAAGCGCAGAGATAGAAAGCGGTTTCGTTTTACAGCCAATCAACTGTGCAGCCTTTTCAGCGGAAACGCCGAGTGTCTGTGCAACTTCATCCGGAGAAAACTTCTCCTCCATGTGCAGCCGCTGTGCCTGCTTGATCCGCTGCATTTCGTCCTTAGGCAGCACCGTCGCGCCGAGATTTGCCTCCAAATAACGATACATTTTCCCACACAAAAACGGATGCAGATATGTAGTCAGTTTTCCACGTTCCTCGTCATACTCCCCGGTGGAAAGGCGTTCACAAAGCTCTAATGCACCTTCGGCGCACAGTTCGTCCAGCATTTCTTTGTCAGCGCAGCCAAAGTTCTGTGCCGCGTCCCTTGCCACAGAAGCGATAAATCCCTGTATTTGCAGATAAAGCTGCTCAAAGGCTTCCGTGTCGCCGCTGAGATACTGCCGGTACAATTCTTCATTTGTCATAGACTCTCGCCTCCTTGCAAAGCATTGTCAACGCTGTTTTCTTGGACGACCTACGGGCTTGCTTTTGCGCTGCACACCGCAGAGTGGATAGAGATTCCTGGTCGCCAGGGATTCGTTGAAGGCTTCATAAGGCATACCGGGCTGCGTTCGCGCTTCGTGGTAAAGTTCTTCCGCCTTTGCGCGCAGGCACATCTGTTCCTCTGCCGTGATAATGCCGCGGGCTTTATCCTTGTCAATGCGCTGATAGCAGCGGGAAAGCGCCTGCGTCAATGGACTGTCTGCTGCCGTTTCTTTGATGCCGCGTATCCGATAACCGAGCTGCGCACAGGAATAGCGTGGGTTATCCGGATTCGGCGAATCGCAGTATTTTGTATGATAGCCCTTTTGCAGCAGAAAGAGCCTGCCGCATAGTTCGCACTTCCGAATCAGATGCCCGGCTTCCAGCCCTTTATAGAAATCCAGCTTCAAAAGCGTTTGCAAATGCTCCGTTTCGTAATACTCAAAAATCCTGAACTGCCCCGAATCCGGTGCTGTTTCCCGCGGCACGAGATGGATTCTGACGTCATCAAAGAGCGTATAATTTCCGGTACCTTCTATCGGATTGGCGATCCACTTGTGCCGGAATTCCGGAAAGAGAAAACCGTTCAAGGCAGCGATATATTGGTTCGGTGACAGATGTTCAAGCCCGGAAAGTGACTCTCGAATAAACGCGCGCAGCGTCTGACAGACGGAAACGACATCTTCCAGTAGCTGCGCATAATTCATACAATAGGCTTTATAGAACTGCCACTTCAGATCTAACGGCACAGGCGCGATCAGCAGCGCCGGGGGTTTTGCCTCCGGCTTTGGCGGAATGGGCGGATATAAGTTCAAATACCATTCCCGCTGTTCTTCACTCAATTCCTCCGGGTTCTTGATCCTGCCGTATTTTTTCGGATTTTCCAAGTAGTCTTCATATGCACAGATCTGACGCAAAATCTCGCGGTCGTGCGCATCCATTTCAAGTGGATCGCCCTCTGCAACCGGCATTTCTGTGAGCTGCTTTGCCTCTGCCAGAATGTATGCGTCCGTCTGAATCAAGCGAAAAATATGATGATGACAGAGCGCTTCATTCAGCCGGAGCATCTGCTCATTTGCCCGATGCCAGTCGGTCAGCTTGTGTGTTTTTTCATAAAGCGCCATACCTTCTATCGCCGCTTTCAAGCGGCTGTCAAGCGCTTGATATTCCGCTGGCGTGATGTTCAAAACC
>CAKUJA010000067.1 GCA_934661135.1 uncultured Oscillospiraceae bacterium
TATTGGTCGAGTACGGAACAAACTCCCAGCCATTTTTGCTTGTTACGCTGACGGAAGAAACCTTTACATCACCAGTGGAATTGTTGACGATGGAAGCAGCGGCGACATAAACCTTGCCAGCCTCATCGACGACAAGCGGCAAGGTGGCCGGAACTGTCACCGAAAACAGCTCCGTAATTTCCCAGTGCGCATAGTACGTTGCTGCGCTGGTTTCCTTGAAAACGGTGTTTGCCGTAACTTCCGTACCGCCATCTTTCTCCGTAAACCAACCTGAAAATTCAGCATTTTTGCGTTCCGGGTCTTTTGGCAGCACCAGCTTTTCACCGTAGGTCTGCTCGGTCGTTTCGCTCTGACCGATGCCCAGATCCCATGTTACGGTGTACGTATTGGCTTCAAATTGCGCATAGAACGTCTGGCTGGAAGTGACTGCCGTGATTGTGGTATAGAGCTTACCGCCCGTTTTTTCGGTATACCAGTTCTTGAAGGTGTGTCCGGTTTTCATAGGAGAAGCGCTGGGCGCGGTCGGCGCAGAATTCGGCTTGACAGTTTCACTGAACGATGCTTTTCCATTGATCGTGCCGCCGTTGCTGCCTGCATCCCATGTAACAGTCAAGGAGACGGTTGCGCCGCAATCGTCGCATTTGCCATCGCCGTTCGCGTCGATGTGGTCGGCATACTCATAACCGGAGTCTCCACAGGCCGAGCACGTCTTGGTGCGCTTATGCCGCACCTCATTGTCCGAAACCCACGAACCGTAGCCATACGAATGGTCAGCATAGTCGTAGGTAGACGCGCCGCAGCCGGAGCAGGTTTTGCTTCTGCGATGCTGCGTATCCGAATACTTGCTCCAAGAACCTGTCGAATAGCTGTGACTGCTATACTCCGTTGTGGAGTATCCGCAGGTGCGGCATGTTGCAGTACGGCTGTGCTGACTGTCTGAATAATTGCTCCAGGAACCATAGCTCATGCTGTGGCTGGCATAATCATAATCCGTCGAACCGCAGTTTCGGCAAGAACCGGTGCGCCTATGCTGGCTGGACGAATACTGCTCCCATGAGCCATAGCTATAGTTGTGTCCGCTTGCATAGATGGTTTCGCTCTTGGTCTGGCCGCAGGCGCACGAATAGCTTCTGTAACCATTGCTGGTGCAGGTCGCTGCCTGCTGGCTCTGCAATACCCATGTATGGCTGCCGCAGTCCGGGCAAGTGCCGGAACCGTAGGCACCCGCGCCGTGGCTCTTATAGGTGTAAGTACCAAGGTACTGGACGTAGTGGCAGGCGTAACACTCGTTATAGTTTGCATGACCGCGCGAGGAATGTGCAACTTCAACGTATGTGCCCTGGAACGAATACTTTCCGCACGAAGGGCAGTTGCCGATGATTGAGCCGGTAGACTGAACAGAAACACCCGGCGCTTTCTTGATGCCGCTGGTCGCAGTGGAGTCAGCATCCGCATTCTGATATACACCATAAAGGTCATTAAAATAGCGTTCGCTGCGGTTGGATGCGGCCCAATCGTAAGTGTGGAACGGCACGGACGATTTTGGGTAGCCAATCAGGTAGCCGATATAGAGTGTATCGCCAGCGTCAGCCTCGCGCCAGAACGCATCCTCGCCAATGGATTCCAGAATGTCCTCGCCATAATAAATCGTGAGCGTAGACAGCTTCGGGCAGTTGTAGAACGCATGGCGGCCAATGACCGGCGTGGTGCCGGGGATCTCAGCTGTGGTCAGGCTGATGCAGTCTTCAAACCAATACGCAAGGTCAGAAATCGCAAGGTTTTCCATATCGTCAAACCAGACCTGCGTGATCTGATCCCGGACAGCCGCCCACGGCTGGTCGTCCTTGCTCGTGAATGGCTCACAGTCGCCGGAGCCGGAGATGGTCAGCCAGCCCTTTTCATCCAGCGACCAGCGAATGCCGCTGTTCTGGATCGTGCCGGATGTGGCAGCTTCGTTGGAAACCACGGTTTCTTCGTCAGGAGCGCTGTCATAGATCGTGTGTTCGTCCACTTCGGCGGCAAATGCCGCGACGGACAGCGAAAACAGCATACAAAGAGCCAGCACAAATGCGGTGAATTTCTTGAAATTCTTCATTATGCAGCCTCCTTTTCGTTCACAGCGGCGATGGTGAACACAATCGTCGCGGCGTTGATGTTCGTGACGGCTTCACTTGCGGAAACCTTGGCTTTATATCGGATGGCGAGATTTTTCTCGGCGGCAATCGCCGGGAACGCACCGTCCACAAGCGTCAGACTGCCTGCGCCTTTCGTGCTACAACCATTGATGCTAAGTGCGATGCTGTTCTTGCTTGCCGTAAAATCGTCAAAATTTCCAATCTCAAATGTACCAGCCTGCACGTCAACCTTTGTGACTTTAATTGCACCGTTCTTTCCAGTATTTGTGATGGCGGCGTTGTTGGCGCAGACTACATAACCGTCCACCAGCGACACGGGCAGACAAGCCGGAACCGTACACGAAATCGGAGAAACCGTATTGACCACGGTGAGCGTCACCGGCACGCGGGCCTCGGTTGTTTCCGCTGCCGATGCGCCCACGCTCAGTGATAGAATCATTGTCAGTGCCAACAGAAAAGTGATAAGTTTCTTCTTATTCATCACTGCACCTCCTTCGGCCACAAATACGCTGTGTGCAAGGTAAGCTCTGTGTTCAGCGTGCCAATCTGCTTGGCGTCTCGGTATGCTGTGATCGTGACCGTGCAATCCACATTGCCGAACTCCGGAATTTCGAGAAGTGTAAGCGTCGAGATAGATTTTCCGGCGGCAAGCTCAAAAGCGTCGGCAATCAGTGTATTGTCCTTGTTGCGGCGAATTTCTACCTTATAGGTATCGTTCTTGCTATTGTTGATAAACTCGGCTTTCACGCTGGATTCTCCAACCAAAGCATATAAATGAGCAGGAGCAGTAATATCAATCTGATTGTCCGCGACGATGGCGTTGAGCTGCTTCTGGGCTTCGCGCAATCCTGAAACGTCATAAAAGATAATTTCAGTTTCTTTGAATGCCTTTGCTCTGTCTGTGATTCTGGTTTTGATCGTGTCAATGACCGCAAGGGTGGAATCTCTGTCATAAATGACTTTCACGGCATCGTCTACGCGGGCTACGACAACAGCGGGCATATTCGTCCCAGCGTTGCAGTACACGGCTTTTGTACCGCCGCCCCAGACGAGCAGACGACCCTTGACGGTCACATTGTCCAGCACGAGTTTACCATCCGCCGCGCCGCAGCCGATGATGAGGTCGCCATCCACGGTCAGGTTTTTCAGCTCTACATCGTCGGTGCGGATCAGGACGCTGCCTTTAATGTCCTTGTCATAAGTGCCCTTGGATACAACGTAAGTGCCGATGATGTTATGGAAAATCTGCGCAAATTCCGCGCGCGTGATGTTGTCCAGCGGCGCAAGAACTTTGCCACGGCCGTGAATGTAGTCTGCACCGACCATCGCGCGCACATAGGGCAGCGCCCAGTTGGAAATCTCGCTGCGGTCAGAAAACGCGGACAGATCCGTTTTGGAATACGAATCGTAGTCCAACTCCAGCGCACGGGCAACGACCGTCATGGCTTCCTGCCGCGTGATAGGCGAATCTGGTGCCATTGAGGAAGAACTGCGCCCGTTATAAGTACCCATCTGGACGGCGAGCGCAACATCTTTGTAATACCACTTGCTCTTGGATACGTCTTTGTACTGTGAAATGTCAGCGGTTTTATAACACCCGAACGAGCGGTTGATGATCGCGGCCATTTCCGCGCGGGTCATATCGCCGTTCGGATCGATGATCGTGCTGGATTTGCCGTACAAAAGTCCGTTATCCACGGCTGCGCTCACGGCTTCGGCGTACCATGCGGATTTATCGAAATCGCGGAAATCTGTGGCTTTGCGGTTGGGTGTGTTTGCCGCCGACGCGCTGACTGCCAGCGATAAGCAGGATACCGCCGCAAGGAATAATGCGAGGATTCGTTTGCGTTTCATTTGAAGTCCTCCGTTTCATAAGGTGAGGGGAACGCGCAAGCGTTCCCCTTGAATAAATTGCGATTAGACTGCATCCCAAGCGATGATAAACAGGACACTTGCGATGGCGGTGTTCGTCACGGCTTCGCTGACCGGCGTAACGATTGCATCATAGGCGATGCCGATAGAGTTGGCAGAGGTATCGCCCACACCGGACATGAAGCAGCCTTCCACAGCTGCATCCAGAAGCGTCTGCTTGGAAGCGTTCTTGTCGTCGGTCAGCTTCTTTTCGCCGTCGCCGAGGCAGAGGGAGAAGCCAAACTTATTAGAATTGACCTTTTCATGGGCGAGCGTGGCCTTGTCGCCGAACGCAGCCAGCGACCAACCCTGCGCGGCTTCGATGGAAATATTCGCAACTTTTACTGCACCAAACGAATTGTTGATGATCTTCGCGTCGGTCGCGGTGGAAACAGTGCCGTCAGTGCCAACGGCAACCGGGAGGACGGTAGGCACGACTACGGACATTTTGGTAGCTGCCGGGTCGCCGCCGATGCTGCCGTCAGCGGTGGACGAGAGCGTGACGCTGGAAGTGCCGGTGCCGCCCGAAGCATCAACCGTGTTGGCAGCGGAAGCGGAAATTGCGAGGGAAGCGATCATGCAGACCGCAAGGATGAGGGAAACGATTTTCTTAGTGTTTTTCATTGTAATGACTCCTTTGATTAAAATTAGTGTTGAATCGTAATTGTAATGATTGCCCCGGCTGTGCCGATGATTGCACCAGATTCCGGGTCAAGGTTATGAAAATAAGCGGTACATTCGTATGTACCCGCGGGAAGAACCACGTCCAGCCGCGCACGTTCAATCTTACTGCCAACGGCAATGGCGCCGGATTCATAAATCTGTTCGCCCGTATCATTACGGACGATCTGAACCATCTGCGGATAGTTATTGATGGACTCATTTACGAGCATCAGATTTCCCTCAGATGCTCCATCCTCAAAGATGGGTGCGGTGTTGGCTGAAATGTTAATCATGCCCTCGGCCACTTTTTCATTCAGCCGCGCTTCGATTTCCTCCGGCGAAAGGTTATCCCAGCCGCCCTCAACGGCGCTGGAATCGTAGACGATGCCGGATTTGCTGCTTGCAAGCGCCGCATCTGCGGGCTTATGCAGCAGCCTGACTGCGAGGAAAATGCCCGCGCCGACCAGTAGGACGAGGAAAATGACCGCGTAGACGGTAATGTCCTTCGAGCGTGTTTCACGAGGGGCGTCAACGTATTCTTCTTTGGCTTTCATAGAGAAAACTCCTTTTGTAGTTTAGTACCGTCAGGGAGGTACCCTCAGACGGCGCAGCAGCGGTTCCAGTGTGGACGCTGCAGGAAACATGAAATCGGTCATAGGCAGAACGCTGCCGGATTACAGGTTCCGCTTGATGATCCGCGTGATAATGCCGACGGCAATGCCGTGTTCTTCATCCAGCCGTGTGACCGCGAAGCTGACATCGTCCTTTTTGCCGGGCATTCTGGAATCATAGCAGGTGTGCGCGATGGCGTTGACGCCGTTGTTCAGGCGGATATACACAACACCGCCGCGAAGATCTGTTACCTTGCCGGCGTACTTGCTCTGTACCTGACACTTCTTCAAATTGTCCACGCTGGTTTCGGAAAACGTGCTGCGGATATCTGCCCGGATGGAAAGATGCTCGGCATCCTCACCGCTGATCTCCTGCACGCGGACCAGAACCCGGTCGCCGACACTGTAAAGGTCGCGGACGTCGGACACCCACTGCCAGGAGAGGTCACGCGCAAAGATGGCGCACTCAATGCCAAAGGCTTCGACGCGCAGCACCTTCTCTGCGACGGCGATCACGCGCGCTTCAACCAGACGTCCGGGATAGATGTAGGGATTCCCGGATGCGTCTTTGCCGAGATAGAACGTCTGTCGTTTTCGGAGCATGGCTTCCCGGCGGCTGGCAACGGCGCTGTGCGTGGTCGAATCAATGCCCTTGACAATAAAGTCAATCTCCGCGCCGAGCATCGTGCCGAGGATGCGATTCAGCCGGTTCATATAGTCGGCATACGCTCTGCCGGACGGCATCCGGTCCTCCAGCACGAGCATTTCACGGATCGGGATGGCGATGCGGAAGCCGCGGAAGCTGACCGTCGCCAGCGTTTTGCCGCCTGCGGTCTGCTCAATGCCGTCCAGCGTACCGGTCAGGATCCGCCGCGTCCGATAGGCGTTGCGGATCTCGTGCCAGAGTTCGTCCGTGGCTTCGGCTTCGCTCTTAATGCGTGTTCTGGCGGCAATCGTCAGAACCGCGTCATTGCGCGGCGCAGGCGGAAATTCTGAGGGTGTGGATTCAGGCGACGGTTCTTCTGTGGAGATGGTCAGCACCGGTTCTTCCTCGGAGGGCATCGGTTCCGCTTCGTCAGACGGAGCAGGCTGCGGTTCTCCCTGCGCGGGAGCTTCGTTCAGCGCCTGAAGAAATTCTGTGTATTCCTCCGACGGTGTATCGTCCTCTGGTGCGCCATCCTCGGGCGGGCTTTCTGTCGGGATGGGTTCCTCCTGCGGTTCGGGGAGGGGCGTGTCGGGAAATTCCTGCGTTTCAGCGGAAAGCAGGTTGTCCTGTTCACCGCTGTCCGGGGCAGGCAATTCCTTTTTTCTTGGCATGGGTCATTCCTCCTTTTTTGGTTTGGATAAAATGGATTCCTTGCTGGTGGTTATGATCTTCTGCTTTTTTGCAGGAGTATCCTTTTTGGGCGATGGGGCTGTGCGGGGAGCAGGTGCGGCGGGTGTCGGCGGTGCTTCGCTCTGCCAGCGCGGGATATGCGCCGCCGCTTTGTCCGGGCGCAGCTTCTTTGCTTCGTAGTGTTTGGAGTAGTCGAATTTATCGACCTCCAGAATATTGCGTCCGCGGATGATAACGAGCGCCTTATCCACGTCCAGCCGCAAGACTTCATCCATTGTGAGAAGTCTCCGTCTGCCGACGCCGCTTGTTTCGCGGTATTCCGGGGTGTAGTTGGAAATGCGCCATGTGCCGAGCTGCTTGGCCTGACTGGTCACAGCAACGCTCGCTTCGCCGGAGCGTGAGGAAATGAATTCTGCGGTCAGCGCGTCTGTGCAGCCGAGGAACAACTGCACGTCGCAGTTGCCGAGGATCTCCTGCCACTGGTTGTTGGGATAGCGGTTTTGCAGGCCGGCGAGATTCTGAAACACGCAGGACATACTGATGTTCCGGGAACGGATGACGGAAATTTTACGGCTGAGGTCTGGAATCACGCCGCAGGCGCAAAGCTCTTCGCCAAGCACATGAACGGGAACCGGCAGACAACCGCCTGGACAGTTCTGGTCGGCATAACGGACGAGCTTGATAAAAATGAACGACAGAAACAAAGAGGACAGAAAATCAAAGGTACTGTCCTGATCGCTCGTGATGCAGTAATAGGCACATGGCTGCTTGCCCGGCAGCTCCAGATCAATTTCATCGTGGCTGGTGATGGCGCGGATGTCCGCGTTCTGGAACACCTGCAGCCGGGAGCCGAGACCGATGATGACACCGCCGCGCACGCTCTCCGAGGATTGACGGAAGATGCTGTACGGCGCTCTGGCCGGATGCCCCAGCGGGAGTGCGTCAAACAGCTCGTTCAGCTCTTTTTCCGAGCAGCTTACAAGCAGCTGATACGCTTCGCCAATGTTCCGCCGCTCCGGTGGATAGCTGCGCTCGACAAACAGGACGAGCGCCTTGAGAAGATTCATTTCGGCGCTGTCCCAGAAATGATCCCCACGGTCGCTGCCGGTGTTGCGGATGATAACGTCGCAGAAAAGCTGCGCCATCAGCTCCTGCCCGTCGATCTCGGACAAGCAGTTCCACGAATCTGACGACGCGGGTGTGACCAGATTGAACACGCGGACGGTGTAGCCCTGATCGCGCAGATACGCGCTGGTTTTCTCGTATAATTCCGACTTGGGATCACATATGACCAGCGAGCTTTTCCGCGCCGCGCACTGCAAGATCATGTTGACACAGAATGCGCGCGTCTTTTTCGAGCCGCTCGCGCCGTAGATCGCGAGATTGCCATTGAAGCGCGTCTTCTCCGGAATGCAGACCACGCGGCCATCTACTTCACCGAGAATAGTTCCATGATGCTTGCGCAGATCCGGAACGAAGTCGAGTACCTGCCCGGCTTCCTTTGGATTCAGGAAACCGGCAGTTCCGTAGGTTCCCTTGTGGGAATAGGTCAGGTTTCTGGTTTTGTCGTACTGTCCATCGCCGCCGGCTCCCATGTGCATGATCGCCACAATAAGAAGTACGATTGCCGCCAGAAAGATGCCCATGCCGTACAGACCGTATGGAAAGCGGAATACGAACCGGAGGCAGACGCCGAATGCTGCATCCGGCATTGGCGGCGAAGTGCCGCTGTACGGCGTGCCGCCTTCGGCTGTCCATGCCTGATAGTTGTAGATGAACTGCGCAATGTAGCCGCCAGCATAGAAAAGGGCAGCCAGCGCGACGGGCAGAAAACAGGCCAGCGTGATCTTCTGTTTCTTATTGATGGAGCAACATCCTTTCATAAGCGGCAAAGTCGATGCTTGTGATATTGACCTGTGCGCCGAACACCTCCCGCAGCGCCTCTGCCTGATAGTCAAAGCAGAGAATGCTGCCAATCTGATTGTGCAGCGTCAGCGCACAGCGGAACCGGTGCAGCCTTGGCAGATCGCAGAGATACGAAAACAGGACGGGCGACCCGTCCTGCTCCAAAGCGTCATGTTCGATTGGTATTGCGGGGGACGGCGGCAGGAGGTTTTCAGAAAGAATTTCGTTCAACTGCTCTTGCGTATCCGGTTGACATAACTGAATTGCGCCGACCTCACCAAAGTGGTCGAGCGTCAGAAAATAGAAATGCGGATAGCTGCCATCCAAAAGGAAATGGTTCTGCGCCATGTCATTCAGGATCGCAGGTATCTGCATGGGAGAGCTGCCAAACACAATGCCGTACACAGAAGATTGCAAATGACGGCAAAATTCTGTTTGTAAAACAGCCTTTAATCGGATCTCGGCATTGTACGCCCATCTCGGAAAGGTCGAAGCCATGTTGTAGATTGGGAAGATGGCTTGTTCTGTGAACAGCACGCCTGTCATGCGGGAATTGCGGATTTTGGTGCAAAGACTGCCGAGCGATTTGAACTCGCGGGATGAATAATAGACCGGAAATAGAGTGGGATTTGAGAGCCAGTCTTGAATAGACGGCTTTTCCCACGGCAGCGACGGAATTTGCGCGTTGTGCAAAATCAGAAGCGCCTCTGCCATCCGATGCAGCCGCAGCCGGCGCTCTGGTTCAGACTTCAAAGAATTTGTCTCGGACGCGCCTGTGAGATAGGGCGCAAGGTCAACCAGATATTTTTGAAGCAGCAGGCGTTTGGCGCTTGCGGTCAGCCTGAGTCCGCGCAGGCCGTTCTTACTGTATGCACGGAGCAGCCCGTCCTTTTTGAGCTTGCCGATCACGTTTTCGATGTAGCTGCTGCCGCCCGGAAAGTGCATAGAAAAAGCGGCCGGAAACTCGCCGGAGACGGCGATAATTTGCAGCACGAGAAGCGGCAGCGTGCCCTCGGCGGGAAGCAACGTTGGATTCATAAACGATGACCTCTTTTACCGTATCGGCTCTTAACTTCGGTAATTTTTGCGCCGCCGGCCAAGCGAAAACGCCTGATGTTTCAAGGGAAAACACCATGCGCGGCGGTATCTGAAAAAGAAGGACGAAAAATGCTTAAAAATCCGACATGGTTTCCAGCGCATTTTGATGCTCTTCCAGCCAGCCTGGAAACATATCTTGATCCATTACAAAGAGCTTTGTGACATCTTCCTCGCCTAACTCCGTGGTGTTATAGACGTTGCACAAAAGCCCATTGTCATCCATCATAAGATAGGCGCAAACAACGTCCAGAATCTGCTTCATTTCCAGATTGTCGTAGTCCCGGATGCGGCCGCGTCCGCCAGATACCGCATAGATATGGCAGAAGCAGATGATGCACGACTCAAAATGGGAAAGAGGATGATCTTTGACAAACTGCCCAAGCGCCTGCCCCAGCGGGTCGGTCAGATATTCGGCGCTGCGTTGCTTTTTCTTGGGCAATAACCCCGGAAGCGTGATCTCCACCAGCCCAGGCTGCGCGGTGATCGTGATGCCGAGAACGTTGGCGGCGGAGGTCAGATATTCGTGCTTCTGCACGGTGGTGAATCCGTAGACCAGATGCCGCATCCGGCAGGCGATCTGCTCTGCGCGGAGCGCCGCGTCAGTGGAAAGCAGCTCATAGTTTTCCGGATACCGCTGCAAGTCCATTGTGTTCATGGCGCAAAGCGCATTGCTCAGCCGCGAGACCTCTGCCAGTAGCGAGGATATTCGCTTGGATAAAAGCGCACGGTTCATAGATAACCTCCATAGTGTGAAATAGAGCTTCAAAAAAAGAAAATTGATTTTATTTAGAATCTAGGCTATACTGAACTGAGAAAATACGATGTGTAAAAGGAGCGGTTGTTATGGATCAAATACAAAACCGCCGGATTGCTGCGGTCAAGGCAGCCGACGCGATCAATGCGATTGAAGGCGTTCCGGTTTCCGACTATGCAAAGACGCTCTCCGCTTGTTGGGCAAAGGGAGAAATCACAGACCAGCAAATGAAATCTGCACTGCTCGCTTCCCACAGAAAGCTGGCAGCAATGGTGCGCAGCCGTGTCTGATATTTATTTATACGAGGATGTTCCTGTCCTGAAAAACAAGCTGGAGATCCGGGATGAGAAAACGCTTGATCTGATCGAAGCGGAGCAGTCACGCGCAAGCATGATGATTTTGTATGAGCGCGGATTTTCGGATTTTACACCTGCCGGATTGTGCGAGATCCATCGGTTTCTGTTTGGCGATATTTATGATTGGGCTGGGAAGTATCGGCTTATCAACATTGAAAAACGGGAGCGTTTGCTGGGTGGGCGCAGCGTCTGGTACAGCAACGATGAAGCGATCCCAGATGACTTGGAGAAAGCATTCACCGCTATTTCAGAGAAACAGTGGGAGCAGTTCTCCAGAGAAGAATTTGTGCATACTCTTGCAAGGCTGTTTCCGCGTGTATGGCAGGTACACCCATTCCGTGAAGGCAATACGCGAACGGTGGTTATGATGATGACGCTGTTCGTTGAGCATTACGGCTATTACATGGATCACGAATTGATGGCCGCGAGTGCTGGATATGTGCGCGATTCCTTTGTTATGGCCTCACTGGATCAGATTTCTGAGTATGAGCATCTGGAGCGCATTTTGATGGATGCGGTCTGCACCGAGCCGATTATCTATGACGAGCAGACTCTTGATTCTGGTGGACAATCGGAAAGAACGGGAAAATATCAGAAATACCAAAAAGAAAAATACGAGCCACAACCCCATCATAAGCGAGAAGAAAATTGATGTAGTTTATTTACTGGACGGATGCAGACTTTGCATCCGTCCTTTTACACACATTCCTGAAGGTATTGAATATTGCCATAACTATCCAACAGGCAGTATGCACGCACATTTGGGATGGCAAGCAGATCAGCCTGCGCAGCGTCTTCCAGAATGACCAGCCGCACGGGTGGTTCCTGTTCCGGACGAGCGAGTAGCAGGTTCAAAATGGCTTCTTTGCCCGGTTCGGCATAGAGGATTTCATAGACCTCGCCGCCGGCAAGG
>CAKUJA010000068.1 GCA_934661135.1 uncultured Oscillospiraceae bacterium
GCAAAAAGCCCCTTTCGCGTTCAATCAAGCAGCTTTTCAAACTTTTTAAGTTTGAAAAGCTGGACAGGCAGCGGGGCAAAAAGGCTTTTTTGACACGCTGAGCTGCTCCCTCGTTCCGGAGGGAGCAGCCTTTTTAATGCTGATGCTCGTCGCAGCAGTCGATTGCCAGCACGGTGCCAAGCGCTGCCATTGCATCCGACGGCTCGGCAATTTCGAGCCGGTAGCGGTCGTGGAACGCCGGCCATGCCTTTTCAATCCGCGCAACCGTCCGCCCGTTGTTCCGGATGGCATAGTCCGTGCCGAAAAAGTCTCCCTCGACCTCCCAGCCGAGCGACTCGATCGAGTAGCTGCGGGAAAAGAACGCAAAGTTGCGCTGCAATTCGAGCGTCCGCTCTGCCAGCTCCAGTTCAAAGCAGCAGGGGATTGAGAAGGGGACATGGTGTACCGTTGCGCACAGCCGTCCCTGCGCATCCCGGACATGGAGCGTTTTGCCCCACGTCAGAAACTCGCGGTCGACCTGAAAGCAGACGTGATCCTGCTCGTCCCAGATGTCGAAGTGGTCAAAGGAGAAGATCTCCTCCTGCAAATAAAATACCATAGGCTCAGTTCCACTGTCCTGCGAACACCTGCGCAATCGGAGAATCGGAGGACACGACAAGCGTCTTGTTCCCGCCGACGAGCGCCGTCTGCGCCATGTCGAGCGCCCGCATGAATTCGTAGAAATCGGCTTCCTCCGGTGTGTCGTAGACCTCGGAGAGGATACGCATATATTCCGCTTCGCCCGCGGCCTTCAGCTTTTCCGCCTGCGCGTTGGCCTCGGAGATCGTGATGTCCACGGTCTTGTCGGCTTCGTTGCGGATTCGCTTTGCCTCGGCGTTGCCCTGTGCCTCGTAGGACGCCGCAATGTTGCCGCGCTCGGAGATCATGCGCTCGTAGACGGCGGCCTTGTTTTCGTCCGGCAGATCGATGCGCTTTGTCTCGATGGCGAGGACTTCAATGCCATAATCCTTAAATTCCGTCGTGTCGTTGACGTGCTCCGTAATGCGCGCGGCCAGCTCACCGTCGCGCCCGGAGATCACGTCCTCCTGCTTCATCGAGCTGATGACAGTTTTCAGACTGTTGTAGACGGCCTGGTCGAGCCGCGCTTCCGCGCCGGATACACTGCCCGAGAGCGTCTGAATGAATTTCAGCGGATCAACAATGCGCCAGAGCACGAAGCTGTCGGCCACCATCGATTTCTTGTCCGAGGTGATGACGTCGCTGGCCGCGAGGTCATAGAGCATCTCGGTTTTCGGCAGCGTGCTTGTCGACTGGACGAACGGCGTCTTGAGCGACAGACCCGGCTGGTCGACGACGCGGACAACCTTGCCGAACTGCTTGACGATGGTATATTCATTCTGCCGCGTGGTCACGATTGAGCTGCCGAGCAGAACCACAACCAGCAGCACAATCAGAACCGGCAATACGATTTTCATACTCTTTTTCACTGCGCGTCACCTCCCATGTTGACGGTGGCATACTGCTCCAGCGGCAGCGAGGTCTGCACGCCCGTCTCCGCATCCACAATGTAGAGCTTCATGTCGGGCAGAATGTCCTCCATCGCTTCGTAGAATAGCCGCTGCTTGGTGATGAGCGGATACTTCTGATACTCGTTGAACAGCTCCGTGAAGCGCGCGGCCTGACCGGTCGCCTCATTGATCTTGCTCTCCTGATAGGCCTCTGCCTGTTTCACGATCTCGTCCGCGTCGGCTTCTGCCGCGGGGATGACCTCATTGGCGTACTTTTTCGCATTGTTCACGGCGGTGTCGGCGGCCTGCTTGGCCGTTTCCACGGCGGTGAACGCCTGCTGCACCTCCGATGTGGGCGGCTCCGCGTCCTGAATCGTGATGTTTGTCACCTGCAAGCCAAGATCCTCGGTCTCCAGACGCGCCGTAACCTTCTGCCGGATCTCCGACTGAATCTCGCTCTTGCCGGTTGTAATCACGCTGTCGACGTTGTAAAGGCCGATTGTGTCGCGGATATAGCTCTGGCAGAGCATTTTCAGAATTCCAACCGGGTCAGACGAGTTGTAGAGATACTTGACCGGGTCGGTTACGCGGTATTCCACATAGAAATCGACATTGACGAAGTTGTAGTCATACGTAATCATCAGCGATTCTTCCTCAATCGACTCGTTGCTCCCCACGCGGTAGCCGAGCGGGAACGACTGAATCGACTTGGAGACCTTCTGCACCTTCTGAATCAGCGGAATCTTCGGCTGCAGTCCGGACGCGGAGACGGTTGTCGGCTTGCCGAACGTCGTCAGCACCGCGTATTGATCCTCCTTGAGCGTGTAAAACGAGTCCATGACCAGCACCGCTACAAAAATCAGCACCGGAACAAGCCAGAGCCATTTCAAATTCGCGCGCTTTTTCGGCCGTCTCGGCGGCTCGTTTCCCTGACCGTAGTCATTGTTATAATTGCCGTAGTTGTTGTAATCGTCCATATCTGGCTCCTTTCTTCCATGCCTTTCAGACGCACGGGCGCGGAAAAAGTTCCGCAATTCCATCATAGCAAATTTTCACCGAATATGATATACTCTCCGTACTATGTTTTTCAGAGGAGGACTTGCTCCATGACCGATAAGGAAACCGGCGAGCTTCGCCGCCGCTATAAACCCGACCGCACCAATATCACCGCTGTCTACGGCTGTTATGTCTCCGGCAGCCGCGAGATTCTCGCGGAGTTCCGCCAGCCGGTTGCGCTGATGACCGAGGAGGACAAGGAGAAATACCTTGCCATCTTCAAAAAAGTCCTCTCCGGCGCGGCGGACAAAAACCGGCTCGATCTTGCATTCCGCACGGCGCAGGTCGCCGATTCCGACGAGCACCGCCTGCTGATGAAGCTGCGCGAAAGCGAGCTGAACGATGAACAAGCGCGCGCCGAGCTCCTTCAGATTATCATCGGCGCCGTCACGTTCGAGGAAAACTACCTGATCCTGCTCGCCCATGAGAATTATGACGTGCCGTTCAAGGCCAAAGACGGCGCCATGCTTGATGACAGCGACCACGTCTATTCCTATTTCATCTGCGCCATCTGCCCGGTCAAGGCCGGCAAGGAGACGCTCAGCTACGAAGCCGAGGACAAAGCGTTCCACATCCGCACGCCGGGATATGCCGCGTCCATGCCGGAGATGGGTTTCCTGTTCCCGGCGTTCGACAGCCGGCAGACCAACCTCTACAACTGTCTCTATTATACCCGCAGCGCCGGCGATAACCATCCGGAGCTGATCGAAGCGCTGTTCCATATCACGCCGCCCCTGCCTGCCGACGAGCAGAAGGGCAGCTTCGACGGTCTGCTCAGCCAGACCCTTGGCGACGAGTGCAGCATGGAGGTCGTGCAGGCCGTGCAGACGGATCTGCGCGAGCGCATTGAGGTACATAAGGAGACGAAGTCCGACGAACCGCTTGTCGTTTCCGGCCAGGAGGTGCGCGCCGTGCTGGAAAGCGCGGGCGTTTCCGAAGAAAAGCTCGCCGCCTTCCGGGTGAAATTTGAGGAAGCCTTTGGCGACGACGCGGCGCTTTCCCCGCGCAATCTGGTCGACAGCAAGAAGATGCAGCTCAAAACGCCCGATGTCATCATCAACGTCGCGCCAGACCGGAGCGATCTGGTCGAGACGCGCACGCTCGGCGGTGTAAAATACATCATGGTGCGCGCCGAGGACGGCGTGGAGCTAAACGGTGTGGACATCCAAATCGAGCAACCCTGACCCTTTTCCCATGGGGTTGCACTATGTAGGAGACAATGCCCTCATCGGCTTGTCCCCACCGCAGCGGAATGCCTTCCCCTCCGGGGAAGGTGTCTGCGAGGCAGACGGATGAGGGTTCGGGAGCAGTTGCAATGCATCGGTGCAGCCGCATATCTTCCACCGCACCCGTAGGGGCGGACGACTCTGTCCGCCCGCTTCTTCCGGTTTTCTCCGCACCCGAAAAAACGCTTTTTTGAACCCATTCTTTTCTTTCTCCGAAAAAAGGCGAAAAGAATCGGGGCGCAAATCCTTTTGGTGCGCCAAAAGGAAAATGCCGTTCATCCCTGCTGTGTGCAATGAGAGAAAGAGAACTGGTCTCCATCAATGGAGACCAGTTCTTTTATCCCAACATTTTTTCTTTCAGCGATGCCAGCCGGTCAAGCGCTGTCGTCAGCGTTTCGTCCTTCTTGGCAAAGTGCAGCCGAACGATGTGGTTCACATCCTCGTCGAAGAACGAGCTTCCGGGCACGCACGCCACACCAACCTTTTCCGCCATCTCGATGCAGAAATCAACGTCAGACTGCCCCTTTTTCAGATAAGGCGCAATGTCTGCCAGTACGAAATACGTGCCCTCCGGGTCGGTGAACGGAATGCCTAGCTCCTTCATGCCGCCGGTAAACAGCGCTTTCATGTGCGCGTAGTGTGCGCCGAATGCTTCGTAGTAGCTGTCCGGCAGATCCAGTCCTGCACACGCAGCCTCCATCAGCGGCGACGGCGCGCCGACCGTGTTGAAGTCGTGGTACTGCTTGATACGATCCATGATCAGCTTTGGCGCAATTGCATAGCCGAGCCGCCAGCCGGTGATCGAGTAGGTCTTGGACAAACTCGAGCAGCTCACCGTCCGCTCCCACATCCCGGGCAGGCTGTTCATATAGATGTGCTTGTGCCCTTCGTAGACGATGTGCTCATAGACTTCGTCCATGATCGCATAGACATCATATTTCTTGCAGAGATCGGCAATCAGCGTCAGCTCCTCCAGCGTAAACACCTTACCGCTTGGGTTTGAGGGGTTGCAGATCAAAATTGCCTTCGGATGCTGCCGGAACGCATCCTCCAGCACCTCCGGGTCAAAGCGGAACGTGGGCGGAATCAGCGGTACAAAGACCGGCTCGCAGTCAGCCATGATGGCCTGCGCACGGTAGTTTTCAAAATATGGCGAGAACATGACAATTTTGTCGCCGGGGTTCGTCAGCGCGAAAATCGTGTCTACCATCGCCTCGGTCGAGCCGATGGTCACGACAATCTCAGTCTCCGGGTCAAGCTCACGCCCCATGAACCGGCCGCACTTGCGGCACGCGGCCTGCCGGAAATTCGGCGCGCCCATCGTGATCGGGTACTGGTGCGGACCAAGCTGGCTGATTTCCTCCAGCCGGTCGGTCAGAGCCTTCGGGGGGTCAAAATCCGGGAATCCCTGCGCGAGGTTGATTGCGCCGCACTGAAGGCTGACGCGCGTCATCCGGCGGATGACGGAATCGGTGAAATGCTGGTTTCTTCTGCTCATTTCCTGCATGGTGGGTTCTCCTCTCTCGGCAGGGCGGTCTTGCGGAAAGCGCTGCTTCGTTATGACGATTTAACGTGCGAAAACGTTGCACCTATTTTACGCCATTCCGCAGAACAAGTCAACCGCTTTTGCGGCAAATCACGCGACTATGTGCAGTTTCAACAAATCCTTTGCACCATGTTGCAAGAAATTCCGCTAAGAATCGTTAAAATAATACCGATTTCATCTGAAAATCAGAAAATAACTCCGAAATTTCTGAATTATTTTTGCAGAATGCAGCATTGACAGATTTGACAGCAGGTGCTAAAATAAATCCTGTCGATCCGAGTGGTGGAGTCTGTCATAGAACCCGCCTCCATGGGTTCTATTCGTATCGGCACGGCAAACCTGCCGCACGCTTCAGGACGGAACCATCGGTTCTGTCTTTTCTTTTTGTGAATCTTTAATTGATCGGATAGAGGATAGCGTATATGAGAAAAACAAAAATTGTTGCAACCATTGGCCCCGCCAGCAGCGACCGCGCCGTGTTCGCCGAGATGTGTCGCGCCGGCCTGAATGTCGCGCGTCTGAACTTCTCCCATGGCACGCATGAGGAGCAGAAGGCCAAGCTCGACATGATCAAGTCCGTTCGTGAGGAGCTGAACCTGCCCATCGCCATCCTGCTCGACACCAAAGGCCCGGAATATCGTATCCGCACATTCCGGCAGGGACGCATCGAGCTGCACGACGGCGATACCTTCACGTTTACCACCCGGGAGCTTGAGGGCGACGAGGGCATCGTCAGCGTCAGCTACAAGGGACTGGCCAAGGAGATGCACAAGGGCGACCGCATTCTGGTCAACAACGGCCTTGTGATCTTTGAAGTCCTCGGCGTTGATGGCGAGGACATCCACTGCCGCGTTGTTGCCGGCGGCGAGCTGTCCGACCGCAAGAGCATGAGCTTCCCGAATAAAGTCCTCAAGCAGACCTACCTCAGCGAACAGGACAAGAAAGACCTGCTGTTCGGCATTGCCAACGGCGTGGACTTTGTCGCCGCGTCCTTTGTCTCCTGCAAGCAGGATGTGCTGGATGTCAAAGAATTTCTGAAGGCCAACGGCGGCGAGAACATCGAGATCATCGCAAAAATTGAAAACCGTGCCGGTGTCAAAAACATCGTGGAGATCTGCGACGCCTGTGAGGGCATCATGGTTGCCCGCGGCGACCTCGGAGTCGAGGTTCCATTCACCGAGCTGCCCGACATCCAGAAGCGCCTGATTACCACCTGCCGACTGCTTGGCAAGCGCGTCATCACCGCGACCGAGATGCTCGAGTCCATGGTGCACAATCCGCGCCCCACGCGTGCCGAAATCTCCGACGTGGCCAATGCCGTTTACGACGGCACAAGCGCCGTCATGCTCTCCGCTGAGACGGCTGCCGGCAAATACCCGGTGCTCACCGTTGAGACCATGGCCGCCATCGTCCGTGAGACCGAGGAGCATATCAATTACGAAAAGCGCTTCCGTAAGGCGGAATTCAAGATCGGCAGCCTGCTCGACGCCATCTCCCATGCCACCTGCGGCATGGCCATCGACATCGGTGCCAAATGCATCGTCGTCAGCTCGCTCTCCGGCCGCACGGTGCGTATGGTCTCCCGCTTCCGCGTGCCGATCGACATCGTCGGCATGGCCACCAATAAGGCCGTCTGGTATAAGCTGGCGCTCTCCTGGGGCGTCACGCCGGTGCTCAGCGAGCAGTTCAATTCCATTGACGTCCTGTTCTATCATGCCGCCCGTGTTGCCAAGCAGACGCTCAATCTCCGCGAGGGCGATAAGATCGTTATGACCGGCGGTATGCCGAACGGCACCTCCGGCAATACCAACCTCATCAAGGTCGAGTCTATTTAAATCTTCTGCTGCACCTTGCAGGGGCGGACGACTCTGCCCGCCCACTTTTTCCGGCTTGCTCCGCGCACAATGAAAACGCTTTTTTAAAACCGTTCTTTTCTTTCTCCTGCTGGGAAAGAAAAGAACGGTTTCAAACTTCCAGGAAAAGAAAGAGGGCACAGCGCCAACCGTAGTCCTGAATTTGACTCAAAAAAATCTTGAACTTCACCTGTTCGTAGCACCAGTCCCTACTGTCCGAAAGAGCGTCTCGCTTTGCCCGCGCCTTTCGGATACACCCTGGATTATTTTTTGTCCGGCTGCCGCTCATCACCGAAGAAGAACACTGCAACCGTCCCCGGCCCGCAGTGCGAAGCGATGATTGTTCCGATCTCGTTGACGCGGATGTCCCCCTGAATATGCGGAAAATGCTCCGCAACCGCCTGCCGTGTGACCTCAGCCTCCGCCGGGCAGTGCGAATGGCAGATGAAGCACTTGCCGTGGTAGTTGACGCCGTCCTGCGCGTGCTGCTCCATCGTGCGGATCGTCTCCTTCACGGCGTTCTTCTTGCCGCGCACCTTGCTGTACGCAATGATCCGCCCCTTGTCGTCCAGCCGCATAATCGGGCAGATGTCGAGAATCGTTGCGATCGTCGCCGTCGCGCCGGACATCCGTCCGCTCCTGCGGTAGAACTTCAGCTCCGTGGAGTAGAACTGGTGGTGCACTTTATTGCGGTTCGCCGTGACCCATTCCGCCGTCTCCTCCAGCGATTTGCCTGCGTCGCGCAGATCGGCCGCCGCGTCGACCAGCAGGCCGTACCCCGACGAGCTGCAAAGGGAGTCGATCACCACGAGCTTCCGCTCCGGATATTTCTCCCGCAGCGCCTCAGCAGCCAGATTCGCGTTCTGTACCGACGCGGTCATGCCGCTGCCAAACGCAATGTGCAGCACGTCGCCCTGTTCCAGCAGCGGCGCAAAGAACTCCTCATACTGTGCCTCGTTGAGCTGTGAGGTCGACGGCAGCTTGCCATCCTCGATAAACCCATAAAACCGGGGCAGCGATTCCGGATCGCGCCCCATATCGTCGGTATAGCTCTGCCCGTCCACAGAATAGGAATAGAACAGCACCGGGATGTCGCGCTCCTGCGGATAGGAGTAGGGGAGATCGATCGTCGACTCGCAGGAGAGAATAAATGCACGCTGCATGGCAAACGCTCCTTTTCGTATAGTTTCTATTAGTATATCGGATTCTCTTCCGAAAGAAAAGGGGACAAAGCGCAGCCTTTGTCCCGTTTCTTGTGTTGCCGAATTGATTATTCGCCCGCGTCGCCGGCCTTTTCGCCCAGTGTGCCCTCTTTCCGGGCGTGCGCGCACATCGCGTCGTAGGTCTGCTGGCTGATGTCGTGCTCAATCTTGCAGGCGTCCTGCTCGGCCGTTTTCTGATCCACGCCGATGGCGACAAGGAACTGTGTGAGCGTGCGGTGCCGGTCGAGCATCTTCGATGCAATTTCCATGCCGCTCTCCGTCAGCGTAATCAGACCGTCGCGATCCATGGTAATGTGTCCGCTCTCACGCAGACGCTTTGTCGTGTAGGTGACGCTGGGTTTTGTCACACCCAGATGCTCCGCCACGTCGATGGAGCGGATGTAGCCGTGCTTTTCCTGCATCATCAGCATGGCTTCCAAATAATCTTCTGAGGCTCGCAGTATTTTCATGGCAGTTTTGCTGTCCTTTCAGGCATTTTTTACAATTTTATACCCTATACGTTAACACAATCTAACCAAAATTGCAAGGAAAAACGTTCTAGGGTGTATCTGAAAACGCATGATGTGACCGGCAGCGAGGGATTTTTGCGTTGAGCAAGACATTTTTTCGCAGGAATGCTGACGTATTTCAAGGAAACATGACACGGCGCACCGCAAAAAGACCCGCTGCCCGGGTGCATTGGGAGTTTTCAGATACACCCTACAAAAAAATTTCTGCCAAAAGGGGGTTGACAGCAGCAGTTCAAGATGCTAAACTGTGCGGTGGTTAAAGGTGATTAACTTTTGTTAAACCACCAAAACCATATTTTAATTCCATACGGTTCGTGCGCACTAACTGAAATTCGAGTACACGAACCGAGAGACACGGAGGGACAGACATGATGCCGCTTGCACTTGCGACGGTCGGCGAGGAAAACATGATTCTCAAGGTTGGCGGAAACGCGGAAACGAAGCGCCACTTGGAGGATCTTGGCTTTGTCGCCGGAGGTACCGTCACCGTGGTGTCCGCGCTTGGCGGAAACATCATCGTCAAGGTCAAAGAAGCGCGCGTGGCCATCAGTGAAGAAATGGCGCGCAAAATTATGATCTGAGAATTGAAAAGAGGAGGAAGATCGTATGAAAACACTGCGTGAAGCAAAGATCGGCGATACTGTCAAGGTTGTCAAGCTCCATGGCGAAGGCCCTGTCAAGCGCCGCATCATGGACATGGGCATCACCAAGGGCGTGGAGGTCTACGTCCGTAAGGTTGCGCCGCTGGGCGACCCGATGGAGGTCACGGTTCGCGGCTATGAGCTTTCGCTCAGAAAAGCCGATACCGAAATGATCGAGGTTGAGTAAGACCGCATTTCTCAATTTCCCGCACATCGTTTGCTTGCGTCTTTTTCGCCATGCTTCATATAAATCCTCGAGAATCCACAAAGAATTCTCTGCGGCTTTTATTTTGCCTGACGAAAAATCCACGGTGCAACCAATGCACGGGTCTTTGTGAAATCCTGTCTGTGGCCATTTGAACTTTCAAAGTAAATTATGAGTTTGGCCAAAGCAATTTGGCCGAAGGAGTGAGAATATGGAGAAACAAATCAAAATTGCCCTCGCGGGCAACCCAAACAGCGGTAAGACAACGCTGTTCAACGCGCTGACCGGCTCCAACCAGTTCGTCGGTAACTGGCCGGGCGTCACGGTCGAAAAGAAGGAAGGCAAGCTGAAGAAGCACGATGACGTTGTCATTATGGATCTTCCCGGTATCTATTCGCTGTCCCCATACACGATGGAAGAGGTCGTCTCCCGTAACTACCTGATTACGGAGCGCCCGGATGCCATCCTGAACATCATCGATGGCACGAACCTCGAGCGCAACCTCTACCTGACCACCCAGCTCACAGAGCTTGGCATTCCGGTTGTCATCGCCATCAACATGATGGACATCGTCCGCAAGAACGGCGATAAGATCAACATCGCGGAGCTGAGCCGCGAGCTTGGCTGCCAGATTGTTGAGATTTCCGCGCTGAAGGGCGACGGCGTTATGGAAGCCGCCGAAGCGGCTGTTGCGGCCGCCAAGGGCGCCAAGACCGTTCCGATGCACACGTTCTCCGGCCCGGTCGAGCACGCGATTGCTCACATCGAAGAGGCCGTCCTGCACGACAAACCTGCTGAGCAGCAGCGCTGGTACGCCATCAAGATCTTCGAGCGCGATGATAAGGTGCTCGAGCAGCTTCAGATTCCGGAAGCAACCATGGCGCATATCGAGACCGACATCAAGGCCGCCGAGACCGAGCTGGACGACGATGCCGAGTCCATTATCACCAACGAGCGCTATGTCTACATCGCCCAGATCATCAAGGGCTGCTACAAGAAGAAAAAAGAGGGCGGAATGTCCGCCTCGGATAAGATCGACCGCATTGTCACCAACCGCTGGCTGGGTCTGCCGATCTTTGCGGTTGTGATGTTCCTCGTCTACTGGGTTGCCATGGTCGCCGTCGGCGCACCTGCGACCGACTGGGCGAACGACGGACTGTTCGGCGACGGCTGGCACCTGCTTGGCATTGGTTCTTCCGCCTACAACGACGCTGCTGACGAATATACCGCAGCCAGCGAAGCGGTCAGCGGCTACTATGAGCTTGACACCGAAGCCGAGGACTTCGACGCCGACGCTGCTCTGTCCGAGATGAAGGCTGTCACGGCGGACTCCGCCAGCACGACCATTGAGGTCGAAGATGAGGAAACCCTCGCCCTCAACGAAATGACCGTCTACTACGACGCGATCCCCGATGGCGCTGACGAAGAAACCACCGTTGGCATGACCTATGTCGACGCTGTCAGCTACTTTGAAGAAAACGGCTTCGACGAACCCGACCCCGCCGACTATGGCGTCTGGGTTCCTGGCGTTCCGGTTCTGATCGAGAACCTGCTCAACGCCTGCAATGTCCCCGAAGACGGCTGGCTGCACGGCCTGATCCTCGACGGTATCGTCGCCGGTGTCGGCGCGGTGCTCGGCTTCGTGCCGCAGATGCTCGTGCTGTTCCTGATGCTCGCCTT
>CAKUJA010000069.1 GCA_934661135.1 uncultured Oscillospiraceae bacterium
GCACAGGAATACTGTATGTACCCGCAAGGGGTATGCCGCATCCGTAAGGCTCCTTCGTCGCCAACGGCTGCGCAATATTTCAAACTTTTCAAACCGAAGGATTGGCGGAAAAGATACGGCGAAGCGCGCAGACGCAATTGCGCGGTGTTACCTTAGGGTGTATCTGAAAACTCCCAACACACCCGGACAGCGGGTCTTTTCACGCTGTGCCTCGCCGTTTTTCCTTGAAATACGTCAGTATTCCTGCGAAAAAACGTCTCGCTCAGCGCAAAAATTCCTCGCTGCCGGTCACATTGAGAGTTGGAAGAATACACCCTAGCAGAATCAGCGGACGGCTCCCCGGTGGAACCGCCCGCTTTTGCTTGCGATTTTACGATTTCGTGGTACAATAGCGTCAGATCAACCTTCACAGGAGGCGCATCATGTCAGACACCAGACCCATCGCCTTTTTTGATTCCGGACTTGGAGGAATCAGTGTGCTGCGGGAGACCGCGCGCCTGCTGCCGGAAGAAAATTATCTCTACTACGGCGACTCGCTCCACGCGCCCTACGGCGTCAAGACGGTGGAGGAAGTGATTTCCCGCAGCCGCGCGATTGTCCAATCCCTGCTTGCCAAGGGCGCAAAGGCCATCGTGATCGCCTGCAACACGGCCACGTCCGCCGCGGCAAACACGCTGCGCACAGAATTTCCAGATGTGCCGATCATCGGCACCGAGCCGGCGCTCAAACCCGCCGTCGAGCGTCACCCGGGCGGGCGCATTCTCGTCATGGCGACGGCTATGACCGTGAAAGAACAAAAATTTCAGGCGCTCCGCGCGCAGTACGAGCAGCAGGCCGAGATCATCCCGATTCCGTGCAGCGGCCTGATGGAATTTGTCGAGCAGGGCATCCTGCGCGGGGAGCAGCTCTCCGGCTACCTGTTCGACAAGCTCTCGCCGTATCTCAAGGTTCCGGTGGACGCCGTCGTCCTCGGCTGCACGCACTACGCATTTTTGCGCGGCGCAATCCGCCAGATCGTCGGCCGCACGCCCGAGATCCTCGACGGCAGCTACGGCATCGCCATGCAGCTCCGCCGCCGGCTCGAGACCGTAGACGGCCTGAACGAAAGCGGTGCACGCGGCACCGTCGTATTTGAAAACTCACTGGAAGAACCCGAAATTCTATCGCTCAGCCGCGCGCTTCTGGACTACGAGGATGAGGAGTGACACAATGACAACCCCCGAACTGGTGCAGGCGCAGCGCGCCTACTTTGAAACCGGTGCAACCCGCTCGCCGGAGTTCCGTCTGAATGCGCTGAAGCAACTGCAATCTGCTGTGCAGGCCAACGAGCAGGCGCTCGCCGAAGCCATGATGTCCGATTTCCGAAAAGCGCCGCTGGAGGTCTACATGACCGAGACCGGCATGGTGCTCGACGAGCTGCGTTTCCATCTGAAGCATCTGCGCGCCTGGATGCGCCAGCGGCGCGTACCGACACCGCTGGCGCAGTTCCCCTCCAAGAGCTTCCGCTCCCCGGAGCCGTATGGCGTCTGCCTGATTTTATCGCCGTGGAACTACCCGATTCAGCTCTGCCTGGAGCCGCTCATCGGCGCGATTTCCGGCGGCAACTGCGCCATCGTCAAGCCCTCGGCCTATGCCCCGGCGACGAGCCGCGCGCTGGCAAAGCTGCTCGGGGACACGTTTGACCCGGCCTATATCGCCGTTGTCGAGGGCGGCCGCGAGGAAAACCAGGCACTGCTCGACGAGCGGTTCGATTTCATCTTCTTCACCGGCTCGCCCACCGTAGGGCGCGTCGTGATGCAGAGCGCCGCGAAGTATCTCACGCCGGTCTGTCTGGAACTTGGCGGGAAAAGTCCGGTCATCGTGACGGAGAGCGCCGACCTTCCGGTTGCGGCGCGGCGCATTGCGTTCGGCAAGGTGCTCAATGCCGGGCAAACCTGCGTGGAGCCGGATTACTGCTTCGTCCACAAATCCGTGGAATCTGCATTTTTAGAGGCCTACCGCAGCGCGCTGGCGGACTTCTTCCCGGGCGGCAGCTTCGGAGAAATGCCGGTCATCGTCAATGAAAAGCATTATCAGCGTGTCAAGCGCCTGCTTGACGGACAGACTGCCGCCATCGGCGGCGAAACGGACGACGAAACGCGCTTCCTCGCACCGACGGTACTGACTGGCGTCAGCCCCGACAGCGCCGTGATGCAGGAGGAAATCTTCGGCCCGATTCTGCCTGTGATGACCTACGGCCGGCTCGACGAGTGCATCCGCTTCATCCGCAGCCGCGAAAAGCCGCTGGCGCTCTATCTGTTTACCCGCAATCCCGCCGATGAGCGCCGCATTCTCGACACCTGCTCCTTTGGCGGCGGCTGTATCAACGACACAATCATCCACCTTGCCACACCGCATCTGCCGTTCGGCGGCGTCGGCTCCTCCGGCATGGGCTGCTACCACGGCCGCCAGAGCTTTGAGACGTTCACACATACGCGCAGTATCGTCAAAAAAGCAACCTGGCTCGATTTGCCGATGCGCTACCACCCCTATACGGACGGTAAATTCCGCCTGATCCGGAAATTTATGAAATAATCCCTCCTCCGGCGCTGTTTTTTTCGGCGCCGGAGGTTTTTTGTGCCAAAACCTCTCGTTGCTCACGCTTCCCGATTGAAGCATCGGTTGCTTGACCTCCCAAGCACAATATAGTATGATGGCTTCAGCAAACTGGCTCGTTTCAGTTTGCAGAATTTGTTTCTTCAGGCAGGGTCAGTTTATGCTCAGAACCTATGAACTTTCCAGAACCAGCGGGATACCGCTCTATGAGCAGCTCTACCGCGCGCTGCGCGAGGACATTCTCAGCGGCGCGCTGCCCGGCGGCGCCAAGCTGCCGTCGAAGCGCACGCTGGCGGAGCATCTCACCGTCAGCAAAATCACCGTAGAGACCGCCTATACCCAGCTTTTGGCCGAGGGGTACATCACCTCGCGGCAGCGCTCCGGCTACTATGTTGAAAAGCTGCTCCCAACCGCACAGCTCCCGCAGCCGCGCCGCAGTCTGCCGCAGCGTCCCGCAGAGCCAGCGGCACCCATCCGCCGCTCTGCCGCATTGTTCCCCTTTTCCGTCTGGGCAAAGCTGACCCGCAGCGTCATTCTCGACGAAGGCGATACCCTGCTTCGACCAATTCCGGGGGCGGGGGTTTGGGCGCTGCGGCAGTCGATTTGCGGGGATTTGCTGCGGCGCCGCGGCATTCAGGTGCAGCCGCAGCAGGTATGGATCGGCGCAGGTGCGGAATACTTCTACCACCTGTTGCTGGAGTTTTACGGCAGGGAGCGGCGCTATGCGCTGGAAACGCCCGGCCACCGCAAAATCGCCCGCATCTATCAGGCCGGCGCTGTGGACTACTGTCCCATTGCGATGGACGACGACGGCATCCGGCTGGACGCGCTGGCGCAGAGCGGCGCGGAGATTTTGCATCTGTCGCCGTCGCACCACTACCCGACCGGCACCGTGACGCCGATCACGCGGCGGCAGGAGATTATGCACTGGCTGACTGCTGCGGGCGACCGGTTTTTGATTGAGGACGACTACGACTCCGAATTCCGCTTCACCGGCAAGCCCATTCCGCCGATGCAGACGATGGACTTCGACGGCCGCGTGATCTACATGAACACATTCTCCAAAACCATCACGCCCGCCCTCCGTATCAGCTATATGATTCTGCCGGAGCGGCTGCTTGAGCCATGGCAGGAGAAGATGGGGTTTTATAGCTGCACTGTCCCGGCCTTTGAGCAGTTGACGCTGGCGCGGTTTCTCGACGGCGGCTATTTCGAGCGCCACCTCAGCCGGATGCGCCACTACTACCGCGACCTGCTCGGGCGGCTGCTGGCCTTTTTCGCAGAGGAATCCGTCCGCCGCCATTGCACGGTGCTGCGTGCGGAAGCGGGACTGCACTTTGTGCTGCGGTTCCACACGAAGCGCAGCGACGCGGAGCTGCAAGCGCTGCTCGCACAGGCCGGCCTGCAATTGCCGCCGCTGGCGTCATTCTGCGTCGATCAGCCGGATGCGGCGGCGCGCGGCTGTGTTGTCGTCAACTATGCCGATCTCGACCCGGATGAATTTGCGCACGCCATGCGCACGCTGATCACGCTGCTATAAAACAGCCGCCCCTCTCCCGTTGGGAGATGGGCGGCATTGTTATAGATCGACCCGTTCAAAACGGCGGACGGAGCAGCGCTGCGCCAGGCCGGTGAGCAGTGCAAACAGCAGCGCCCCGCCGAGCAGCACCGGAAGCTGCCGGAGCTGATCGGCAAACGCATAGCTCTCGCAGACCGTTTTCATGTAGGGGATGACATGGTCGCAGGCTTCGGCCGCGACGATGTAGAGAAGCTCCGCCGCACTCGCCACGAGAAACGGCTTGCCGAGGTCGTAGGCATTGCGGTAGTGCATCGGGAAGAACACGAGGTTGAACAGTCCCATCTGCACCAGTCCAAGTCCTAAAAATGCCGCATTTGCTTCGATGCCGACGGCGTTGTTGATCTGGCCATAGCTCGCGCGCAGCAGCATGAATGGGATACAGGCAGCAATCTGCAATTGCTCAAGCTGCACCACCGTGCGGAACCGGGCGCGCACCATCTCCGCCTTCGTCACCGGCAGGAGCATCAGATACGCGATATCCCGGTTTTCCCGCAAGGACTGCATCAGCATGAAAAGGCCGAGGCTGTTGTAGAAAAACGTGACATAGTAGGGATAGTTCGGAATCAAAATCAGTCCGCTCAGCAGCAAAAACAGCAGCGGCACCGGACTCATCGACAGCCGCCATTCCTTATATTGCAGCGCCTTCATGCGTCCACCTCCCGTTCCAGATGCACCATAATCTGCTCGAGCGTTGCAGGCACGCCCGCGCCCGCCGCGTCCGCCGCCAGCAGCAGTCCCTCTATCTCGCCCTGGTGGCGGCGCGGCGCGATCAGCTTCGCGGCCAGCTCCGGCGAAACCGCCGTCTCCTCCGCGCGCAGATAGCGGTAGTTCTCCGTAAACGCGCGGCGCGGCGCACTGGCGAAAATCTCGCCGTTTCGGAGATAGGTAATCGTGTCCGCACAGGTCTCGAGATCGGAGGTGATGTGCGTCGAAAACAGCACCGACGCGCCGTCCCGCTCCACCAGCTCCAAAAACAGTCCCAGCAAATCGTCCCGCGCCGCCGGGTCGAGACCCGACGTCGGCTCATCCAGAATCAGCAGCTTCGCGTGGTGCGACATGGCAAGCGCAAGCTGATACTTGACCTTCATGCCCTCCGAAAGCTCGCAGACGCGCTTGCCCTCGTCCAGCGAAAAGCGGCGCAGGCAGTCCTGATACCGTCCGTCATCCCAGTTCGGATAGAAGTTTCGCGTCGCCGCCGTGAGCTGCCAAAGCCGCTTGCGCGGATAGTAGGCTGCGCTGCCGGTCACAAAACCGATCTGCGCCTTGACCGCCAGCTCATCCGCCGCGACGTCCGTGCCGCAGATGGTAACGCGCCCCGCGTCAGGGTGCACGAGCCGGAGCATCGACTTCAGTGTGGTCGTCTTGCCCGCACCGTTGCGGCCGATGAACCCCATGACGGTTCCTTCCTCCATGGAAAAAGAGACGTTCTTCAGGGCAAACGCCGGATACTGCTTGCAAAGCCCCTCAACCTTCAGAATTTCCATCGTCGCCCTCCTTCCCCGAGAACAGCTCCGGCGGGAGATAGACCTCTCCGGGGTCGACCAGCGCAATGCCGCGCTTTTTGTCGGCCATCAGCAAAAGCTGATCGCCCGGCTGAATGTCAAACAGCTCGCGCGCCCCCTTGGGAATCACGATCTGCCCCTTCTCGCCGACCTTCACGAGACACATAAACTTGTTTTTCGGAAATTGCAGCGCCATACGCACCCCTCCGTTAGGTAAGAAAAGTTATACTTAGTATAACACCGGATACTCATTTGTCAAGAAAAAACGCGCCCGCTGATGCGGGCGCATCAATGATTATGCCTGTTTGAGTTGGCGGTTTGTCCGCAGCAGGATGAACAGAGACGCGAAAAACGTAAGAATGTCGGCAGCCGGCATGGAATAGAGCACGCCCATCAGACCGAACGCCTTCGGCAGCAGCATGACCAGCGGCACGGCCAGCAGCACCTCCCGGAAAAACGACAGTCCCGCCGACTCCGCCGGCCGGCCGAGCGCCTGCATGAAGATAAACGCGGCCTTGTTCGCCGTCGCCAGCGGCAGCATACAGAGGTAGACGCGGAACGCGAGCACCGCAAACTGCCGGTAGAGCGCATCCTCCGAGCCGAAAATGCTGATGAGCTGAAGCGGGAAGCACTGGGTAATCACCAGCGACGCCGCGCCGAGCACAAGCTCCGCCGCCATCAGCCGCCAAAGCACGCCGCGGCAGCGGTCAAATCGCTTCGCTCCATAGTTATAGCCGACAATTGGGATACACCCGGCGGCCATGCCGATCGTAATCGAAATGATAATCTGAAAGACCTTCATCACGATCCCAAGCACCGTGAGCGGAATGTCCGCACCATACTCCGACTGTGCACCGTATTTCACCAGCATCGAATTGGTCGCCGCCATCGCGATGACCAGCGAAATCTGCGCGAGGAAGCTGCAAAGGCCGAGCGGTAAAAACGCGCCCAAAATCCGCCCGGAGAGCCGGAAATCCGCAGGCTCAAGCCGCAAAATCTTCGTATGGCAGAGGTACCACACGCTCATGCCCGCCGTGACAAGCTGGCCGAGCACCGTTGCAATGGCCGCGCCCACCACGCCGCCCTTGCACACAAAAATCGCAATCGGGTCGCCCACCACATTGGTTAGCGCACCGGCCAGCATACAGGCCATGGCGAATTTCGGGCTGCCGTCCGAGCGGACGATCGGGTTGATTGCCTGCCCGAACACATAAATCGGAATCCCGGCGGCAATCCACGCGAAATAGTCCCGCGCATAGGGCAGGTTCGCCTCCGTCGCGCCGAACAGCGCAAGCAGCGGCTCGCGGAATACGTAGTAGAGCGTCATCACGGCAAGCCCGGTCAGCACGCTGAGCGTCACCGCATTGCCGACGGCGCGGTTGGCGTCCGCCGGCTTCTGCCTGCCGAAGCAGATCGACACAAAGCTGCACGCGCCGTCGCCGATCATCACGGCAAGGCCGAGCGCCAGCACCGTCAGCGGAAAGACGACGCTCGTCGCGCCGTTGCCGAGATAGCCGACGCCCCAGCCGATGAAGATCTGGTCGACGATGTTATAGAGCGCGCCGACGAGCAGCGAGATCGTACACGGCACGGCAAACCTCCGCATGAGCTTCCCCAGCGGCGCCGTTCCCAAAAAATCCTGTTTTTCTTCCATATTGACCTCCATGGGCGAAAAAATAACGCGTAAGTCCGTTTGGACTTACGCGCGTTCGCTACACAACACTGCTATTTTAGCAAAACCGGCCGGAAAACGCAAGCAAAATTTGCCCCCGCGCTTGCGGCGGATTGCACTGTCTGGTACAATGGGATTAGAAAAATACAGGAAACAGGAGATGCCAGACAGATGAGAAAGAGAGAGCTTCTGTGCACAGCGCTGCTGCTTGGAGGTCTGCTGGCCGGGTGCGCCGCAGCGACCGCGGCGGACACCGCCGAGCCAGCACCGGCAAAGCCGGTACAGGCAGTCCCCGCCCCCGTCACGGTCGAACCCACCTCGGAAGCGCTCCCGCCGGAGCCGGAGCCACAACCGCTGTTCTCCGAACCCGGCGCACCAATCCTGCTGTTCGGCGCATGGAGTGAAACCCGCACCGCGGCGGACGGCACGCTGCTCGTCGACGGCGCGGCGTTTGCCGCCGGGATGGGGTTGGACTATGCCGAAACAGAGGACGCCGCCGAGCTGCGCCGGGAAGCCGCGCGGCTTCGCTTTCCGCTCTACGGCGAATTTGCAACCGCCGCCCGGCAGGACGGCGTGACGTGGATTCCCGCAGTCCGCGCAGCGGAGCGCTTCGGCGCCGTGCAGGGCGTCACCGAGGACGGCACGGTCTACTTCGCCCGCGTCCCGGAGCTTGCCGCGCCGACCGCGAATGTCAAGGTTCCGATTTTGATGTATCATGCGGTCAGCGACGACCTCTGGGGGTATTGGGATCTGTTCGTCAGTCCGCATGATCTGGAAGCGCAGCTTCAATATCTTGCCGACAACGGCTATGAGACGATCTGGTTCGAGGATCTCTCCCATCTGGAGGACTACGAAAAACCGGTCATCCTGACGTTCGACGACGGCTACGACGACAACTACACCGAGCTGTTCCCGCTGCTCCAACAATATCAGGCGAAGGCGACGATTTTCGTGATCGCGCGCGACATCGGCGGCAGCCACAAGCTGGACGCGGCACAGATTCAGGAGCTTGCTGCCAGCGGACTTGTCTCCATTCAGAGCCACACCTACTCCCACGGCAATCTGAGCCTGATGGATGAGCCAACGCTCGAGCGCGAGATGGCGCTGAGTCAGAGCGAGCTTGCGGCGCTGACCGGGCAGGTGCCCTATGTGGTCTGCTATCCGGAGGGCAATTATAGCGAGCTGACCATCGAGGTGGCGCGGCGGTATTATGCCTACGGCCTTCTGATGAACGGCTACGTCTACAACACGCTCGACGATCCGTTCCGCGTCCAGCGGATGTATATCCCGCGCGGACAGACCAGCATCGAGTGGAACGTCCGCGACGCGGGCACCAGCGATCCGTGGCGCTGAGGGAACTTTTTTGAGGCAATCGCCGTCAGAAGAAGCAGATGTGGAAAGGAGCACCGCTATGATGCAATTTGGTTTTAACGGCTTCGACCTGATGAGCACAATCTTCCCGATTTTGTTCACCCTTGTATTCGTATTTGTGTTCGGCATGATGATCGCCATGCTCGTGCGCGGCGCGAAGGAAAAGCGGAAAAACGACGCGTCGCCGCGCCTGTCCGTCTCCGCCACGGTAGCCGGGAAGCGCACCAACGTCAGCCACCATCGTCACCATGGTGCAAACGACATGGACTACTGCACGACAGACTCGACCTACTATGTGACCTTTCAGGTGGAGAGCGGCGACCGGATGGAGCTTCGCGTCTCCGGGCCGGAATATGGGATGCTGATCGAGGGCGACCACGGCACGCTGACCTTCCAGGGCACGCGCTATCTCGGCTTCGAGCGCAGCTAACCGCTGTTTTGCTATCTTTTGCGGCCACAACGTGTTAGAATGGGGCAAAAGATCCGCCGATCACCGCAGTCGAGTGATCCAGCGGTTATAAGTGGAAGGAGGTGCCGGCATGGCGAAAAAACGGCTGAAGCTCTGGCTGCTGCCGGCCATTTTAGCGGCGGCGGGCATCTGCTGGTTTGACAACTTTACCGTGCGCACGACGCACATCACGCTCCGCTGCGGCACGCTGCCGGATGCCTTTTCCGGCCTGCGCATTGTTCAGCTTGCCGATCTGCACGGCCGCTCGTTCGGGCAGGCGCACAGCGGCCTGCTGGACGCGGTGCGCGCCGCGCAGCCGGATGTCATCGCGCTTGTCGGCGATCTGGCCGACGAATATACGGCGCTTCCGTCGCTTCGGCCGCTGCTGGCCGGTTTAACCGCCATTGCGCCAGTCTACTACGTAACCGGGAATCATGAGTGGGTCATGCCGCGGCAGACGCGGCAGGCGCTTTTTGTGCTGCTCGACCTCTACGGCGTCATCCGTCTGCAAAATGACTGGCGCGTTCTGGAGCGAAACGGGCAGCAGCTTGTGCTTGCGGGCGTAGACGACCCGAACGGCCCGGCTGACCAGAAGCGCGCGCCGGAGCTTGTCCGCGAAATCCGGGCAAGCTGTGGCGAAGACGTGCCGATCGTGGCGCTCTGCCATCGAAACGATCAGCTTGCGCTCTGGGCAAAGCTCGGCGTCGCCGTGGTGTTGTCTGGTCACGCGCACGGCGGCATCGTCCGCATTCCCGGCGTCGGCGGCGTGTTCGGCACCCACTATGAGTTCTTCCCCGGCGACGAAGCCGGTCTCTACCGGCAGGACGGCACGCAGCTCTACGTCAGCCGCGGTCTCGGCCCGAGCCACCGTCTGCCGCTTCGCATCTGCAATCCGCCCGAGCTGCCGGTCATCACGCTGACGCGCGGCTGAGGGGAATGTAAACTCTTTTTAAACAATCGGCCTGTTTTCTTGTTTTTCCGGAATTTCGCCCTATAATAAATTAAAGAAAAAACGAAAAACAGGTGAGTATATGTTTCGGAAACTTGGAGATGCGCTGCGGCGTTTCATGGCCGGGCGCTATGGCTCGGATAAGCTGAATCAATGGCTGCTCGGCGGGTCGATTGTGCTGATCGTGCTTGGACTGATCGGAAACCGCAGCGGCAGCGCTGTGCTCTCCGTACTGAGTCTGCTGGCATATGTCCCGCTGATCTGGTCGATTGTTCGGATGTATTCGCGCAACATCGAAGCGCGGCGGCGCGAAAATGCCGCATTCCTGCGCTTTTTAACGCGCATCAAAGACCGGCAGCACCGCTATTACGCCTGTCCGAAGTGCCGCCAGACCGTGCGCGTGCCGCGCGGCCGCGGAAAAATCAACATCCGCTGCCCGAAATGCGGCGAACAGTTCGTCAAAAAGACCTGAGCCCTCTCCAAAAAGACGCCAACCGGCGTCTTTTTTGCTCCCAGCGCATTTCTCGCTTGATTTTTATCCGGACACTTGCTATAATAGTTTGGCAAGTTCATACGGAGTGGTATCGAAGTGGTTATAACGGCCCTGACTCGAAATCAGGTGTACCGGCAACGGTACCGTGGGTTCGAATCCCACCCACTCCGCCAAAACCCAGTCATATCAAGGCTTTTGCCCATATGACTGGGTTTTTCTTTTCTCTCAAGGTCACATCGGCGCACATGATTTTCGGCAAGAGTTCAGGCGTGCCAGCCGGTCTGCCTTGTGTCCGGCAGAGTCAGAATATTGTCCATTCCATTTGCCGAGGTGATCTTGGATAGTAACGACAAAAACTAAATACCGTTTGGGCGGGCTGTCAGCCCGTCCAAGAAATCAGGACATTTCCTCTGAAAAGAAGAAATGTCCTTTTTTGTACCCAAAATCAAATGCCGACAGGAGGAACACAATGCCTGAAAAAACAGCGCAGAAAGAACCGGGCAAAAAGCCTACAAGATGAAGATGGAGGCCATCAAGCGGCAGGGTGCACGGACGGATCTGACTTCGCCGAAAATTTCGGCGAAGTTCCGCAGCGATGATGAAGTTGGTCAGGATGCCGGTGTGAGCGGAGATACCATCCGCAACTACATCGCCCTGACGCAGTTAGTCCCGGAGCTTCAGCAGATGGTGGACGAGAAGAAGATCGTCCTCAGTCCCGCTTATCAGATCGCGGCGCTGACACCTAGGGTGTATCTGAAAACTCTCAATGTGACCGGCAGCGAGGAATTTTTGCGCTGAGCAAGACGTTTTTTCGCAGGAATA
>CAKUJA010000070.1 GCA_934661135.1 uncultured Oscillospiraceae bacterium
CCCGTCCAGCTTTTCAAACTTAAAAAGCTTGAAAAGCTGCTTGATTGAACGCGAAGGGGGCTCTTTGCCCCCTTCAATCTTTCCCTGCGACTCTGTCGCGAAACTGCATTTCATCGTTTTTTAACAGTCTCCAAAAGCACGGACTCTTTGAAGTCCGTGCTTTTTATCATGGTTTTTCCAGCTTGAATTTGGAGAGGGGATTGGCCTCGGCAGCAATCTTCTTATCGGTATTCTCGATGTGCGTATAGATCTGCGTGGTGTTCAGGTTTTCATGGCCGAGAACTTCCTGCAGCGTTTTCAGGTCAACGCCGTTCGCCAGCATGAGCGTCGCCGCAGTGTGCCGCAGCTTATGCGCGGAAAACTGCGTGGGATCCAGTCCCGCCTCCAGCAGATACTTTTTGACCAGCCGGTGCACGGCGCTGACACTGATCCGGTTGTGGTCGCGGGACCCGAACAGCGCCTTATTATCGCTCAGAACGATCTGCTTGCGCTCAACCATATAGCGGTCGATGGCTTCCCGGCAGGCGGAACCCATGTAGACGATGCGCTCCTTATTGCCCTTGCCGACGACGCGGATGCGGTCATCGTAGACGTCGGTCAGGTTCAGACCTACCAGCTCGGCGCGGCGAATGCCGCAGTTGAGAAACAGCATCAAAATTGCAAAGTCACGCGTTTGATTTGGGCCGCTGACGGCATGGAGCAGGGAAGTGGACTCCTCGAGCGTCAGGTATTTCGGCAGGCTTTTCCGAATTTTCGGAAATTCGATGTCTTTGACCGGATTTTCTGTAATTTGTTTGGTGCTGACCGTCAGATACTTGTAAAAAGACTTGATTGCGGAGAGCTTTCGCGCACGGGACGCCGTTGAAATTCCTTGGGTGTCCGATTCCGGATTTTCCCGGTCATTCGACAGATAGGACAGGAAATCGAAAATTTCCGACGTTTTGACCGTCGCCAGAAATGCCGCGTCGATGTCCTTGATCGGAATATCCTCCAAAGGCGTGTTGTAGGGCATTTCGTTACGCGTCAGCTTCAAAAAACGCAAAAACATCCGCAGATCAAGATAATATTCCGCGACCGTGCGTTTTGACTGGCCTTTAATTGTTTCGTGATACGAGAGAAAATCCCGCAAAATCTGCGGTGCATCTTGATAACGTTCCATGAAGAATCCTTTCAGTGGGCGCAAACGGAAAGGGGCGCACAGGCGAGAGCAGTCATTGAACTGCTGGAGTTGGCGCCCATCCAACGCAACAAAATAAAAATTTTGTTGCGTTGGATGGGCGTTTTCAGGAAATGCGGAAACAACGTATCTCCAGTTTCGTATCTCCTTGAGTTTACTTGCTCTACGGCTTGAATTGACTTGCTCTACGGCGCTGCTGTCGCTTGGACATTTGCTGGGGGTGTTTCGCCGCTTTGCTTTTCCTACGCTGCCGTGCTACGACCTGTTTGAGGTTTTCTTTGCACCTGCTTCAGCGCCATTTGAATTATGGCAACACCGCACAATTCGGCACGCAGATTCGGTGAGCGCTTTTTCGTCAAGCCAAGCTTTTCAAACCGCATGATTGGCGGAAAAGATCCGACGAAGCGCGCGGGCGCTGTTCTGTGAACTTCTTTTTATTATACTCAGCCGCGGCTGAATGGTCAAGCAAGTGATCGTTCAAGTCCCATTTGGCAGTCTTGAAATTTTACATAATTTATCATATTTTTATAAAATCGTTTGATGTTTTTCTTCCGTTTGTGATGTTTTTCCTTGTTTTTTGTGCTTGTTGTCCTGCATTTCGCGGAAATCAAGTAAAAAACAACTTTACTTTTTTCAGATACTATGATATAATGAAGCAAATTTTTTAATTAGAGAGGGTGCTTTTATGGGTTATGCCGTGAAACGAATTGGCGTATTGACTTCCGGCGGAGACTCGCCCGGCATGAATGCGGCAGTTCGTGCGGTGGTGCGTACCGCAGACCTGCTTGGAATCGACTGCATTGGCATTCGCCGTGGTTATAACGGTCTTATCAACGGCGACTTCGTTCGTCTGGATGCAGACAGCGTTTCGCACATCATCAATCGCGGCGGCACAATTCTCTACACCGCGCGCAGCGAGGAGTTCCCAACAGAAGAAGGTCAGAAAAAGGCTGTCGCCACCTGCAAGCTGCTGGGTCTGGACGGCATTGTCGCCATGGGCGGCGACGGCACGTTCCGCGGCCTGCTGGAGCTTTCCAAGCATGGTATCTCGGTCGTCGGCGTTCCGGCAACGATCGACAACGATATTAGCTGCACCGACTACACCATTGGCTTTGACACCGCAGCCAACACCGCTGTTGAAGCGATTGACCGTCTGCGCGACACGATGCAGTCGCACGAGCGCTGCTCCGTCGTCGAGGTCATGGGCCGCAACGCGGGTCATCTGGCGCTCTATGTCGGCCTTGCAACCGGTGCAACTGCCGTTTTGGTTCCGGAAAAGGAATTCATCTTTGAGCGCGACGTCGTCGAGCGGATTCGCCTGGCGCGTCTGAGCGGCAAAACACACTATATGATCATCGTTGCAGAAGGCGCGGGCAGCGCGATGGAGATCGGCGAGCAGATCCACGAAGCGCTCGGCCTTGACCCGCGTGTGACCATTCTCGGCCACATCCAGCGCGGCGGCACCCCCTCCGCGCGCGACCGCGTGATGGCAACCAACATGGGTTACCACGCCGTGATGGCACTGGCCGAGGGCAAGACGAACCGCGTCATCTGCTCGCAAGCTGGCAAAATGGTCGACCTCGACATCATCGAAGGTCTTGAGATGAAAAAGAACCTGGATTCGCAGCAATATGAAGCGATGGAGGCCATGACCGGTATCGGTAACTGACCTCTCCCCTTTCCAAGGCGCCGCCGGATTTCCCGGCGGCGCTTTTCAGCGTGTCGAAAAAGGCTTTTCGCCCCGCTGCCCGTCCAGTTTTTCAAACGTATCAAGTTTGAAAAACTGCTTGATTGAACGCGAAGGGGGCGCTTTGCCCCTTCACTCTTCCCCCGCGACTCTATCGCAAAACTGCATTCCAGCGTTTTTTGACAGTCCCAAAAGCGCCGCCGGATTTCCCGGCGGCGCTTTTTTCTGTCATACCGGTCTGCGCTCCGGCATATACTGATTGGGTAGTGACTGCAAAAGGAGGGAACAACATGGATGCATTTCGCATTGATTCGCGCGGTGACGTGGACGATCTGATCTTCGCGGAGCTGGACTACGAGATCAGCAGCCGATAGGCTCGCGCTTCTGAAGCTCGATTTCAAAAGACATACGCCCGAAGCCCGGCAAATTGGGTTTACACAATCGAAGGAATTTTCCCAAAAGGCACGCATCCGCGTGCCTTTTCCCTCTTTACAGGCCGCTGTTTTTTCGCTATAATACCATAGATAATGATTGGAAGCGTGGTTACAACAGATGATTGAATTTGATGAATACAAAGTAAAGCTGAACAACATTCAACCGAAGCTGAAGGAATTGGCTTCTTCGCTGAACATTGAGGAATGCAAGGTCGATCTCGACCGGCTGCACGCGCAGATCGAGTCTGAAGGCTTCTGGGACAACGCCGATACAGCGCAGAAGGTCACGCGTCAGGCCAGTCAGCTCGAAGCGAAGATTGAGCGCTATGAGAAGATGTGCGCCCACTGGGATGACCTGATGACGATCTGCGAAATGGCCATCGAGGAAAACGACGACTCGATGCTGGACGAGCTGGTCGAGGGCTACAAGTCCCTTGAGGAAGAAATGGAGAAGGAACGCCTTGAGACGCTGCTCTCCGGCGAATACGACAGCAACAACGCCATTGTCTCCTTCCAGGCCGGCGCGGGCGGCACAGAAGCTCAGGACTGGGCGTCGATGCTCTACCGGATGTATACCCATTGGGTCGAAGCACACGGCTTCACTTATAAAATTCTCGACTATCTCGACGGCGATGAGGCCGGGATCAAATCCGCCAGCATCCTTGTCGAGGGTACAAATGCCTACGGCTTGCTCAAGAGTGAGAACGGCGTCCACCGGCTGGTTCGCGTCTCCCCGTTCGACGCCAACGCGCGGCGGCAGACGTCGTTTGCTGCGGTGGAGGTCATCCCGGAGATCACCGATGATTCCAAGGATGTGGAAATCCGTCCTGAGGACATCGAAATGCAGGTCTACCGCTCCTCCGGCGCGGGCGGCCAGCACATCAACAAGACCTCGTCCGCTGTGCGCCTGATTCACAAGCCGACCGGTATCGTTGTCTCCTGTCAGACGCAGCGTGACCAGTTCCAGAACAAGGAGACCTGTATGCGGATGCTGCGCTCGAAGCTCATTGAGATCAAGGAACGCGAGCATCTCGACAAGATCTCCGACATCAAGGGCACACAGCTCAAGATCGAGTGGGGCAGCCAGATCCGCAACTATGTCTTTATGCCCTATACGCTGGCAAAGGACACCCGAACCGGCTATGAAATGACCAACATCAACGCGGTCATGGACGGCGACCTCGATGGCTTCATCAACGCCTACCTCACCTGTCTGGCCACAGGTAACTGGGTGACAAAATCTTAAAGGCTTGCCGCTTTTTTGGCAATTCTCCTTAAAAATCTCTTGCAATTCTGGGCAAAATGTGGTATCATTTTGTTTGCTGTGTAAGAATATTATCTCGGCGTGCCGTCTTGCCGATGAAGGGCGGCTGTAATTTGGAGGAATTATGACTGCTCTGCATATTGTTTTAACCGTTGTTCAGGTGATTCTCGCGCTTGTGCTCGTTGCGATCGTCACGATCCAGTCCGGCAAGAGCGCCGGCCTGTCCTCCGCCATCGGCGGCGGCAGCGGCGATAGCTTCCTTGCCAAGAACAAGTCCAAGGCGCTCGATGCCAAGCTCGCCCGCGCGACCAAGTGGATCGGCGCTGCGTTCCTGGTTTTGACGTTCGTGCTGAATCTGCTGTAATAACGTGCTGATGATGCGTCTCAGGCTTCTGCCTGAGACGCTTTTTTGATGCTTGCTCCGCGGTAATAGTATTGCAGAATCGTGCGATAATCGAAACCGAGCTTCGCCATTGCGTTCGCACCGTACTGGCTCATCCCCACACGATGTCCGAAGCCATACACATGGAACACCACTCCCCTATCGGCGCAGTCAACGGTAAACTTCGTCGAGTTCAGTCCGAGCAGCGTACGCAGCTCCGTGCCGCTGAAGCGGACACCCCCAATTGTGATCGTGGCAACACCGCCGCCCTCGGTGTTGACCGTCTCGCCGAACCAATCCGCCGCACTGCCGTGCAGGTCTGCATCCGGCGCCGCCGATTGCAGCGCGCTGCGCAGATCCTCCTCCGAATAGATGACTTCGCTCTCATAGCGAAGCGCGTCCTGCTCCCCCGGACTTTCTACCGCCTGCAAATACGGTACGTCCGTGCCCCAGACCGCGACGGCTGACTCCGTACTGCCGCCGGAGCAGGAGAAATAAACCGCTTCGATCGGCATGCCCTGATAGGTCAGGATTTCCCCCTCGGTCTCCTGCACGGCCGCAGCCGCCTTTTCGACATAGGTTGTATACGCCTCGCCATATTTCTCCCGCAGTCCCGTTTCCCCTGTCCACGCCTGGCAGCAGGCGGAATCCGCGCAGATGTCAGCGTTCTGGTGCTTCCCTGCCATGCGCTGACGCGCCAAAAACGTCCGCGCCGCCACTGCCTGCGCCGCAAGCGCTTCCGGCTCAAACGACGCCGGCATCTCCGAGAGCACCACCGCCGCCAGGTATGCATCCTCCTCTACGCACTGCACACCGTCAGCCGTCAGCAGCAAAACCTCCGCCGTACCCGTCTCCTGCGGCGCTGCGGCAGCTTCCGGCTCCGCGCTCTGTTCCGGCTGCTCAATCAGCAGCACCACCGGCTCCTGCTCCACCGAACGCTCCGAAGCGGTGGGCAAAAGCAGCACCGCCAGCGCGGAAAGAATGCTGCAAATCAGAATTGTTTTCATTCGTACCACCTCCGTAGTCCAAGCCTATGCGCCATATCTGCGCCGTATGATTGACATAAAACTTGACACTTTTTGTAACAGGAAGTATAATAAATGAAATCTGAACAGATTGGAGCGACCCCATGAAGCAATTTTTGAAGATTTTTATTCCGGCTCTGTTGATCGTCGCGCTTCTCGTGACGGCCGGCTGGTTCTTTTTTATTCATCGCACCGACCTCACCATGAGCGTGTTCGCCTACTGGGGCGACCATTACTATGAAGCCGGGCGCTATAACCGCGCGATCACCTGCTACCGGCAGGCTGTGAAGCTCGCGCCGGAGAATGTGAACTTACCCATCCGTCTGGCAGAGACCTATATTCTGGACGGAAACTACTCCAAAGCGGAATATACGCTTGTCAGCGCCATCACACAGAATCCGGACTCTGTCGCGCTCTATGCGGCTCTGTCCAAGACCTATGTTGAGCAGGACAAGCTGCTCGACGCGGAGCAGATGCTTGGCCGCATCACAAGCAGCGATGTCAAGGCGCAGATTGACGCACTGCGCCCTGCCGCGCCGGTCATTTTGCCGGAAAGCGGATATTATAATGAATACATCGATATCACGGTCACAACGCACGGCAGTCCGGTCTATGTTGCCGTCAATCAGGACTATCCTTCCATGGCCACCGATGCATACAGTGCGCCGATCACGCTGGAAGGCGGCGAGTCCCGGGTGGTTGCCATCGCTGTCGGCAGCAACGGTCTTGTCAGCGATGCAATCTACGCCGGTTACACTGTCGGCAATGTGGTAGAGGAAGTCTCCTTTGAGGATTCCGCGCTGGAAACGCTGGTGCGTGAGCTGCTCGGCAAAACCGCTGCCGGCAGCATTATGACTGACGAGCTATGGGAGATCAGCGAGCTTGTCCTGCCCGATACCATGACCACGCTCAACGATCTCTCCAAATTCACCGGTCTGAAGTCCCTGAGCCTGCACAGCGCCAACGCGCTGGATCTGACGCAGCTTGCCGGCCTGACCACGCTGGAAACGCTGGATCTATCCGGTTGTACGCTCTCCTCTGCCGCGCTCGAAGCCATCTGCACGCTGCCCGAGCTGACTTCGCTGAATCTCTCCGGCTGCGCGCTGGCCAATATCAACCCGTTGGTTGGCCTGACAACGCTGGAAACGCTTGATCTCACGAACAACACAATCTCGGATATTACGGCGCTCTCTGCGCTGACTGAACTGCGTGAACTGCACCTGACCAACAATCCGATCAAATCGATCACCTATCTCAACAACTGCCTGAAGCTCGAAATTCTCTACGTGGAGAACTGTGGCATCTCGCGTCTGAGCGGCATTGCGGGCAATACGGCACTTTCGGAGCTCTATTGCTCCGGCAATGAGATCTCCGATCTGTCTGTGCTGGCCGATTGCAGCGCGCTGCGCGTGCTGAATGTCTCCGACAACCAAGTTGCAGACATCTCCGTGCTGATTGCTCTGCCGCTGCTGGAGGAATTCAACGGCGATAACAACAAAATCACCGCCATTCCCAACTTTGACGACACCGCGTCGCTCTGGCGCTTCAGCGTCAACCACAATGAAATTGACAGTCTCGCCGGTCTCGCCGGTCTTGATTCGCTGAACTTCGTGCTTGCGGACTACAACAAGATTACAGACATCACGGTTCTGGATTCCTGCCGTCTGCTCTGCCAACTCGACGTCTGGGACAATCCGATCGATCAGGCCGGCGTCAAAACACTGCAAGATAGCGGCGTGATCGTCAACTTCAATAAGAACTACAAAGCCGAAGAATCCTAATCCCAAAAATACCCGGTGTGCTAAGCACACCGGGTATTTTTTATGCGTTGAGTGCCGGGTTCATGTAATAGACATTTCGCTGGTTGAGCTTCTCTCGCAAGAGCTGAATTGCTTCGCCAAATCGCTGGAAATGAACGATTTCGCGCTCCCGCAGGAATCGGATCACGTCATTGACATCCGGGTCATCACTCAGGCGCAGAATGTTGTCATACGTCACACGCGCCTTCTGCTCCGCCGCCAAGTCCTCCACGAGGTCGGCCATCGGGTCGCCCTTGACCGCCATACTGGACGCGCTCCACGGCGTACCGGATGCCGCCTGTGGGTAGACGCCCACGGCGTGGTCGACAAAGTAGGTGTCAAACCCGGCCGTTTTCTGCTGTTCTTCTGTCAGATTTCTTGTGAGTTGGTGGACAATCGTCCCCACCATCTCCAGATGCCCCAACTCCTCCGTACCAATATCGGTCAGCAGGCCCTTGAGCTCCGGATACGGCATCGAGTACCGCTGGCTGAGATAGCGCAGCGATGCGCCGAGCTCTCCGTCTGGTCCACCATACTCCATCTTGCTATAATATTTGGAATCACTTTCTCAGCACAATCCCATGATAATACCCGGCTATCTTCTCCTCCGCTCCTCCGGCGTCCTTGTCCATCAGGAACGCTTTTGCGAGGTCGGCGTAGAACTCCGGCCGGTCTAGGCCGTACTTGGCAGCTACGCCGTAATAATCTGAGTACATCATGTTCATTGCCGCCCACCAGACGCAGGACTTCACATTGACACCTGTGATACTGGCCACAGCGTTCGTCTGCTCCATCGTCCAGTGCGCGCCGGTCGTGCCGTCCTCGTTCTCCATGTGCGATACCCACTTTTCAGCATCCTCGCGGGTGAATTCTGTGTCCTCTCCGCCCTCGTGACTCCCCATCTTGTGCAGCGCACAAATGGCATCCGCATACACCGTGACTTCTTCCGCGCGCCCCAGCGTTGCCGGGCTCTCCATGATCTCATGCAGCTGCTCTTTCAGCTGCTCAATGTAATGTTCTTTTCCCATATTACGCCTCCTGTATGTATCTGTAAAGCTTATCGAGATCGCCCACGTCAAAGCGCAGCTCGCCAATGATCGGCACCGTGACCGGCAGTTTCTGCCCGTCAAAGCGCGGCCTTGCCGCATTATAGAGCCTGTCAAGGTCGATATTTCCGCCCTCGTCCATTACGCCCATCATCTGCACCGCCGGATTTTCACGCAGCTTGAGCAACTGCGCCTTGCCACCATCCATGATAAGCGCCAGCGCAATCCCGGCTCCAATGCCCTTGCCCATCGGCAGACGGGGGATGATCTCATTGTCGGCGAATTTTGCCGCGCCTCGCATAGCCTGATCGATCGTTACCATAAGGATACCTCCGTGTTAAGATTGGGGCGGCTATTGCCGCCCCTTTTTGCTTAAGTCGTCGTGGTGGTCGTGGTCGGAGCCGTCCAGCTGTTATAACGCTGCATCGGTTCCGGGCAGACGTTGTTGATGGGGATCACCGTCTTGGTCAGGCCCGACAGCGTAGCCAGCTCGTTCTGCATACAGGACAGGTTCGCCACGGTCTGCGCGTTGACGACACGCTGCTGGCACAGCTGCTCTTCGATGCTGCGAAGTCGCCCATCCGTGTACTTGTACATTTCGAGCATCTTCTGATCCGTGTACGTGTTCGCATCGCGGAGCTTGACTTCCGTTTCCAGCTCTGCGATTCGTGCCGCCTGAGACGCCTCATAGCGGCTGACGAGATGGCTGTCGCTGTTGCTTGCGGCCATCGCCGCTGCAGCCGGATTCGCGCCCCAGCCGCCGAACAGGTTGCTCAGCCCGCCGCCAAACACGCCGAGGCCCGTGCCGATCGCGCCGAGCGTCACACCGAGATTCCCCTTGCCGTTGCTTGCGTATTCCATAGAGTTTCCCTCCAAAAAATGTAGTAAGCTGGCCAGCTCCTACGATCAGTATGAGGGATTTTGAAATTCCGTGGGACGCACGAAGGTAGCATGAGTGATGCATTTATGTAGCATTTCTGACGCATCGTAAAAAATATTTTAGAAATCCTATTGACGCCTACGGTATTACCGTATATTATGAAGTCATAAGATAAATCAAGGCGAAAGCTGGAAAGAGGTGTGCAATGCCAACTGATGCGCAAAAGCGCACCCGCAACAAGTGGGACGCAGAAAATATGTCAGTGATCTCCTGCAAGCTCAAGCGGGAGATCGCGGATGACTTTAAGGCCGCTGCGAAGTCCAGCGGCACCACGCCGAATGAGCTGATCCGAGGATGGATCAATGACTATCTGAATGATCGTAAGGAGGGTAAAATATGACCGGAGCGGAATATTTATTTGATCTGATACGCGCGTTGCCAGAGGATATGCCGAGCAGTCTTTACACCAGTAATCGGGCGATAATAGTTGTCACACAGCCGGATTGGGAGTGGTTGGCCACAAATCTGCGCGGGGAACTGACATTGGATTTTGCGCAGGATTGCAAGCGCAGGAAATTGCTTGGGTATCAAATCGGCGTAGTTGATACTCCGATATACGGTGGAGTCCGAAAGAATTTCGAGCTTGTATCCGAGATTTTGTATATGTAACAAAAACCCCCGACAGGATTTCTCCTGCCGGGGGCATTTTCTGAAACACAACATCTAGTATGTGGAAAACGCAGCCGTTTTCCTTTTAAGTTTTTATCATTCGCAGCTTTGCTGCCGTGTGCCGCGCTCGTGCGTAGATCTGCGGCAGTCTGCGGGTGATCGTGCTCCGCGCCATGTCCAGCTCCACCGCGACATCAATTTGTGGTGTTTTGTCCATGACATAGCGCCGGACGATCTCCGCGTCCTGCTCACTGTAGCCTGCCTGAGATATGATCTGCTCCCACTCGCCTTGCAGCAGGCCGGTCAAGTCATCCGGAATCCGCACCCTCGCACTGATCGTCACCACCTCCAATCCGGGTGGCGCGGCACACGGGGCGCTACTGCTTATGATTCAGAATGGGAATATTCCCCTTATTCGACACATCCAGATCGAGTGCCTTTGCGATGTCGCGAATTTTAATATAATTTGTGCCGTTTTTCAAAATGCGTTCGACCTCGACCTCCTGGCCATCTACGATCATCTTTGCCTTTGTGACCACTTCGTCCACCTCCTC
>CAKUJA010000071.1 GCA_934661135.1 uncultured Oscillospiraceae bacterium
CGCGACAGAGTCGCAGGGGAAGAGTGAAGGGGGCAAAGAGCCCCCTTCGCGTTCAATCAAGCAGCTTTTCAAACTTTATAAGCTTGAAAAGCTGGACGGGCAGCGGGGCGAAAAGACTTTTTCGACACGCTGACGAGCCGCTGCGGGATGCAGCGGCTCGCGGCGTTATTTGGCTGTCCGGCTGCAATTGGTGCAGCTATCTTTGGCCGGGATGCAGGAATCTGCCTTGGTGGGGAAGAAGGCATCCATCGGGAACTCAATCTGGCCGAACACCTCACACGGACTTTCGGAGCTGCTGCTGCCGACGTTCGGGCAGGATTTGGTGGGGACGCAGTAGTCAAACGTCGGAATGAGAAGCTGGGTGCTGCGCTCGAGCCGCGCGATGGAGAACTGGCCGATGGTGACGAGCAGGCGCTTGTTTTCGCCGTCGAGCACGAGCGGTTCTTCAAAGCAGGCGAGAATGGCTTCCGGGATGGTGGGCGGCGACGGCGGGCAGCAGTTGCAGCCGCAGTTGCATAGCTCCTGAATGCGGGAGCCGAGAATCATCGGGTCGATGACCTCGACGACGCCCTCCGGCACGCTGCCGGCCTGAATGGACTGCTTGCAGAGACAGCTTCCCGCTGCGCGGCTGGAGAAGCTGCGGGAGCTGGCGTCTCCGCCGAACAGAACGAGCCGCTTGGAGAAAACGGCAAGGCCGGTTACGGTGCTCGGGCGGCCGCCCTGTACGCTGGCGTCGGCAATGACGCGGTAGTAGAAGGTGAGGTCGACCGTGTAATAGCCGGTGGAATAGGGGACGGACTCGACGTGGACGTCGACGTGCATCAGCTCCACATAGCGCGCCTTTGCGCTGGCGGCGCAGTCGAGCGCCTGCTGGGAGCCGACGGTTAAGTACACCTGAAGATCCTCAATGCAGTCTTTGGCGAGGCAACTGTCGGTGATTTTGTCTGTATGGACGCAGACCGCCTCGCGGATGCCGCGCAGATCACAAGCCGGACTGGCCTGAGTGGTATCAGACATTCCAATAACCTCCTGACATGATAGTAAAGCGTATGCTTTCATAACAGTTTATGCCGGTGCGTGCAAATGTGAAACCCGGAAACGTGGACAAACGCGGATGGGTGTGGTATAATACACCAATCAATATACACTGGCGAGGTGTGCGCAGATGAAACAGGATGTGCTGGGACTGCAATTTGACAATGTGACGATGGACGAGGCCGTGGCGCGGGCAAAGGAATTGCTCGAGATGCCGGGTGCGTCGATCGTTGTGACGCCGAATGCCGAGATCGGCTATGAGGCGCTGCACGATGCGCAGTTCCGTGCGCTGCTGAATGGGGCGGAGCTTGTGCTGCCGGACGGCGCGGGCGTCGTCCTCGCGGCGAAGCTGCGCAAGACGCCGCTGAAGCAGAAGGTTGCCGGTGTGGACTTTGCAGACCGGCTGCTCGGCGTGCTGGCAGAGACGGGAAAGACGCTGTATCTGCTCGGCGGGAAGCCGGGCATTGCGGAGCTGGCTGCGCAGAAGATGGTGGAAAAGCACCCGGGACTTCGCATCTGCGGCACGGCGGACGGCTATTTCAAGGAGGAAACGCCGGTGATTGAGAAGATCAACGCGGTAAAGCCGGATGTGCTGTTCGTATGCGTCGGTGCGCCGAAGCAGGAGATTTTTATGAATGCGCACAGGGACAAGCTGGATGTCCGGCTGATGGCGGGGCTTGGCGGATCACTGGACGCGTTTGCGGGCACGGTGAAGCGCGCGCCGAAGTGGATGATCCGATGCAATCTCGAATGGCTCTACCGGCTCGTCAAGGAGCCGAAGCGGTTCGGGCGGATGCTGCGGCTGCCGAAATATCTCTGGGCGGCCGTCACGGTGCGGAGTAAAGGATAGACAGAATGGGAAAACTGATTGTATTTGAAGGAACGGACGGAAGCGGGAAGTCTACACAGTTTGAGCTGCTCACCAAGCGGCTCGAGACGGAGGGGACAGCCTTTCACAGGCTTCGCTTCCCGCAGTATGAAGAACCGTCGTCGGCGCTGATCCGGATGTATCTTGGCGGTGCGTTCGGGGAAGATCCTGAAGCGGTGAACGCCTATGCCGCGTCCACATTTTACGCGGTCGACCGCTACGCGTCCTATCAGCGCGTGTGGAAAGACTATTATCAGGGCGGCGGATTGGTTGTGTCTGACCGGTATACGACGTCGAACGCTGTGCATCAGGGCAGTAAAGTCCAGGAGGGAGAGCGGGCGGAATTTTTTCGCTGGCTCTATGACCTCGAATATGATCGGATGGGACTGCCGCGACCGGATCTGGTGGTGCTGCTGGATATGCCGGTGGAGCTGAGCGAACAGCTCATGCGCAAGCGCGAGCAGCGCACTGGGACGAAGGCCGACATCCATGAGCGGGATGAGGAGTACCTCAAAAAATGCCGCGAGGTTGCGCGGCAGGCCGCGGCATACTACGGCTGGCGGCGCGTAAGCTGCGTCAAGGACGGCACGCTGCGCAGCATCGAGGAAATCCACGAAGAAATTTATGCGATTGTAACAAGCTGTCTGAAGGGAGAATGACCATGGTATACATCATTTTAGGAGAAGGCTTTGAGCCGATGGAGGCGGTTGTGCCGTGTGATATTCTGCGGCGCGGCGGCGTTGAGGTGCGTCTTGCCGGCATTGGCGGCAAAACCATCACGGGCGGCCACGGGATTACGGTGGCGGCCGACTGCACGGTGGATGAAATTGACGAGGATACACTGGAAATGGTGGTGCTGCCGGGCGGACTTGGCGGCGTAGCGTCGATTCTCGGCTGCAAGGCGGCGCTTGACATTGTCCGGCGCGCCTATGAAGCGGAAAAGTACGTTGCGGCGATCTGCGCCGGGCCGACGGTGCTGGCAAAGCTCGGTCTCACGGACGGCAAGACCGTGACCTGTTATCCCGGCTGTGAGGAACAGATGCCGGGGGCGAAGTATGAACCTGCGAAAACGCAGCAGGATGGCCGCCTGATTACCGGGCAGGCGCCCGGTGCGGCGGAGGCATTTGGCTTCCGGCTGCTTACGGCGCTCAAAGGCGCGGAGACGGCGCGGCAGGTTGCAGCAGGGATGGTGACAAGCGTCTGACGCGAGGACGGAGGAAAATATGGCCGAACCGGAAAAAATGGAACATCAGGAAGAACAGCTTGACGATCTTTCGTTGGACGAACTGCTGCGCGGCGCGCGGGAGGAAATTGCGCGCGTAGACGCGATGATGGGTGCAGGGGCGGAGACCTCTGCGCTGGAGGAGACGGAAGAAGCAGCGTCGGAGACGGCGAAGCCGAGGATGGAGCCGTTTGAGCCGCAGCTTCCGGACGAATATGCAGATCTAACGGTCGACGAGGAGATGTCCGAGGAGCCACCGGCGGAGAAGCGCACGCGGCTGCCGGCGGGGGTGCGCGTGTTTGCGTATGTCTGCTGCGTGCTCGCGGCAAGTGTGCTGATTGCTGTTGGCGTGTGGCGCTGTGCAGATGATATGTTGGCGCTGACGCGCACGAATTTTCAAGTCAATGTGACCGTGCCCGAGGGTGCGACGATCTCGCAGATTAGCGACGAACTGAAGGACAAGGGACTGATTCAGTATCCGTGGCTGTTTAAGCTCTACTGCGGCTTTTCCCACGCGGAGCGGAAAATTGACCCCGGAACGTATGAGCTGAGCGGCGTCTACGACTACCATGCGCTGGTCAACGGAATGGTGAAAACCTCCGGCGACCGGGCAACAGCGACCGTGTTGATCCCGGAAGGCTATGAGTGCGAGGATATCTTTGCACTGCTGGCTGAAAACGGTGTCTGTACGGTGGCGGAGCTGGAGGACGCGGCGGCGAACCATGAGTTTTACTATGCGTTCCTCTCCGAGCTTTCCTATGGAAAGGCCAACCGGCTGGAGGGGTATCTGTTCCCGGATACGTATGAATTCTATGTGGGCGACGATCCGGTGAATGTGCTGGATAAGTTCCTGCGGCGCTTTGACGGCAAGGTCACGGAGGAAATGTATGCCGCTGTGGACGAGCTGAATGCGAAGCTGGCTGCGCAGATGGAGGGCAACGGTTTCACACAGAGCGAGATTGCCGCAGCGAAGCTCGATATGAACGATGTTATCATTGTGGCGTCGCTGATTGAAAAGGAGACGGCCAAGGCATCGGAGAGTCCGAACATCGCGTCGGTTATCTACAACCGCCTTTGCAGCAAGCTCTATCCGTGCCTGGAGATCGATGCGACGATTCAGTATGCACTGGACGAGCGCAAGGAAGTTCTTTCCAACGCAGATAAGGGGATTATCAGTCCGTACAACACTTATAAAAACGCCGGACTGCCGGTGGGACCGATCTCGAACCCCGGTATTGCGTCGATTCGCGCGGCGCTCTATCCGGCGGACACCGACTACTATTTCTACGCGCTGGGCAGCGACGGCGTGCACCACTTCTCACGGACGTACTATGAGCATCAGGACTTCCTCGAAAGCCTGAATGCCGATGGCAGCACGGCTGACAACGCAGAGGACACGGACACGACCGACGAGACACAGACCGGCGAAGCCGAAACGGGAGGAAACGATGAGAACACGCAGACGCCCTGAGCTGCTTGCGCCGGCGGGCGATATGGAAAAATTGCAGATGGCGGTAGCTTACGGCGCGGATGCGGTGTATCTCGCGGGGACGAGCTTTGGAATGCGGTCGTTTGCGGGGAATTTTACGCCGGAGGAGCTGCCGCGCGCGGTGGCCTATGCGCATGAGCGCGGCGTCCGCGTCCACGCGACGGTCAACACGATGCCGCGCAACGAGGAAGTTGCGCAGCTCCCGGCCTATCTGGAGCGGTTGCAGGACGCGGGGGTCGACGCGCTGATTCTGGCCGATCTCGGCGCGTTTACGCTGGCGGGCAAATATGCGCCCAAATGCGAACGGCACATCTCGACGCAGCAGTCGATCGCAAATTACGTCTGCGCGCAGAGCTGGTTTGATCTCGGCGCCAAGCGCGTGGTGCTGGCGCGGGAGCTGAGCCTGCCGGAGATCCTTGGAATCCGCGAACAGGTCTCGCCGGAGCTGGAGCTGGAGACGTTCTGCCACGGCGCGATGTGCGTCAGCTATTCCGGGCGCTGCCTGCTTTCCAACTATATGACAGGCCGCGACAGCAACCGGGGTGAGTGTGCCCAGCCGTGCCGCTATCAGTACGCGCTGATGGAGGAGAAGCGACCGGGAGAATATTTCCCGGTGTTTGAGGACGAAAAGGGCACGTACATTATGAATTCGCGCGATATGTGCATGATCGATCATCTGGACGACCTGATTGACGCTGGCGTGGACTGCCTGAAAATTGAAGGCCGCGCAAAATCGGCTTACTATGCCGCAATTGTGACCGGAGCATACAGCCATGTGCTGCGGGACGTCTATGAAGGACGAGGAATTGACCCGGTCTGGCGCGACGAAGTGGAGCACGTGAGCCACCGGCACTATGCTACGGGTTTTTTCTATGGGCAGCCGGGACAGTTTACCGATAGCTCCCGTTATATCCGGCAGTGGCAGATCTGCGCGGTGGTCGAGTCGTGCGACGCGCAGGGCAATGCTGTGCTCAGTCTGCGGAACAAGTTCTCCGTGGGCGACTCGGTGGAGATTGTCGGGCCGGACTGCCGTCCCTTTGTATGGGAGGTCACGCCGATGGAGGATCTGGACGGCGTTCCGCTGCGCGAGGTGCGCACGCCGCAGCAGCGCTTCCGCGTGAAGCTGCCGAAGGCCGTGCCGCCGCTGAGCTTTGTGCGGCACGCGGTAGAATTATCCGGAAAATAATTGCGCCAAGTCGGTTGACATTCCAAACTTTTGTGGTAAAATACATAGGAAATATGGATTTGCGAAGAAGAACCGAGAAGTTCGGCGCGCCCAAAGAGAGAAGGGGACGGTGGAAACCCTTTGGCGGCAAAGAGCTTCGGCCAGTTTGGAGCATCCGCGCGACGAGCGCGGCGGGATTCGCCCGATACAGCGGTCTGAGATGCACAATGTGCAATCAGGGTGGTACCGCGATTGATCTCGCCCCTGTGATATGGGGCGGGATTTTATTTTTATCCGAATTTATTTGTTAAAGGAGTTTTGACAATGGCACATAAAGCATTCGGTCTGAATGAGCTTCGGGAGATGTATCTGAAGTTCTTTGAGACCAAGGGACATCTGCGTCTGCCGAGCTTTTCGCTCGTGCCGCAGAACGACAAGTCGATCCTGCTCATCAACGCCGGTATGACGCCGATGAAGCCGTGGTTTACCGGTGAGGAGGAGCCGCCGCGCCACCGCGTGACGACCTGCCAGAAGTGCATCCGCACGGGCGACATTGAAAACGTCGGCAAGACGGCGCGCCACGGCACGTATTTTGAGATGCTCGGCAACTTTTCCTTCGGCGACTACTTCAAGAAGGAAGCCATTCCCTGGGCATGGGAATTTCTGACCAGTCCGGAGTGGGTCGGCCTGGAACCGGATCGCCTGTATCCGTCGGTGTTTGCGGGCAACGAGACGACGCCCGCCGATGAGGAAGCGTTCCGCATCTGGAACGAGGAAATCGGTATTCCGAAGGAGCGCATTTTCAAATTCGGCAAGGAGGACAACTTCTGGGAGCATGGCTCCGGTCCGTGCGGCCCGTGCTCGGAGATCTACTACGACCGCGGCGAGCAGTATGGCTGCGGCAAGCCGGGATGCACGGTCGGCTGTGACTGCGACCGGTATGTTGAGGTCTGGAACATTGTGTTCTCGCAGTTCAACAACGACGGTCACGGCAACTATACCGAGCTGAAGCAGAAGAACATCGATACCGGCATGGGTCTCGAACGTCTGGCCTGCGTGTGCCAGAACGTCGCTTCGCTGTTCGACACCGATACGGTGATGAACATTACGCATAAGGTTTCGGAACTGACCGGGGCGCACTACGGCGAGAGCGACAGGAAGGACGTTTCGCTGCGTGTCATTACCGACCATGTGCGTTCGGCGACGTTTATGATCTGCGATGGCATTCTGCCGTCGAACGAAGGACGCGGCTATGTGCTGCGCCGCCTGCTGCGCCGCGCGGCACGCCACGGCAAGCTGCTCGGCGTGAACGAGCCGTTCCTCTATGAGGTGCTCGACACGGTCATCCATGAGAACGAGTGCCAGTACCCCGAGCTGCGCGAGAAGCAGAGCTATATCACGCGCGTGGTGCGCACGGAGGAGGAAAACTTCGCCAAGACCATCGACGGCGGCATGAAGATCTTTGCCGATATGCTGGCAGGCCACAAGGCCAAGGGCGAGACGGTGTTCTCCGGCGCAGACGCATTCAAGCTGTATGATACCTACGGCTTCCCGATCGACCTGACGAATGAGATGGTCGCCGAGGAGGGGATGAGCGTCGACGAGGAAGCGTTCCGCAAGCTGATGCAGGAGCAGAAGGTGCGTGCGCGCGAGGCGCGTAAGGCACTCGGCGATCTCGGCTGGGCCGGCGTGGAATTCGGCAAGGAGATTCCGGCGACGGAGTTTGTCGGCTATGACCACATGGAAGCCGAGGGCAAGATTCTCGCAATTGTTGCCGAGGATGAGCTGCGCGACGCGGTGACGGCGGGCGCGGATGCGATTGTCGTGCTCGACCAGACGCCGTTCTACGCGGAAATGGGCGGCCAGGCTGCCGACCACGGCACGATTCTGACGGCGCGTGCGGAGTTTGAAGTGCTCGACGTTCAGAAGAACAAGGGCGGTAAGTTCATGCACTACGGCAAGGTTGTCAGCGGCAGCCTTGCGGTAGGCGAGGGCGTAACCGCGAAGATCGATGCTTCCCGCCGCAAGGCGATTATGCGCGCACACTCGGCGACGCACCTGCTCGATCAGGCGCTCCGCACGGTGCTGGGCGACCATGCACATCAGGCCGGTTCTCTGGTGGAGGAAGATCGCCTGCGCTACGACTTCACGCATTTCTCCGCGGTGACGGCGGAGGAGCTGAGCGAGGTCGGCCGGCTGGTCAGCGAGCAGATCTTGGCCGGCTTGAGCGTCGATGTGCGCGAGATGCCGATTGAGGAAGCGAAGAAAGAAGGAGCCATTGCGCTGTTCGGCGAAAAGTACGGCGACGTGGTTCGCGTGGTCAATATGGGCGGCTGGTCGGTTGAGCTTTGCGGCGGTACGCACGTGGACAACACGGCGAAGATCGGCCCGTTCCGTATTACGAGCGAGACGTCGGTTGCGTCCGGCGTGCGCCGTATCGAGGCCGTGACCGGTCAGGTGTTCCTCGACCAGGTGGATGAGATGAACACGAAGCTGCTGCGCGTAGCGGAGGTTTTGAAAACGACACCGGGTGAGCTGTTTGCCAAGGCGGAGAGCAGTATGCGCGAGATCCGCGATCTGCATCAGGCGATTGAACGGATGAAGGACAAGCTGTTCGCGGGCGACGTCGACAGCCTGATGTTCTCCGCAAAGAGCGTGAGCGGCCTGAAGGTTGTGACGGCAAGCCGCGAAAACATGGACGCGAACGACCTGCGCAAGCTCGGCGACTTCCTGCGCGACAAGGATGCGAATACCGTTGCGGTGCTGAGCACGGTGAACGGCGAAAAGGTGACGCTGCTGGCAGTATGCGGCAAAAATGCGGTTGCGCACGGCATCAAGGCCGGCGACATTATCCGCAGCATTGCGCCGATTGTCGGCGGCAAGGGCGGCGGCAAGCCGGACAGCGCAATGGGCGGCGGCACGAATGTGCTGAAGGTCGACGATGCACTGGCGGCTGTGGACGATTTTGTCGCGGCAAACGCGAAGGACTGAGGAGGAACGAATATGTCTGATTGCCTGTTTTGCAAGCTGATTGACGGAGAAATTCCGACGACGAAGGTCTATGAGGACGAGCAGTGCTTGGCGTTTTTGGACATTGCGCCGCTTGCACCGACGCACTTCCTCGTGGTGCCGAAGCAGCATTTTGCGTCCGCTGCTGAGGTGACGGAGGAGAATGCTGCGGTCATCGGTCACATCTACGCGGTGATTGCGAAGATCGCCAAGGAGCAAGGCTTCGCAGATGGCTACCGTGTGGTGACGAATGTCGGCGAGCTCGCCGGGCAGACCGTGCACCACATCCATTTCCACGTGCTCTCGGGCAAGCAGCTCGGAAGCTTCAACTAAAGCATACAAAGGCGGGGTGCTGCGTTTGCAGCACCCCGCTTTTTCTGTGAAGCAAATGGGACGCAAGATTCGTCAAGGCATCCATCTGCCGCCGGTCAGACTCTTGCAGCGAAGCGGAAAATAGTGGTCTGGCGGAAGGGACTCCCGGCGCGGAGGATGGGCGAGGGGAAAGCGGGATGATGGATGGCGTCCGGATAGAACTGCGTCTCAAGGCAGACGGCGCCGCCCTCCTGATAGGCTGCGCCATGCTTGCCGGTACGCGGCGCGAGGAAATTTGCGGTGTAGACCTGCATTCCGGGCGTCGTGGTCTCGACGGTCATCCGGATGCCGCTGCGGTCGCCGGTCAGGATGGCTGCCGGGCGGAGCCCTTCACCGGAAAGACAGAAGTTGTCGTCGTAGCCGTATTCACGGAGCGCTGCGGCGTTGGTTCCGGGCAAATCATGCGCAATGGACTTGGGAACAGTGAAGTCAAACTTTGTGCCGCGTACAGGCAGGCAGCGGCCGGTCGGGATCAGACCCTCGCCGCGCTCGGTTACGGCATCGGCAAAGACTTGCAGGGAATGGTTCAGAACAGTGCCGGAGCCGTTGAGGTTAAAATAGCTGTGGTTGGTCAGATTGCAGAGCGTGTCGCGGTCGGCTGCGGCTTCGTAGTCGACGCGAAGGCTGCTGCCCTCCAGACGGTAGGCGACGGAGACCTCCAGCGTACCGGGGTAGCCTTCTTCACCATCCGGCGAGACGCGGGACAGGCGGATGCCGTCCGGCAGCTCGGCGGCAGACCAGACATATTTGTCAAAGCCGCGCTTGCCGCCGTGCAGGTGGTTTGCACCGTCGTTCCGGTAGAGCGGATAGGCAACACCGTTCAGCTCGAACGAAGCGCCCGCGATGCGGTTGCAGACACGGCCGACGACTGCGCCGAGGTAGCCGTCGTTTTGCTCGTAGCCGGTCAGCGTATCATACCCCAAAACCACATCGACCCAAACACCGTTCGGATCTTTGACGAGGAGACTGCGGATGGTGGCGCCGTAGTCGAGTACCTCCAGAACCAGAGTATCGCTTGCAACGCGCCAGCAGGTCACATCTTCGCCAAAGGCGGAGCGGCCAAACGGCTGCGCGGTGAGTTGTACTGCCATATAAATGCTCCTTTTCTGAGTCAATTTCTGCTTCTATTCTACCGCGCGCGGGGAATGAGGTCAAGCGCGTGTTTTTAAGGCAACACCGCACAATTCGGCAAGAGGCTTCGACGAGAGATTTTGTTCCAAGATAAAGTTTGGAAAACGCAGGAATACTGTATGTATTTCAAGTTTTTCAAACTGCAAGATTGGGGCAAAAGATCCGGCGAAGGCCGCAGACGCAATTGTGCGATGCTGCCTTAGGTGACAAACAGATTTGGAAAAACTCACATCGCACCAAATCACCTCGCCGTATCTTACTACGCGCCGCCCGTCATATCGGGATCAAATCTGGCAGCTGTTACAGTTTAATCCGTGCAAAAAATAGAAGGTACATCCAAATTTGTAGGGATGTACCTTTTTGCATTGGTCTTTCAAATTTGCTTGCTGTAAGATTCTGAGCAACAGCGTCCCTTTTCTCCCCCATCTTTTCCGGCAAGGCGGAAAAGATGGGGCCGCCGGAGGCAAGTACTGCTGCAGAAAGATTGAAATCAACGCAATGGCGCAGCAGCTGATGCTTGTAATTCTCTCGTGAGAACATTTTATG
>CAKUJA010000072.1 GCA_934661135.1 uncultured Oscillospiraceae bacterium
CGGATTCGTTTTGCAGATAGACTTCCGCGTAGTCCTCCGTGATGTGAAAGCCCGCCGTGCTCATACCTGCGCCTCCGGTTTCTTCTGCGGCTTGCGCACAGGTTCATCCTGCTCGCAATCGCTGATGTACTCCTGCACGGCGGCAGGAACAACCTTTTCGTAGAGTCGCTGGGCTGCCTTTTGCAGCTCCGCTTCCAGCGTCGAATCGCGCTTGGCGATGTAGCGCCGGAGGGCACGCAATTTTTCTTCTTCGAATGTGATTTGAATATTTGCCTGTTTCATATATCCTCCTGTCAGTATGACATTCCGCCCTGCACCTGCTCGTCCGGCATCGGCGCGGCAACGATTTTGTCATCCACGTGTATAAATATCTCCGGCTGCCGAAATTGCTCGGCAAACCGCTCGGCAAGCTCGTGCGGCAGGTCGGTGAAATCACTTTGGCCGAGTCCGACGATAAAGAAATTTCCCGCGACGATGTCATAGATATCACCATCCGAATCGCGCAGTGCGCGGTTGAGCGGCAGACCATCCAGCTTTCCAGACTCGCAGCAAATCAATGCCACCGGTTCCTCGTAGGGATACACGGCTTGGATATATCCGCCGACTGCCGCTTGCATACTTTGCAGATCATCACCGATCTGCGTTTCATACGGAGTCTTTCCCGGCTCCACCATCAAGACGTTCATACTCGTCCCTCCATTTCTATTTGTGATTCTCTCCGGGTGTGTTATACTGGAGCTACCGGAGGTGATTTTGTGCAGCGGCTTATTTTTCATGTGGACGTCAACAGCGCGTTTCTATCCTGGGAAGCCGCGCGGCGTGTGGCAGACGGAGAACCGGATCTTCGCCTCATTCCTTCTGCCATCGGCGGCGACCGCGACAAGCGCACCGGCGTGATCCTTGCCAAATCCATCCCCGCAAAAAAGTTCGGCGTTACGACCGGGGAACCTGTCGCGATGGCGCTGCGCAAATGCCCGCAGCTCGTTCTGGCCAAACCGGATTTCGGGCTGTACACCAGAAACTCCAAAGCATTTATTGCCATCTGCCGCCGCTTCGCGCCTGTCGTAGAGCAGGTGTCTATCGACGAATGCTTTCTCGACATGACGGGTACGAATCTTCTCTATCCGAACCCCATCGCCATTGCGCACACGATCAAGGACACGATTTTCTCCGAGCTTGGCTTCACGGTCAACGTCGGCATCGCACCCAATAAGCTGTTGGCGAAGATGGCGAGCGATTTTGAAAAGCCAAATAAAGTTCACACGCTGTTTGCATCCGAAATTCCGCAGAAGCTCTGGCCGCTGCCTGTGGGCGCGCTGTATTCGGTCGGCCGCGCGACGGCGAGCAAGTTGACCGCGTCTCAAATCCGCACGATTGGTGATCTTGCAAAGACAGATCTCACGCGCGTCCAAAAAATCATCGGCATCAAGATGGGAAAGCTCATTTACGATTACGCAAACGGCATCGATACCTCGCCGGTGCTGGCAGAGCCGGAGGCCGTCAAAGGCTACGGCAACTCTGTGACACTTGAAGAGGATGTGACCGACACCGCGCAGGCAAACAAAATCCTGCTGGCGCTCTGCGACAGTGTTGCGTCCCGGATGCGCGCGGATGGCAGGCGATGCTCCTGCGTAACCGTGACCATCCGCGGCAACGATTTCCGCAACAAATCCCACCAGAGAAAGCTCCCGGAACCGACCGACGTGACTGCCGAGGTCTTCGCGCTTTCCAAAACGCTGTTTTCAGAGCTGTGGGACGGCTATACGCCGCTGCGGCTGCTCGGCGTGACGTTGGGCGACATTTCCGACGACGAGACGGTGCAGCTCTCCATGTTCCAAGATGATCAAAAAGATCGCGCTCGGAAACTTGACCAGACCGTCGACCAACTGCGCAGCAAGTTCGGCGTTACCGCCATCTCGCGCGGGAGCGTCACAGATGCGACGAAGCGCGTGGGCAGAAAATATAAGGCGCAGTTGGAAGAGGACAAACCGAAGCAGCCCTAGTCATAGCTGATGTACGGAATTTTCAGCCAGTGCGTCCATCTGGCACCCTCGAGCTTGGTCTTGACCACGCCGTAGCGCGTGCCCATTGCTTCGACCACTTCGCCGTTTCCGATGTACACACCGATATGCCCGTCGTGCCAGACCGCCAGCCCTGGTGTTTCTGGAATGGTGTCGATCGTGCCGGAGACGCTTGCGGCATGATACATTTCGTTCGCGGTGATGTCCGGCATCCCGTTCGTGTTGTAGACGATTTCTTCCGTCTCCGCATCCAGCCAGCCGTAGCCCTTAATCAAACCGACACAGTCTGTTGTGCGACCACCGACCCACGTCTGGCGAATGAACTCCGCGTTGCCAGCAAGAGCATCCGGGTACTGCGCCAGCTTGGATTCAAACAGGCCCTCCGTCAGCACAAGGCCGAACGTTCCCCACACATAGCCCCAATGCTCCTGATAGGCATGGATGGCGTACTGCACCAGATCGTCGGCGTTCTTACCGGCCGGGTTCGTGAAGCCGGACGTGTCCAGTTCGGTGCTGCCGCTGCCATAACCATAGTCGATCTGGATCGTGCCGCCCGATGCGCCGGTGCCGTCGCTGCCGTTGGCATTGCCCGCGATCATCGTGTAGATGTGCGCGGCGTTTTCCTTGTCCTCGTCAGTGACGGTTCTGCCGAGCTTTGCCGCAAGGTTTTCATACGCTGCCGCAAGTGAGAGCGGCATGGTCGCTGTGTAGACTTCCTCGCTCTCGACCGTGCTGCCATCCTCTAACTCTGTGACTACAATTCTGGTTCTCTGCTCTGTGATGAAAAAGCAGTCCACAAAACGGTCTGCCGCGCGCTGGCTCGGCGCGCTTTCTCCAAAGCAGAGAGCATAAAAAATCGCCTTGACCTGTATCGGGTCAAGACGATTGCCGTCGGTCATATTCGCGTTGGCTTCCGCTACCGCCGAATCCAGAAGAGAAAAAGCAGTCTGCATCTCCGCAATATGGGTTCTGAATTCATCCGGCACGTCTTCGCTATATGTCACCCCATAAAAAGAGGCTTCCACAGCGGAATTGTTGTGGTCGGCCCCACCCGACGTAGTCGAGCAGAGGATTGCAGCAATCAGAATGACCGGTGCGAAAATAGCGACCAGCAGAAAGCCGACGCCTTTGCGCCCTTTCTCGCTCGTCAGCAGCATCGCCGCCGCACGCGCGGCTATTGCGCTCATGCTCATAGCTGCATCCCGCCCATGACCGGCGTGGCTTCCGGCTCTCCGTCGTGTTCAGCCAGCAACGCTCGGTCATTCTCGTCGAGACGCTTGGACAGACCAGCCGCGTCCATATACTCCGTAACACTTCCGGTCATGCGCCGCAGGAGTTTTTCTTCGCCCTCTGCCTGTTGGCCCAGCCGGATGCGCTGCTCTGCCAGCGCCTGTGCGACCAACCTCTGTTCGTCCGGAGACAGGTGCAGGGACATCGTTTCTGCTGACGCTGGATTCTCACCGGCCATCATGTACCGCGCGTGGACGCTGTTGTCACCGCGGAACGCTTTCGTGATCGCAGAGGAAATGAGGGACATCCGATCCATATCCGCGCCGCTTTCGCCCAGCGTTTTGCCAGTCATGAAATGCTCTGTCCTGCGCTGACTGTCCTCGTACCATTCCAGAAACATATCCAGATAGATGCCTTCGCTTCCGCCGTAGTCTGTCCGACAGAAAAAGCCAGCGTCTCTGGGCATCTCGCGTCCGTTTTGCCAACGCCTGTCCAGAAGAAGATACTCGTCCGGCAGATAGCCGACGCTGTCCAACTGCGCTTCCAGTTCGTGAAAAACATCTTCTGCCGCGCGTTGACCGGCATAGTTCAGCTTGCGCGGATTCTCCGCATCCGGTTCCCAGCGTTCAAATTCAATTTGCTTCATATGTCCATCCTTTCATCGTCCATCATCTGCCGCCCGCCTTTCCGAACAGCGCTTCCTTATACTCCGGCGCATGGACCTCCAGCAGATACCGCTCATTGCCGCATTTGTAGAGGCAGAGTCCTTTCTGCGCGAAGCGGATGAGGTCAAACTCGCTGCCCTCCAGCTGGAGCATCTCCATGTACGAATGCTTATCGATCGAACCGGGGTTGAACAAAAACTGGTGCGGCGGGATGGAAAAGAGCGGCTTTGTCATTTCCCGCACCCCCGGCTGGTCAAAGTCCTCAAGATTCTGGCTTGCCATGAGCAGAGCGGATTCTTTTTTCCGCACGCGCTTGAGCGCATTACGGATGTATTCGACCGCCACGGGATTGGACAGCCAGATATAAAGCTCGTCCAGCGCCGCGACGGTGTTGCCCTCGGTCAGCAGCTTGTCGGACATATAAGACAGCAGATTCAGAAGGATCGTGCTGCGCACGTTCTGGGAAACCGAAAGAAGGTCTTTCACCCCGAACACCAGAAAGCGTGTGGAGGTGAGGTTCGTGTGGCCGTTAAAGAACTTCGCGTCCGCGCCGCGGCACATGGAGTGCAGCCCCAACAGCACCTGCTGGAGCGTTTCGCGGGTGTAGAGCTGCGGCTTCGTTTCGTCGAAGGTTTCATACTCGATCTCAATGAAATCATACAATTCTGAGAGAATGGGGTAGTCCTCCGGCCGCATCTGCGAAAAGTCCGTTTCCTCCGTGATGCCCCATTCGGTGTAAAGTCTAGTTAACATAATTTCAATTGTGTCGATCTGCGCAGTTGTAAAGTCCTTGTAGGTGCGGAAGACATCCTTGAGGAACGAGGTGTGCTGCGCGAGTCTGGTAGATTGCCGAAACGCCATAGGTGCTTCCGCATCGTCCGGGTCTGCCTCCGTATCCCAGCAGCGCGGCTCTAAAATGTTGATCTTGCACGATCCGTCCACCACATTCGCAAAGCAGCCGCCCACCGCCCGACACAGCTCCCACTGCTCATGCTCGACATCCAGCGTGATGACCGACTTCCCAGCTTCTAAGAAATTGAGAAGCAATAATTTCATGAGGTAGCTCTTGCCCTGACCGGAGTTGCCGAGAATGAGAATGTTTGCCGAGGTCTTATCCTCGTCGCGCTGGTCAAAATCCACGACCAGATTGCTGCCGTATTTGTCCTTGCCGATGTAAAAGCCCTTGCGGTCTGTCTTGCCGGAATAGTTAAACGGAAAGAGATTTGCGACCGAGCTTGCGGGCAGGACGCGCTCATATTCCGTGCCGAAGGCGTTGTACCCGACCGGACTGACCGCGCAGAAGCCTGCCTGCTGCCGGAGCTTCAGCTTGTCCACGTTCAGCTTCGAGCGCATCAGCTCGACCTCCACATTCGTCTGCAAAATTTCAAGCGCCTGCATCGTTCCCGCGATCATCTCGATATAGACCGCGCAGTGAAGAAGCGGCTCTTTGTTCCGGTGGAGCGATCCGATGAGGTTCGCAACGTCCTGCAAGTTGCTCTCCGCTTCGACTGCCTGCTGCATATTCTGGGAGCTGCCGCGCTTCATGCGGTTGCGGATCTCAGCATTGTGGACGATCTTTCGTTCTTCGAGCGGCGAGACAAGGCGCGTGTAGATATGAAGCGTCACGCCGTGCTTTTCGCCCAGATGCCGCAGGATGGCAAGGTCATCCGTGGACGTTGGATACTCGCGCAGCGCCCACACGCAGCGGAACGTGTTGCCGCAAATATAATAGCCGGTTTCAAACTTCATGATGCTCGGCGCGACCATGTCCAAAAACGCTTTGAGATTTCCGATTTCCGCATCCGGTTTTCGTTTTCGCTTAAAAAGCCCCACTAGACCACCTCCAGAAAGCGCTGCCCGTCATAGTCCTCGAAGCGCTCCGTTGTGGTGTTCTGCTCAAAGTAGATGGCAAGCAGCCGCTTGAGGTCGTCCTTTCCGGCGCGGCGCGTGGTGAAGCCGTTGTCGCGGAATTTGGTTTCAATGGTAGAAAGCAAGGTGTACGCCGTGTCCGGCTTTTCGTTTTTGAGACGAACTGCGAGATAAAACTCCCGCGCCAGCGTCATCTGCACCTGCTTTTCATCCAGAAACGCACGATCCTGCTCCAGAAGACGTTTGATTGCCGGGTTGGATTCCTCCTGCATCCGGTCATGGTAAAAAAGGCACGTCGCGTTAAAGCTCTCGCGGGAGTTCATTGCCAGCAGCTCCACGCCCGCCTGTGCGCTGAGCGTGTTCTGCAGTGCGCGGATCTTTGCGCTGATCGCGCCCGCGGGCAGGACGCTGATGTTCGTTGGCTTAATGATGTAAAAAACGAGATCGCCTGCATCGGTGGAAATGCAGTAGTCCGTGATTTTGCGGATGCCCAAAAGGTTCTGCGTAGACTGCCGCCGCTTATCTTTCTTCTGTTTTTTCATGTCGGGTCCTCCCACTCGAAAATTTGCTGCTCCGTGATGTAAAAGCTCACGACGAACGAGAGAAAGTCCAGCACGCTCAGTCCGTCCAGATGGATGGACAAAAACGCATACGCCGCCACCAGCACCATTGGCAAAAACAGCCCAAGCTGCGTCAGCGTAAGCACTGCGATGAGCAGCCCAATGCCGATGACGGCCAAGTCCCGTAGCTGCCAGAGCCAGAGCGTGGCTTTGGCGTTCAGGTTATCGGGGTAAATGTAAATACGATCACCTCCATGAACGAAAAAGCGCCGCCGCAGAACATCCTGCGGCGGCACTGGGTGGTTATTCTTCTGTTTGCGGCTGCACCGCTTTTAGCTCCTGCACATGCGCCAGATCGACGAAATGGGTGGCATAGCTCCGCTCGATCTCCGGGCTGCCGCTTTTACTGAATTGCAGCGGAATGACCGGCTTGTGACCGGTCCCGTTTTTCTTGCGGACACCCCAGCGTTTGTAATAGCAGAAGGACGGCTTCAAACCATGTGCCTGCGCATACACGCGCATCTGGTGCAGCACGAAGGGCAGCCGTTTCAGGTTGGCATTGCACACGGCTTCGAGATACCGCACTCGTCCAAACCGCCAATCCTCATATTTCTGTTTCGGCAGGATGCCCGTGTCGATGAGCACATCCACCGGCGCGGCATAACCGCGCGATTGAAGTTGATGGTACATGGAGCTGTGGATCTTGCCGGTCAGCTCTTTTTCGTTCATGCGCCGCACCTCCCATCTGCAATTTCAACTATACCACAGCGCGCCTGCAAATGCAAAAGCGGAAGCCGCAGGCGATCCCCGCGGCTTCCGGTTGGATGGTTATTCTTCTTCGGCATCCATGTCCGGTTCGTCGGGTTCTTCTGCTTCCGAGCCGCCTTTGCTATCTGCCTGCGCTGCGGTATCTTCTTCATCCTGCTCCAGCGCGTCCTCGATCAGTCCGATGATGAACTGCTTCTGTTTGAGGTTGTTTTTCTTGAGGTATGCCTTCAGCCGCTCGAAGAGTTCCTCCGGGAGCTGGATCGCCATGGTTCTCATATCACCTGTCATTTTTGTTCCTTCTTTCATTTTGTAATAATCTGTGATAAGTTGTTCTACGAATTCGCTAAGTGTCTTGCCGGATTGCTCCTGCTCCTGCCGCACACGCATATGAAGCGCTGTGTCGATCTGCGCACAGAGGTTTTTCTTGTCTGCCATTGGGCTTCGTCCTTTCCTTTTTGATTTGCAAAGCAAGCATACTGTAAACTTTGGCACAAAGCTATTCACAATAAGCACTAAGAAATACTCGTAAAACGAAGCAGTTTACCAACTAAAATCATCTTTCAGCCATTTCTCTTCTGGATGGCCCTCCGATTTTCTGAAATCACGCAACGCATTTTGGGACTCTTCATATTCCTCCTGCGTTGGATCACAATCACTTTTTATTACAAAGTCACGAATTTTATCCAGTGCCCAGCCATCTGTGAGCAGCGCTGCCGCACCGCGCAGTTCAAAATAATTGAACACGAAATGCTCTCCATAGTTAAACAGGCTCGTCGCAGTCTGCTCTCCCTGGTGCTGCTTAATGAGACACAGCTCCACATAGACGGCATCGTAAAAAAAGTCCGAAGTCTCCTCTTCCTCTTCGAGCAGATACTGCGCATAATCTTCCCACTTATCCATTGCCTGCTCTGTCATGTTCGGCAGCAATTCTTTGATTCTGGTTTCAAATTGTTCTTTCTGCATGATCGTCTCCTCATCATTTATTCTCTTCTGTCTTTACCTCTATTGACGAAGCTTCTTTTAAGCTTCGCATAATGAACTCCACACACGGGATGGCAACAGAATTGCCCAGCGCGCGATATCTTGCCGAGTCCGACGCGCCGGGGATATTTGTCCAGTCATCCAGAAACCCTTGCAGGCGCTCACATTCCAGTGGGGTGAGTCTGCGGATGAGCTGCGCGTACTGACGATCCGGTTCCATGACCAGATCCGTTGCGTCCTTAGATTGTCTGGCACTTTGTGTGCTGGCAATATCGTCATCTTTGAATTCATCCACACGCTGCCGCGCATAGACCGCGTGCCGGTCACAAGTTGTAATCGTGTATGCAAGATTTTCCTGATATCCACAGCCGTTGCCGCCGTTTTCCGGCTGGCGATCGATGATGTTGCCGACGATACAGTAGACTTCATTTGGCTCCTGCACCAGCGGTGTGTTGCCGCCGCCTGTGCCGTATCTGGCGGTAACGGTTGGACTTATTTCACTGGACTCCCGGACTCGCGCATCAATGCTGTGGTTTTCATACACTAAGGGCTGATGCCCCTTTTCGTTGGCGCGAAGCGTGCCGGTCATATTCTCGCACACATCCATCCGCTGCTCGCCCTGATCATGCAGGCACATGACGGACGGCATACAGTTGCCGCTGGGACTGCCTTTGAGTGTCGGAGCTACTTCCTCTGCGTAGCCGATGGTTCCAGCCGATGCTCCGGCTCCAGCAGAAAAGGAGGCAGCCAGCACGCGGGGGGACCCCTGACCCGCCTGACCACCCCCGCAGGAAAGCGAGTAATTAAGTTCCGACATAAGACTTGCTTCGCCATTTCCTTTGGTCAAGATACCGGAAACACCCACTTTATTATCCGAAGTCTTTCCCTCACTGCCGTCCTGCAAGTCCGTCAAGCCAGCTTGTATCCGTAAAGCAGTGTCTAATGCCTTCGGCAATGGCTTGCCACGTTCCTCCGCCCGGCGCAGGATTCCGAGACACGCCGCAGTAGTCAAATAGTATTTTTTCGGCGGACGTTCCTGCAAGATCTGCGACAAGAAAGATTCTATGGCGTCTCTGGGCGACGCCCCAGAATTCCGCAGCCAACACCCGCCATGCAAGGCTGAACGTATCGTCCACTCGTATTGCCCCAACAGGTTTCCAGCGTCCGAAGAGAGGTCGAGGAACTGATAATCCGGGGCGATGTAGTCTAACAATTTCCTCCAGGACAATCCGGAAATCCTCCCCGTGCGGCGAGCCTGAGCTGAAGCAACCTGGGACATTCTCCCAGCAAAAGTATCTGGGGAGAACAAGCTTGCCTGTTCTCCCTCGAAGTATGTCTGCATCTCTCATCTCCTTTGTCAGCCGAATCTGCTCCATAAAAAGTCCCGATCTTGCGCCTTGCAAACCGGCTCGGGTGCAGCTCGCGATCGAGAGGTCCTGACACGGACTGCCCCCGCAGATGATGTCCACGGGCGGCAGGTCCGCGCCGTTGAGCTTTGTAATATCTCCGACATGAACCATGTCGGGGAAGTGTGTTTTCGTGACTTCGATGGGGAACGGCTCGATCTCCGAAGCCCACACGGGTGTGATCCCGTTTCGCACCGCAGCCAGCGGAAAGCCGCCGATGCCATCAAACAGGCTGCCCATCGTCAGTTCACTCATGCCGCAGCCGCCTTTGCGACAGTTTTTGTAATGTTGATCGCCGTTTGTGCGGTATAAACTGCGCTCGATAGGTTCGCTCTGGTCGAGGTGTCCAAGCCGAATGCGCCCGCGATGCGCGGAATTTCTCCTGCGGAGAGCATCAACCCCAGACCGAGCAAGGCGTGTTCATTGAACAGCGTCAACCCCGCGATCAGGATCGTAGCCTGCAAAAAGGCCGTGAGGCAAAGCCCCACGACCTGCTTGCACCACTGGTAGAATCCGTCCAGATATCCGCGCGGTACGGAAAACATATACAGGCTGCCGACCGCAATCTGAATGAGCAGAATGCCGCCGCGCTTCAGATTTGCAAAGAAAACCTTGATGACCGCATACGCCATGAGGATGATGCAGAACAGCACCATGATCGGGCTGGTGACCGAACCGAAACCGCCGACGTGCGTGGTGGCAAAATCCACGAAGTTCTCGACGGTCAGCTCGTCGATGATATTTCCGGCGACCGTGCCGAAGCTCGCGCCCGCGCCGCTGATGGCATATCCAAAATTCGCCTGCAAGGACACGCAAAGCTCATAAAGCCTGATCGGTACAACCGTAAAAAGACTGACCGCCATGAATCCCTTAATGAGATTCATGGCGGTTCCTTTGATGTCGGCCCTGCCGGACGAGTATTCCAGCCCGCATTCCGCGCAGGCGACCACGAAGCCGACCGCATACAAAATCCAAGCAAGATACGAGAAAAACAGGACGATGCTCTGCACCCAGCTCATTTCAAACATCTCGGCTCCCATGTTGCCCATCTCTGCAAAGAAGTTTGCAAGGAAGCCGATGATCTGCTTGTAGACCCAGTCCATGATCTGCTCCAAAATCGTGTCGGCTACAAAATCCCAGATAAACAAGCCGCGTCACCTGCCTTTTCTTTCTGAATTGATCACAGTCCGACGATGCCCCAGATGTAGGTCGGTGCGGTCAG
>CAKUJA010000073.1 GCA_934661135.1 uncultured Oscillospiraceae bacterium
TTCTGATTCTCGTCGGCATCACCGGCTGGATGGACGTCAAGGTTATCATCGACTCGTTTGCCAAAAAACACAATCTCAGCCAGATTATCGTCGTCTGCGACGAAAAGAATCCCCTTGGTCTCTCCAATCAGATCCGGTTTCTCCCCTCTGCCGTCACGCCGGAGCTGCTGCGCAGCGCCCTCCGCGCCATAAAAGAAGCGCTCACCGCCGCAGTTCCCGGCGATTTCTCCTCCGGTCAGGTCGGGCAGGCACGCGATCTGCTGCTGCAATATGCTGCCCGCGTCCCCAGTTCGCGCCTTGTCATCGCACGGCTCTGTCTTGAGCAGCCGTGTCAGACGCCCGCCGCCAGTCTGCGCCTGGAGGAGGCCTTCCGCCGCTACCTCAATCCCGAAGCGTTCTTCTATCAGGAGTCTGTTTTCAGCTATTGCTTTCTGCTCGGTCTCAGTGCCGTTTCCATCCGCGATCAGCTTCAGATGATCGAATATGCCCTCCGCAAGCTCCGCGGTGAAGCCGGCACGATGCTCCACTGCCGCGCCGCGCTCTTTCTCAGCGACCTTGCCGATCCGACCAGTGTTGTCTCCGAATACGAGACGCTCCTCGCTCTCGAGCCGCAGCGCTTTTTCTGCGATGACTGGCCGATCATCTCCCGTGCCCTCTGTGAGCAGAGCTATGCCCCGCTGCCGGATCATGCTGCGCTCAGCGCGCTGCAAATGGAGCTGATGCAGGCCACGCTCAGCGGCAGCGGCGATAAGATCATCCGGCTCCTCCATACGCTCTACCGCAACAATCTCAAGCGTTCACGCGATCTAAAAGCCTTCCGCGTCGCGGAGGCGCAGCTCCGTGAGGTGCTGGGCTGTATCTATTCCATCTCGCGCCGACCGATGGATTCCGCTCCCGCGCAAGAGCCTGCGCTCTGGTCGATTGAAGACGCCATGGAGCGACAGATCCACGCGTTCCGCCGCGCCATCCCGCTGCAAAGCAAGGAGTCCGGCAGTCTCAGTCCGCTGGTGCTGCGCACGCTCGAGCTGCTCACGCAGCGCCACGACCAAACCGTATACGTCGGCGCAATTGCCGCAGAGCTAGGCGTTACCGACTCCCACCTCAGCCGCTCGTTCAAGCAGCAGCTCGGCATCGGCATCGCAGAGTATATCCGCTACGTCCGCGTCTATGCCGCAGCCGCCGAGCTATGCACCGGCGACGCCCGCATCCGCGACGTGGCCGAGCACCACGGCTTCTCCGATTCCAAGTATTTCAGTAAAGTATTCCATCAGGTTCTTGGCCTTACGCCGAGTCAGTGGTTGCAGCGCCACGCGCAGTCGGGCGCGGCGCAGGAGGTACTCGCATGAAAAGTGCCAATCTCGTCCAAATCGGAAAAATCGTCATCGACGAACACTGCCCCGAGCCGAAGCTCACTTCGCCGGAGCAGACGCTTGTCCGTGTGCGTTATGCGGCTATCAACGCCGATGATTACAGTGCCTTTGCCGGCTATCTCGGCCGCGTCTACAACAGTCAGCGCCTTCTGCATGAATTTTCCGGTGAGATCGCTGCGCTCGGCACACAGGCCGCAGCGCAGGGATTCGCCGTCGGCGACCATGTGAGCTGTAATATCCTGCGCGGCTGCGGAGTCTGCCCGGCCTGCCGCCGCGGCCGCACCAATCTCTGCCCCGAGCGAAGCGCCGCCGGCGGCGCTTCCAGCGAATATATTGTTGTCAACGCAGAAAACCTCGTCCATCTGCCGGATGAAATCCCGCTCGATCAGGGCGCGCTCTATTGGCTGGTCTCCACCTGCACGCGCTGCGTCGAGCGGCTGAATCTCCAACCCGGCAGCCGCGTTCTGCTGCTCGGCGGCGGCGCCAGCGGCCTGCTGCTGCTTCAGCTTCTTAAAAAGCGGATGCCCTCGATTCTCGCCGTCAGCGAGCCGGTCGCGGCGAAGCGCTCCCTCGCTCACAAGCTCGGTGCCGACCTCGTGATCGACCCAGCCATCGAACGCATTGAGGAGCTCATTCTCATGTATTCTGACGGTCAGGGATTCGACGTCGTGATCGACGCCGCCGGAGAGCTGACGGCCATTGAAAACGCGGTCGGTCTGCTCGCCCGCGGCGGCACGCTCATGCTCTTTTCCAACTACAAGGCCAACGACCTGCTCAAGCTCTCCCTCATGGAGCTATATTGGAAAGAAGTCACCATTCTCACCAACTTCGGCGCCGGCACTTCCAATTATACTGCCGACAGCGCCAATATCCTGCGCCATCTCAACATCGCCTGCCTGATCGATCAGGTGCTCCCCCTCGACGAATTTCAGCACGCCATGCAGCTCTTTGGTACGCGGCAATACTTACGAATTTTGTTGAAATTATGACCACAAAATATTCCACCTTATCATCCTATTTTGCTGAGTTTCCCTCCGCCGGCAAGGCATATCCAGCCTGCCGGCGGTCTTTTTTTTGCACATCCCAGCCAAGTATTGCTCTTTTTTAGGTTATCCTGTATCTTTCCTTTTTTGAATTTAGTCATATTGCATAATTTTATTCTATCAATTCCGTTTTATATGAACATATATGTCAAAATATTGCACATCAGCCATTCCAGTTCCCGATGGTGCAAAAAATTAACCTCCGATTCCAAAAAAGATCATGGAATTGACGTTGAGACCTCATATTTTCCATATTAAAATAAGACACGTAGAGGAGACCCCCACACAAAACAAAAAGAAGGAGAGAAAGCAATGTCCAATATCGAAAAGCAAGCAGAGCTTGCCACGAACATCAAGCTGTCATTCCGGCAGCGACTAGACTACTCCATCTCCGAATTCGGCTACAATTCCATCTACTACTGGATCAGCGCCTTCATGGCAGTGTTCCTGACAGACCAGATGGGCATCGCAGCCGGAGCCGTCTCGTTCCTGACGCTCTTTGTCCGCATCTTTGACGGCATCAACGACCCGATCATCGGCTCCATGGCCGACCGCTCGGTCGATAAGGGGAAAGGCAAGTACAAGCCATGGGTGCGCTGGGGTGCGCTGGCCATGTCCCTTTCCATCATCGCCCTGTTCGCCATGCAGGCCTCCTGGAGCTACACCTTCAAGATGATCTATATGTGGGTCACCTACCTGCTGGTCACCATTTTCTCCACCTGCTGTAATATGCCCTTCGGCGCGCTAAACGGCGTCCTGACGTCCGATTCCGGCGAACGCGCCAAGCTGTCCGGTCTGCGCATGGTCTTTGCCAACATCGGCGCAAGCTGGGCGGGTCTGATTGCAGTTCCCCTGATCGTGTTCTTCTCCGGCGTGGGTGACGGCACCACGCAGACCCCGCGCGGCTATCTGCTGGCCGTCATCGTCTGCGTTGTCATCGGCCTGCCGACGCTGTTCTGGTCGTCCTATAAGGTGAAGGAAGTCGTCAAGCCTCCGAAGCACCAGGTTAAGATCCCGATGAAGAAGCAGTTCTCCGCCTTCTTCCAGAACAAGTACGCCATCATCATCGCTCTCAGCTTCTTTATGATCGGCTTCTGCGCCTATGGCAAGATGACCGTCATGGTCTACTACTTCACCTACGTCTGCAACAATGCCGCCCTCGTCTCCATTGCCTCGACGCTCGGCCTTGCCGCTGCAATCGTCGGCTCCGGCTTCGTGGGTTCCTGGGTGTTCAGTTGGCTGAAGAACAAGGGCAAGTGTCTCATCTTCTGCTATGGTCTCGGCGGTCTGTTCGCCGCAATTGGTTACTTCCTCACGCCGGGCAGCGTGTTCTGGTTCATCACCTACGCAATCTCGCAGGTCATGCAGTGCGCTGGCATCGGTCATGCCTATGGCATCGTCGGTGACACGGTCGACGTCGGTGAATACAAATCCGGTGTCCGTGTCGACGGCTTCATCGCTTCCTTCGTCTCGCTGATGATGAAGGCGGGCGGCGCAGTCGGCCCCGCAATCCTCATCGCGTGGATGGGCGCAGCCGGTTACGTGGCCAACGTTGCGCAGAGCGCCACCGTGCAGAACGTTATGAACATCGGCATGAACCTCATCACGGGTCTCTGCTGCCTGCTCATCGTGATCTTCAACCTGTTCTTCGACCTCACGCCGGAGAAACACGAGGAGATCCGTCTTGAGCTGGAGCGCCGCCGCGCGGAATAACCCAATCAATCTCAAGGGGATGGCCAAGCGCCATCCCCGATTCCAAATCCAAAAGGAGGAACTTCACGCATGAGCAATGCAAACGAACGCCTTGCGCGCCTGGAAGCGAAAGCCGAGCAGCTCCGCAAAGACATCGTCGTCACCACGGAGCACATCGGATACAGTCACATGGGCGGTGGCTTTTCCATGGTGGAAATGGCTGTTGCGCTCTACTACGATTTTCTGAACTGGTCGCCGGAACAGGTCGACGACCCCAACCGCGATCGCTTCATCCTCTCCAAAGGTCACTGCGGCCACGTCCTTTATAACATTCTCGTCGACAAGGGTCTATACACCAAGCAGGAGCTTTGGAGCGAATACAACCAGGTCGGCGGCCGCTTCGGTATGCACCCGAATTATCACTATCTCAAGGGCATCGAGGCCTCAACCGGCTCCCTCGGCCATGGCCTTTCCCTCTCCGTCGGCTACGCGCTCTCGGCGCGCATGGACAAGCGCGACTACTGGGTCGTCTGCATGACCGGCGACGGCGAGATGGACGAAGGCTCCAACTGGGAAGCTCTGATGACCGGTGCGCAGTACGGTCTCGGCAACCTCGTGCTGATCGTCGACAAGAACCAGTTCCAGATTGGCGGCACCACCACAGAGATCAAGTCGCTTGAGCCGTTGGACAAGCGCCTGGAATCCTTCGGCTGGGATGTCATCAACATTGAAAACGGCAATGACATGGCGCAGGTGCTCGCCGCGCTCGACAAGCTGCCGAAGCCCGACTCCCAGACGCGCCGCCGCCCGATTGCGATCATCTCCAACACGCTCAAGGGCATCGGCATGATCCCCGGTGTCGCGGGCACGGCCGGCAGTCACATTTTCATGGTTCCCAACGAGGACATGGAGCACGCGATGTTCCAGAGCATTGAAGCGCTCAGAAAGGAGCAGGCATAATGGCGGAACGAATTGTATTTGAAGGCGAACTCGATCTCGAGCATCTAAACCTCATCAAGGCGCTCTCTGCGCGTGAAATGTACGTCGAGGAGCTGGCGCAGATTGCCGAGCACGACGAGCGCATCGTTATCACCGGCGCAGACGTCGGCGCCAGCGGCAAAATCGGCGAATTCAAAGAAAAATACCCCGAACGCTTCATCGATACCGGCATCGCCGAAGCCGATCAGGTCGGCGTGTCCGCAGGCATGGCGCTCAACGGCAAGATCGTCTATCTGCAAGGCTTCGGCCCGTTCCTCGCGCTGCGCGCGCTCGATCAGGTGCATACCGACGTGGCCTACCAGAATGTCCCCATCCGCATTATCAATACCCATTCCGGTCTGACCTCCGGCGGCGGTCCGACGCACTATAACATCATGGATCTTGCCGTCATGCGCGATCTGCCGAACATGACCGTCATCGCCCCGAGCGACTCGGCGCAGTGCATCAAGGCCATCCGCGCCACGCTGGAATATCCCGGTCCCGTCTGCTTCCGCATCGCCCGCGGCGCGGAGCCAGCCGTCTACACGACGCAAAACTATGACTATGAAGTTGGCAAGGCCATCACCGCGCTCGACGGTACCGACCTCACCATCATCGCCACCGGCTCGCTCGTCGCGTTGTCGATCTCTGCGGCCAACGGTCTTGCCAAGGAAGGCATTTCCGTCCGCGTACTCGATATGCACACGATCAAGCCGCTCGACAAGGAAGCGATCGTCAAGGCCGCGAAGGAAACCGGCCACATCGTCACGGCGGAGGATCACCTGATCACCGGCGGTCTCGGCAGTGCCGTCGCCGAAACGCTGGCCGATGCCGGCATCGGCGTCCCCTTCCGCCGCCTCGGCATTCCCGGAGAGGACTTCCCGCCCCTTGGCGACTGCTATGAGCTATACGCCCACTTTGGCTATGATCCCGAGGGCATCAAGCGCGCCGTGCGCGAGCTGCTCGGCAAATAATCGATGGAAAGGATGCACAACGATATGAAAGCAATTGCATTGACTGAATACGCAAAGGTTTCCGAGCATATCCCCGGCAAGGTGGAGCTGCTTCAGTGCGAAAAGCCGGTTCCAGGCCCCGAAGACGTCCTCATCCGCATTGCCTACGCCTCGATCTGCGGCTCCGACGCGCACGTCGTCCGCGGCAACCTGACCCCGGAGCTGGAAGCGGCCATCCGTTCCATGATCCCCTATCGCATGGGACATGAGATCTCCGGCGTCATCGAAGATCTCGGCGAAAAGGCCAAGGAAATGGGATTGAAGGTCGGCGACCGCATCACCGCCAACTATACGCACTTCTGCAACTCCTGCTATTTCTGCCGCACCGGACAGGAAAACTTCTGTGAACATCCCGAAGCGCATTTCGACGGCATGGCCGAATACGTCTGCTGGCATATGTCGCAGGTCTATAAGATTCCCGACAACGTCTCCCTGCTGCACGCCTCGCAGACCGAGCCGCTGTCCATTGCGCTGAACGCCTGCAAGACCGTCGGCGTCCATTTCGGCAGCCGCGTGCTCGTCTCCGGCGCAGGTCCCATCGGTCTCTACGCCACGCAGCTCGCCCGCAAGGCCGGCGCGTCGCTGATCGTCGTCAGCGACATCGTCGAGGCCAAGCACGCCGTCTCCCTCAAATGCGGCGCGGACGCCTGCGTCAACCCGATGGAGCCGGATTGGAAGGAACAGGCCATGGCGCTGACCGACGGTCTCGGCTTCGACGCCGTCATCGAATGCTCCGGCGCCAGCTCTGCCGCGCAGGCCATGCCCGACCTGATGACCAAAAACGGCCATTGCGTCATGTTCGCCATGTATAAGCCTGATTTCGAGTTGAAAATCAACCCCTACCGGACGCTTTACGAACAATCCAAGCATATTCACGGAATGTATACCTCGGCAGACTCCTTCCCCGCCACGGTCGCCATGCTCAGCTCGATCGACTTTGATGACATCATCGAAGGCGTCTTTCCGCCCGAGCAATGCCAGGAAGCATTTGACAAAGCGCTCAGCGGCAAGTATATTAAGCTTGTGTTCCGCTTCAGCGACGACGTTTGACGTTTCAAAGAAAGGAGCACGTTATGGGAACGGCCATTGATATTTCGCATCTTCGCTCGATCAAAGATCGTTTCTCCTTTGAGGGCAAAAAAGGCTTCGTGACCGGCGCTGCCGGCGGCATCGGCCGCAGCACCGCCGCCGCGTTGGCAGAGCTGGGCGCAGATGTCGCGCTCGTCGACATCAACCTCGAGCGTGCCCGGCAGAACGCCGAGGAGATCAACAAGCGTTTCGGCACGCATTGCATCGCGCTCCGCTGCGACGTCGGTGATCCCGATTCCGTCCATGCGATGATGGACGATGTCCTCCGCACCTACGGCGAGGTCAACTTCGTTCACAGCAACGCAGGCATCATCTCTCCGGATGACAACGGCGATATGCCTCTTGCAAGCTGGAACCGCATGGTCAATGTCAATCTCACCGGCATGATGCTGGTCAATCAGGCCGCCGCACACCAGATGAAGGCGCAGGGCAAGGGCGGTGCCGTCGTCAACACGGCCTCTATGTCCGCGCACATTGTCAACGAAGCGCACGGCGAGGGCGCACGGCACTCCATCTGCTATACCGCAACGAAGGCCGGTGTGCTCCATCTGACGAAGTCCTTCGCAATGGACTTCTGCCGCGACCATATCCGCTTTAACAGTATCAGTCCCGGCTATATGCTCTCGGGCATTCACGACAATATCCCGCAGTCCTATCTGGACGAAATCGCAAAAGATACTCCCATGCAGCGTTTTGGCACAATGGACGAGATCGGAGGTCTGGTTGCCTTCCTTCTCAGCGACCTTGCCACCTTTATCACCGGTTCCGACGTTCTGGTCGACGGCGGCCATTGTGTCTGGTAATTTGACACACTTTAGCGGCAGCTCTGCGTGCAGAGCTGCCGCGCCGGACATTTTTCGATCATGCCACAAACAATTCTCATCTATGGTACCCCTTCGCTTCTCACGCAGAAACTTCATTCCATTCTCAGTCGCCGCCACGCGGTCTACTCCGTTCAGGATGAGGCCGCGCTTTTTGCGTATTCTGCGCAGTCCTCCTCCGGTACTGTCATCTTTACCGATGCAATCTGCGGGGAGCTGCTCTCCATGCGCCTGATTACCTGCGGCTGGAAGCTCGTATTCCTCGAGTCTGTCTTTGACGTACGCAATTCCGCCATCACGGTCGGCTGGCACCTCTACTACGACCAGCTCTATGGCTTCTCCGGCTATGATCCGACGACCGATATTCCCGTCCACGCCGCGCCGGACGAGATCGTCCACCCCATTCTGGTCGACGACATCGCCTTTCTGGTTGCCGTCTCCATCCCGATCTCCGGCCGTTGTTTCCTGCAAGGCGGCGACGCCATGCCCTGCCGTGAATTTCTCGCGCGTCTTGCACCCTATTCGCGCCCGGTGCATCATCTCCCGCAGGGTCGTCTCCTCCCGCCCTCAGCGCTTTCCCCGGCAGCTCCGGACGCCATATCCGGTTCCCCGGCTCCCTGCACCTCTGCATCTGCCGCCCCCTTTGCCCCCAGTATCTCCTCCGCACCGCACACTCCGGCGCCCTCCGGTTCCCCGGCGTCTTGCATTTCTGCATCTGCCGCCCCTTCTGCGTCCGGCACTTCCACCTGCGTTTCCAGCTCTGTCTTCTCCCCCGCACCGCACACCCCAACCTTCTCGTTTTCCGCAGCGGACAGCCTCACTCTGCCGCATGATTTTGCCGCAGGTGCCGCAGCGATGGCGCATCAAATGCGCTGTGCCGTAAATTTGGTCTACAAGCTGCCGTGTGATGCGCCGCTTCCCTGCGGCACGGTTGCCGCATTTCGCCGCAATCTTGGCGCAGCCGCCGCGCTCGCCCTCCCCATTTTCCTCCAAAAGGCACTCGATTACATCTGTCCGATTCCAAATTCTGGTATTCCTTATGCTGAAGGATTGGCCGAAGCAACCGGTATTCCCCTGGTTCACGCCATTCACAAGACCAGTCCGCGCCGCTCATTCTTTACCGAGGATAATGCCGCGCGACTGGATTTTTTGAAAAGCAGTATGCAGATCAACGCAGAGCTGATCCGCGGCGCGCACATCTGCCTGGTCGACGAAGCAATTTTTACCGGCGTCACTGTCGAGCTGCTCTGCAAGCTCCTGCGGCAGCAGGGCGCGGCGGAGCTGACAGTTCTGCTGCCGACCCCCGTCTGCGCCATGCAGTGCCCCTACTGCTCCATTCCGACGCGCCCGACCATGCCGGAGCTCGTCCCGGTCTCGCAGATCGCTTCCGCGCTCGGTGCTGATCGCGTCCTTTTCCAAGACAAGCAGCGCTTTGCGCAGCTCATTGCCGACACCGGCATGACCTGCTGCGAATGCTTCAAATAACAAAAGCACCGGACTATGGCTCCATCGTATAGGGAAACGAAGCGGATTCCAAATGCACTACCGATACGGTGCAAATGGAATACCCGCAAGTCATCGTTTTGATGGCTTGCGGGTATTTTTGTTCATGCCCAATATCATATGCATGGATAAATTGCGTCTGCCCTAATAATTATTACAACAGTTATCGGAAAGAAATCAAGAGCAAAAAAGAATATGTTTTGTATCATGCTGTCGATTGCGCTACAACAGCAAACAGGTTGCTGCTATCGCCCTTGCAATCACGCGCACAATTCGGCAAGCAGATTCGGTGAGAGATTTTTCGTCAAGTCAAGCGTTCAAACGCGCAGGATTGGCGAAAAAGACCCGCCGATAACCACAGACGATTGATTCAGCGGTTACTTTATGGGTAGATTCACAAATTGTCCCTATGAAACGTTGAAGAACCGTCCGGTGCTTTTTATTATCCAAGAGTACCGTACGGTGCAACGCCAATCAGATACTCCACGCCGATGGCAACCAGCACCACAAGCAGCGAAATAATGAACCCATGCAGCATCGGCTTTGCGCCGGACTTGCAAAGCGTCTTAAAATCGGTATTCAAGCCAATCGCAGCGAGCGCTGCAACCATCAAAAACTTGCTTACAGATTTGAGCGCAGACGCGAGCGCTGCCGGGATGAGTCCCAGGCTCGTCAGGCCGGACATCGCCAGGAACCCAAGGATAAACCAAGGAAACACCGACTTCATATTGACCTTGACCGCCTTTTGTTCCGCCGCAGCTTCTTTCTTCTTCAAATGGACGCTGATTCCCGCAAACACCAACACTGCCGGGATGATTGCCAGTGTGCGCGTCAGCTTCACCATCGTTGCAAAATCTCCTGCGGCCTCGCTGAACGCGTATCCGGTAGCCACAACGCTCGACGTATCATTGACCGCCGTGCCCGCCCACAGACCGAACGCTGCATCCGACAATCCCAGCCAACGACCCAAAATCGGAAATACGACGATCATCACCATATCAAACAAAAACGTTGCCGACATTCCATAGGCAATGTCCAGATCCGTCGCATCGATCACCGGCGCAATTGCCGCGATTGCGCTGCCACCGCAGATGCCAGTACCGGCGTTAATCAGGCTGCTCGTTTTCCAGTTCAGGCCGAGTGCCTTGCCAATAAAATAGCCAAGGCCGAAGCACATCGCCAGTGTAAACAGCATTACCG
>CAKUJA010000074.1 GCA_934661135.1 uncultured Oscillospiraceae bacterium
ATGTTAAAAACGCTCTCACCCTCATAAAATGTGACGGTCATCGGTTTCAGAATCCAGCCGTCCTCCGGCACCAGCTCACGCTTTTCCTTGTTGCAAAGGTCCATATTGTCAAGGATCGTGGCGCAGGAGATGGACAGCGTGCAGGTGTACTCCGCATCGCCAATTTCCACGTCCTCCGGCTCGACCGGGATGGGCTTGCCCTCCGGCACGGGGTCGGTCTGGTACTTGTCCTTGCCCGTGCCGGTGTCGATCATCATGCCGCCCACTTCTTCATATTCGCCGGTTGCACTTGCCTGGATTTCCTCCGGCGAAAGATACTCTGGCGGCTCGGTGTCAGTCCGTGCGGGCTTGTCTGCCTGCGGCTCGTCAGACGTCTCCGGTGTGCTTTCCGTGGGCGTCTGCGTCGGTTCTGTCTTAACCTTGTCCGGCGTATTTGATTCCGCCGCGTTCTGCGCCGGTGCCTCCACCGGAGCAGCAACGGTCGGTTGCTCGGCGGGGGTTGGTTGCGCGGGGATATTCTGATTGCCAAAAACGAACGCTGCCGCCAGCACCAGAACGATCAGTACCGGCGCAAGGATTTTCCATTTGTGTTTCTGCCAAAATGTCATGTTAAATCAACTCCGCAGCGGTCAACATATTGTAAAGCATCTGCGCGATCTCGCAGCGCAGAATCGCCTTTGTGGGTTCAATATTGAGGTCACTCTGGTCGAGAATATTGACGGAGTAGCAGAACGCCATCGGTTCCTTCGCCCAGCTTGCAACGCTCCGGTAGTCTCCGAACTGCGCCAGCATATCCTTTGTCGCTGCCGCGTCCATCGCAGTATCCAGACCGCAGAGCTTCGCCGCTCTTGCCACCATTGCGGCGGCCTCCTGCCGGGTGATGGTGCCGTCCGGATTAAATTTGCCGCTGCCAACGCCGTTGACAATGCCGCTGCTGTTGGCTGTGCCGATGTAACCGGCGTACCATTTGGAGCTGGGAACGTCCGTAAAGACTTTCGTATCCTTTGCAGCCAGACCGAGGGCGCGGGTGACAATAGCAGCAAATTCCGCGCGCGTCATCGTCTTATTCGGTGCAAACGTGCCCTTACCCATGCCATTGATGATGCCGCGGGATGCAAGTTCTTCGATAGCAGCTTTGTTCACATGATTTTTCACATCGGTGAACGTTGTGCCGGGAGCGGTCACGCCGGGAACATTCACAGAAGCGTCCACATTACCTTTGCTGACGCTCGTGTTGGGTTTTGAGGTATCCTTCGTCACGTCACCCATACGGTACAGGCTGTTTTGACCGTTTTCCGCGCGGTCAATGGCGACGAGAGCATAGAACCCCTGTTCCGCAGACATCTGGTTGTTGCCGTCCGAACCGTCGAGAACGTGGTAGAAGCCGCCGTTAGACTGCCGGAACGAGAGAAGATTTTCCGTCAGCGTGTGGCCGTTTTTCACAAAACGGCTGTCATCCAGAGAAATCCCAAGCTCACAGAGCGCGACCACGACCTGCGCAACGGACTCGACGTTCGTCGTTCCCCACGATGCAAAGCCGCCATTGCTGTCCTGCGCTTTGGAAAGGTAGGTCAGAGCCTTGTCTGTCGCGGTCTTGACGGCCTTCTGATCCTGATATTTTGCAAGTGCCTGAAGCGCCATTGCGGTAATATCCACATCGGAATCGCCAGTGCCGGTCAAACTCCAACCGCCGTCCTTCATCTGATTCTTGATGATCTCATCGATGTAAAGCTGGCGCGTGGCCTGCGTCTTTGCGGCGGGGTTCTTCGGAATGTCGTAATTGCCGGAATCCAGCGCGATCAATGCCCAAATGGGGCCGTTCATGCCCTGCCAGATCGTTTTTTCAAAATCGCCCAGCGGGGTCAGAAGATTGTAGCCCGCGACCTTGGACGGATCGCGCCCGATGGCAGTCAGGGCGAGAATGACGCGGGAATACTCGGTGTATTTTCTTTCATGCAGCACGCCGGAGCAGTTCTTGACGTACTTCTCAACGCGCGCATAGTAATCATCGTAGTAATTTGCGGGAACAGTGTAACCAGAACGGGCAAGACCGATAATTGCCCATTCGCCGCCGATGGAGCCGACCTCCGGGGATTTGACAGCGGACACCATATAGGCGGCGCTGCCTTGTACCTCGCTCTGGACGCTGGACGCCGCCAACGCAGGAACCGTCAGCGTCAAAAGGATCGCGAGGGTCAGAATCCATGCGGAAATTCGTTTGATTCTTCTCATTTGTATTTCCCCCTATAAATGCGGCAAGCAGGGCCACCCCTCCCCATGTAGGGGAGGGAGTAGTCCTGTGCTGCAAAGTGATTATTTTGTGGTCTTAGCTACGTTCTCAACAAATCTGTGGAGAATGGCTGCGACCTGTGCGCGGGTGGCGTTGCCGGTCGGCATGAGCTTACCGGTGCTGCCGTTGACCAGCTTTTCGGCAACAGCCCATTCCAGCGAAGCCGCGGCATAGCCGGACACGCTTGCGTGGTCTGTAAATCCGTTCAAGCCGGAGCTTGCGGCGGTATTGTACTTCTTGTGCTGCGCGTAGCGGTACAGGATCGCTGCCATCTGCTCACGGGTGACGTTTGCGTTCGGGCTGAACATTGTGGTGCTGGTACCGTTGACGATGCCGTTGCCGGCTGCCCACGTCACAGCGTCCTCATAGTAGCCGTTGTACTGGACATCCGAGAATCCGCTGCGGCCATAAACCGTAGGTTCACCCTCCAAGCGATACAGAACCGTGACAAGCATCGCGCGCGTCATTGCGGCGTTCGGAGAGAACGTGGTGTCGCTCGTACCGGCAAACAGTCCTTCGTTGTAAACAAAGGCCACATCCTCATAGAACCAGTCCGAAGTGAGAACATCCGTGAACGGAAGTTTACCATTGGTGAACTCGACCTCAATGCGCGTCGAGACAGTCAGCTTGGAAACCGTATAGGTTGTGACCGCGCCGACAGACTTGCCGTTGACCTTGACGTCCTTGACCTTATAGCCGATGTCCGGTTTGAAGGTGAAGGTAACAGACTTGCCGATGTGCTGGAATGTCAGCTTCGGCTCGACCGTGCCGTGTTTGCCGACTGTCAGGATCTTTGCAAGGAGCTGCTGGACGTACTGCTCCGGTGCAATGTCCGCAGCGCGGAGCCAGCCGTTGTAGTAGGTGCCGTTGCCGAGAGACGGATATTGCGGATCATTGAACCAGTCTGCAACCTCATGCGAATAGTCGTTGACATAGTGCCAGACAACCACGTCATTGTCGTTCAGTGTCCAGTTCTTGAGTCCCTGATTCGGATGCGTGCCGTTGACTGTGTACATCCAGCCGGAGCGTCTGCCGTTGGTAAACTCGCTGAGCGCGTATCCGCCGAGGCAGTACGGGGCGTAGATCGTGCTGACGTAGTTGCTTTCCGCACCGATATACCGCAAGCCTGCTTCGCTCATGGCTTCGGTAAAGAGGTCATAAACCGTAGCGTTCTCTTGCAGCGCATACGTTTTGGTGGGAACCCACGTGACGTATTCGGGCAGATAGCTGTCGCTCGTCAGATTGACATCCTGCGTGGCTTCCAGCGCACCGATGAGACGGAACGTAACTTCAATGTCGCCCGGTTTCACAGCGTCAAGGTCAGCAACAGCCTTGGTGTAAATGGCCATGACACGCTCGCAGGATTCCGCAGCGTTCATATTCGTCTGTGCCTGCTGGAGAATACTTGCGAGTTTCTTCTTTGCGGCAGTGCCATACTTTTTGGTCTTGTCGTTCAGAAGATCATCATACCGCTTCCTGCGCTCCCGCCCGCCGCGACGTAGACCGCGTTTTCTGCCCGTTGGTGCGCTCGTCTCGTCGCGTCGCTTCGCCGGGGCAATATGCTCTCATGCTGTGGCTATTCAGTTGTCGATGCGATTCATCATTTCGAGACGGGCGAAGGCCCGGTAGATTTGTTTTGAGATCCCCCGGTTCCGCGTTCCCAATTCGGAACCGGGGATTTCTGCGCGTCAGGGGATGACGCGCTGGCAGTTTGATCTCAGGGGGATGAGATCAGGTCTATGTGCAAATCCGTTCCCAATACGGATTGTGCAAATAAATTATGGTGTGCTTTCCTCCGCAGCCGGTTCCTGCCGTTCGGCTTGCCGCGCAGCGCGTTTGGCTTCCTTTTCTGCGGCCTGCTCCTGCCGGAACTTTGTGAGCTGCCGCTGGTACTCGGCTTTGAACTCCTGCGTTTTCCGCACGTTCTTATTCTGCGGGCATTTGAACCCTTGTAATTCAAGCGCGTACATCGTTCTTCCTGTAATTCTCATCCAGAAGAAGATCGGCGCGGAACCGGCGGCCTTTGCCTTGAAGCTGCGGCTTCTCTTTGCTTTTGTTTTCCTTTTTGGCTTCAGCCTTGGCTGCTTTGTCTACCATCGCAGATGATCCTCCTATCGATTTTTACGCAAAAAAACAAATCATCCCGCTGACGCGAGATGATCCGATTGCTTCAAAAACAAAAAAACACCGATTTGCTTCAACTTTAGAAGCAAATCGGCGCCTTGTTCCGAAATACCGATAGGATCATCGTGCTATCTACCCTTTGTTTACCAACTTCTGCACGTAATGAGATCATAAAACAGGCAGCATCTCATGCAGGCGAAGAAAAGCGATTCTCCTGACTTGGACTATGGACGCAGGTCGCGTCCGCGCTCTGTTTCCTACCTTCTCATGGGGTAAACCCCACAATGGCGGCCTTTCGGCCACGTAGCTTGTTGTGTAACGCTGTCTTTCGTTTCCTCCAAGCTACTTTAGAAACTTGCTCATCCTCACAGTTCCGGGCGAGTAGATTCATTGCTCTTTCATTGCAGACTATAAGTAAGAGATAACCTGCAATTACAATTCTTCATTGGTAAACATATTAAATTGTCAAAATTCTGCCATTCTCCGTATATGCCGGCATAGTTGTGACGCCTGCACATACAAAACATGACGGTTTCGACTTCATAAAGTTCTGCAAATTTACGAAGACCTGAAAACACAATCATATCTTAATTTCTGACACCATTATACAATAGCGTTGCAAAAAGTCAATGCGGTTCGGTATCAAAATATTGATTAGTTGCGTCGTTTCCGCAAAGATCAATCGGTATCAGACGATGCAGAATACTTCTTGCAAGTAGCGTGTCTGTATTCGCAGTCAGAACAGCCGTCAAAAATCCCGTCACCCAAAACGCGGAAATGCCGATGATCTCAAGGGAGATTTGAAGTTCCATCGTAAATTTGCAGAACTTTATGAAGTCTTTTCTATACCCATTATAGCAAAGGACAGTGCGCTGACACATCAGACTTCCACGCAGGAGTATGTCGTTTTCAATGTGTCCGGGTGGATCATCAGCATGGGGCGGTGCAATTCTCTCGCATAAGAAACAGCCTTATCGGTATCATCCCCGCGCGCAGATGCCGGGTCGTATTTTCAAACAAAAATAATGCGTCTCACGGTGAGACGCATTTCTTCAGGATTCTAAATTATAATATGTATCAAAAAACCGGACTGGAGAATCTCCCCAGTCCGGTCTTTGTCGAAATACGTCTCACCGTGAGACGTATTTCAAATTCTTGCTCGTGGTCGGTAAGGAAGCAGAAACAGATTGAAAGACAGACTACCCCACGATTCCAATAATTCATCAAGATATAGAAAGAGCCGGAAGCAAATTTCTGCTTCCGGCTCGTGTTTTATCTGTGTTATGCGGCTTTCTCTACAATCACATCCTCCATTGAAACGTTCAGATACCGGCTAAGTGCGTATAAATTGTCCACGCTTGGCATATTACTTCCACGCAGCCAACGATATACTGCCTGCGGTGAGGCAAGTCCCATCGCTTCCTGAACGTCTTGAACCGTGACTTCCCGAGTGTTCATCAGCTCTTTGATATGCGCGCCTGTGGCGCGCATATCAATAACAGGATATTTGAAGCTTATGCGGCAAAGTGCATCTTCTGGTGCGTCTTGATGACCAGCATACTCTTGCGCGGCTCCGGCGGCGTGACCATTGCGATGTGGAGCGCCTCCTTACTTCCAACAAGGATGACCTGCTTTTTTGCACGAGAGATTGCTGTGTAGAAAAGATTGCGCCGAAGCATTTTTTGACAGTCTGTGCTGGCAGGCATAATGACCGTATCATACTGGCTGCCCTGACTTTTGTGCACGGTCAACGCATAAGCCAGCGCGAGTGTGCTCCCAATTTTGGCACTGAAAAACTTAGGCTGGCGGTTCGCGGAGAGCGGAATGTGAATAAACGCGCTGCCGCCCTCCATCGGCTCAACATGCGCCGTACCAATGTCGCCGTTAAAGCAGCGTTCCTCACGATTGTTCTTGAGAATCATGGTGCGGTCGTTTTCGCGGATGGTAATGCCATTATGCGTAACTTCCGGTTTTCCTTCAGCAGGCGGATTGACCACCTGCTGGAGCGTTTCATTCAGTTTTTTGACATCGGCTCTTGTCGTGGCGATGACCTGGACATTCTCGCCAGCGAGATGCCGCTTTACCACTTCCTCTTGAATCACCTTAAAAATGTCACCTTCGCTGGCAGGAATCAGCTGGAAGGAGTCATCGAATTTCAACTCCTCGGAATCACTGAGATTTGGATAGTTCACGACATTGTAAAACAACGCGGATTCATTGTCCGACTGACGGTACTGCTGTTCCAAACGCGTGACAGGGCATCCGAGCTCCAGCAGCTCCGGAATCAGGTTTCCCGTACCAACTGAACTGAGCTGGTTCGGGTCACCCACCAACACGAGGCTGCAATTTGCAGGAAGCTTGCTGAGCAGGCCAGCAAAAAGCTCCAGCGACAGCATCGATGATTCGTCGATGACTATGCTAATAGCGAGGACTTTCAAGTCCTCGCTATTACAACGATGGTCAGCTCATCTGTGGCAGAATGGTATGGCCGAAGCGCGGAGCGGTATCATGAATGAAGGGTGATGTCGCTCGAAATTATACGCAATGAAATAAGCGCGGTTCAGCAGAAATTGCTATTGAAGTTGGAAATAAAATCAATCGCCATGCTAGAATATGCACCAAAACAAGATTCCGAGGCCTGCTGAAAACAGGATCATCAGAATTGGCGATGGAGCTGTTTTTCTGATTTTTTTACAAATCAGATGCGTTGCTCCGAGCATGGCAAATACTGCGATTGAGCGCAAATCGGGCGCAAATCCGGCCTGTAAATCTGTGAGGCCAAACAGCGTAGACAGCGCCATGCTGAGCGCGGTCGCAAGGATCATCGCTACAACGCACGGACGAACTCCCGATAAAAAGGCGTTGACGGGTGCATATTTTATCAGATTCTTTAGTGCGGATGCAATTAAGAGAATAATCAAAAATGACGGCAACGCCACGCCCAGCGTTGCAACAAATGAACCGAGGATTCCGCCCTGTGTTGAGCCGATAAAGGTTGCCATATTCACGGCAAGGGGTCCCGGTGTGGATTCAGATACGGCAATAAAATTCAGAAACTCGTTCTCTGTCAGCCAGCCGTTGGAAAGCACCGTTTCGCGTACCAGCGAAACCATTCCATAGCCGCCGCCGAAAGACAAGGCACCGATCATCAAAAAGTTCAGAAACAGACGCAGGTATATCATGACGTTTTCCCATCTCCTTTCCGGATTTTTCGCAGAAAGAAAACAACAAGCCCGACCGCGCCGCAGATCAGGATGTAAAACACAGAGGAAAACGAAACTGCTGTAATCGAGCAGCAGAGCATGGAAGCCATGACCAACGTGAGAAGCGTCAAGTTTAGTGCGTTTTTGTCAATACTTTTAAGCATTTTCAGCCCTGCGGTAAGGATCAGATAGATCACACATACCTGAATCCCGCGGAATGCGCAGGAAACCCAGCGCAAATTGAGAAACTGATCAAAGAACAGCGAGATACCATAAATTACAAAGAAAGATGGAATGCAGACAGCAAGTGTGGACATGGCTGCACCCGCAAATCCTGCAATTTTGTAACCAATGTAAGTTGCACTGTTGATGGCGACTGGTCCTGGCGTGGATTCGGCTACCGCAACCATGTCCAGAAACTCGCTTTTTTCAAGCCATTTTTTCTTTTCAACGAACTCATTTTCAAGCAGCGCAATCATAGCGTATCCGCCGCCAAAGGTGAACGCACCGATTTTTAAGAATGTGATAAATAAAGAGCAAATTAGTTTCATGCCTGTATATCCTGCCTTCTGCGAATAATACCTACAAGTAAAACACCCAATAGAACCAGGCAGCCAGACAACACCTGCGACACGCGGACACCTGGCATCAGATAGAGACTGTCAGTACGAAGTCCCTCTACAAAGCAGCGTATCACACCATAGCCGATCATGTAAAACGGAAGCAGATATCCCTTTTTTCTGAAATGCGGATAGGAGATCAGCATGACAATCAGCAGCAGTGTATTCAGTGCAGATTCGTAGAAGAACGTCGCCTGGTGCCACTGCCCGAGTTCCTCTATGTAAACACCATACGGAAAGGATTGGAGATCTGGATTTGTGATCAGATTTCCGTAAGCCTCCTGATTCACAAAATTCCCCCAACGCCCGATGGCTTGTCCAAGAACAAGACTGGGAATCAGCGTATCTGCAAGCGACCAGAAGGAAAGCTTTTTGACCTTGCAGTAAATCAGTACAACAGCAACACCGCCGAGAATGCCTCCATAAATGGCAAGCCCGCCCTTATTGATTTGAAAAACGGAGAGAAGGTTATCCTTGTACTGCTCCCACTCAAAAAGCACATAGTATGCTCTGGCACAGAGAATACACACGGGAATCAGCCAAAGCACGAGATTATATAAGTGATCCGGTTCAACTCCGGTTTTTTTACACCGGCGAAGTGCTAGCATAAATCCGAGGATCATGCCGAATGTGATGATGATACCGTACCATGCGATGTTCAGCCCTTCTATGCCAAACAGGTTTTCAACAGCATAATGATTCATGGATTTTTTGAAAGTCTCCCTGCTATTCGACGCGGAGCATCCGATAGCCGATTCCGATGTGCGTTTGTATGTATTGCTGCCCGTCTTTTCCGCGTTCCAGCTTTTTGCGCAGGGTCGCCATGAACACCCGCAGAGAAGCAATATCGTTTTCCCAACTGCTGCCCCAAATCTGCTGTGTGATGTAGGTGTGGGTCAGAACCTTGCCCACATTTTTTGAGAGCAGACACAACAGCTTGTATTCGATGGGCGTCAAGTGCAGTTCTGCACCGTCAAGATATGCGCAGCCTGCCGCATAGTCGATTTTCAGCGCACCGTTCGTAAAAATCGGAGAATCCTGCGCTGCGTCTGTTTTCATCAGCGACAGTCTCCGCTGCGTCACTCGCAGCCGCGCCAGCAGTTCATCCACGGAAAAGGGCTTGGTGAGATAATCGTCCGCCCCGGCATCCAGCGCCCCAATTTTATCAGCATCCTCCGTTCTGGCACTGATCACAATGATCGGCATATTCGACCACGAACGGATTTTTCGGATAATCTCCACGCCGTCCATATCTGGCAGTCCCAGATCAAGCAGCACAATGTCCGGGTTGTGAGACAGCGCCTCCATCACGGCGCTTGCGCCGCTTTGCGCAGAAAGATACCTGTATTCATGGGTTTTCAGCGTTGTTGTGATCAGATTGCGCACCGGCGTATCATCTTCTACAACGAGGACGAGTGGCTTATTCATTTAGGTTCACCTCACTGAGCGGTACTGTAAAGGAAAAGATGCAGCCATGCGGCGAATTATCTTTCAATGTCATTTCGCCATTATGGGCATGAATGATGGCTTGGCAGAGCGTAAGCCCAAGCCCAAGACTTCGGCGGCTGTCGCCAATCGGATTGCCCCCGGTAAAGAACATTTCAAACACATGTTCCTTCAGTTCATCCGGGATACCGGGACCGTTATCGCTGACGCATATTTCAGCCATATTTTCTCGCGGGATTGCCGTGATCCGGATGTTCGAGTCGGCCGGAGTATATTTGACTGCGTTGTTCACCAAGTTGATAAGCACCTGCATGATGAGTCCCGCATCCACCCGAACCAGCAACGGTACATCTCCGCAATCCACTGCGATGTGATGTTCTGCGGACCTTCGGTCAATATGTCGGAGCGATTCCGATACGATGTCGTCCACGACCTGATCAGAAAGGTGCAGTTTTACGCTGCCGTCCGCAATTTTTGTAATGGAAAGCAAGTTCTCAACCAGTCCCGTCAGCCATTGCGCATCGTCATAAATGTCCGTAAAAATCTGTTTCCGCGTTTGTTCATCCAGCACGTTATAGCTGTG
>CAKUJA010000075.1 GCA_934661135.1 uncultured Oscillospiraceae bacterium
AAGATCGGAGGTTGCAACGATGTGTTGAAACTGCTCCCCGACCCTCATCCGTCTGCTTCGCAGACACCTTCCCCGGAGGGGAAGGCAATCCGCTGCGGCGGTGGACGGGCGGACAGGGTCGTCCGCCCCTACGGGTGCGGTGGAAGATCGGAGGAACGGGCGGACAGAGTCGTCTGCCCCTACGGGCGCGGAGGAAACCGGAAGAAGCGGGCGGACAGGGTCGTCCGCCCCTACGGGTGCGGAGGAAGATCGGAGGAACGGGCGGACAGAGTCGTCCGCCCCTACGGGTGCGGTGGAAGGTCGGAGGTTGCAATGATGTACTGCTACTGCTTCCCGATCTTCATCCGTCTGCTTCGCAGACACCTTCCCCGGAGGGGAAGGCAATCCGCTGCGGCGGTGGACGGGTGCAGTGCTGGAATCGCATGGAAGGCATCTCCGAAAGGCGCGAGCAGAGCGCAGAGACTTTTCGGGTGGTAGGGATGGATGGGACGGACAGTGGAAAGCGCTTCTTTTTGTATGGAGGAAGATTGTAGAAGTGGGCAGACAGGGGCGCAACCTTACAAAAGGATGGGAAAAAGTGCGGAGAAGGGGAGAATTCATGTATTCTTTACAAATGGTGCTTTACTTTCAAGCACTAAAGTGTTAATATATAGGAACATCAATAAAAAGGAGAGTTCGCTGTGAACAACCGCAACAAACATTCCGACCCCGAGAGTGAGCTGTACCGCGCAATCCTGGAGCTGCGCGATTTGGACGAATGCTACGATTTCTTTACCGACCTGTGCACGGTCTCGGAGCTGAAGGCGATGGAGCAGCGCTTTGAAGTGGCCAAGCTGCTCAACGAGGGACTGATCTACAACGATATTCTGGAGAAAACAGGTGCCTCGAGCGCAACGATCAGCCGGGTGAACCGCAGTCTGAACTACGGCACGGACGCGTACCGCACGATTTTTGACCGCATGACGGAGGAGAAACAGTGAGCGCATATGAGGCGCTTGCGCGCTCCTACGACGCGCTGACCTACGACATTCCGTATGAGAAAATTGTGCAGTTTTGGGAGACGCTGCTCAGGCGATACCGCATCCGGCCGGAATCAGTGCTGGATCTGGCCTGCGGCACCGGCTCCCTTGCTGTGCTTCTGGCAGAGCGCGGCTACCGCGTGACCGGCGCGGATCTTTCAGAGGAAATGCTGGCTGTGGCGGACGAAAAATGCTCACATCTGGGCGAAAACAGGCCGTTTTTGATCTGCCAGCCGATGCAGCGGCTCCGGCTGCCAGAGCAGGTGGACAGTGTGATTTGCTGCCTGGACAGCCTGAACTATGTGACGCGGCCGGCGGATGTGCAAAAGACGTTCCGGCGGGTCTATGAGACACTGGCGCCGGGTGGACTTTTCCTGTTTGACATCAATACGCCCTATAAACTGCGCGGACTGGCCGGGCAGACGTTCCTCGACGAGACAGACGACATCTACTGTGTGTGGCGGACGGAATTTGACGAGAAGCGGCGGCTCTGTTACTACGGCATGGATCTGTTTCAGAAGGCCGGGGCGGTCTGGGAACGGTCGTTTGAGGAGCACATCGAGTATGCGTATACCCCGGAGGAGCTGACGGCGTGGCTCCGCGAGAGCGGCTTTGCGAGGGTCGACGTGTTCGGAGACCGGAAGTGCCGCGCGCCGAAGGAGGACGAGCTGCGGGTCTATCTCGCAGCGAGAAAGGAGACAACATGAGAGACGAATTGGTACGCGCGATGACGAAGGACGGTTGGGTGAAGGCGGTGGCCGTCACCTCGACCGGGATTGTGGAGCGCGCGAGACAGATCCACAAGACGCTGCCGACGGCGACGGCGGCGCTCGGGCGGCTGCTCAGCGCGGCGTCGATGATGGGCAATATGCAGAAGATCGAGGATGGCTCGATCACCTTGCAGGTGAAGGGCGGCGGACCGCTCGGGACGCTGCTGGCCGTGTCGGACGCGGAGGGCAATGTCCGCGGCTGGGTGGAGAATCCGCAGATCAGCCTGATGGAAAAGCACCGCGGAAAGCTCGATGTTGGCGCGGCGGTCGGTACGGACGGGACGCTGACGGTGATCCGCGACCTGCGGATGAAGGAGCCGTATGTCGGGAGCATCCAGCTTGTGACCGGCGAGATTGCCGAGGATATTACAGATTACTTCGCGCGCAGCGAGCAGACGCCGACGGCGTGCGCGCTGGGCGTGCTGGTGGACACCGACCAGTCGGTCAAGTGCGCGGGCGGCTATCTGATTCAACTGCTGCCCGGTGCGCCGGACGATGTGATCGACAGGATTGAAGCGGGCATCCGCGCGGCCGGGAACGTCACGGAGATGATGGAGGACGGGTTGCCGGGGACGGCAATTCTGCACACGGTGCTCGGCGCGTTTGAACTCGAAATTCTGGAAAAGATGCCGGTGGAGTACCGCTGCTATTGCAGCCGTGACCGTGTGACGCGGACGCTCATCAGCCTGGGCGAGAAGGAATTGCAGGACATTGTGGACGAAGGGGAGACAATTCACATCGACTGCCAGTTCTGCGACGAGATCTACGACTATACGCCGCAGCAGGTCGCGGAGCTGCTGGACGGACTGCGGCAGGGCGAACAAGAGGGCGAGTGATGCTGAAAACGCTGTTTGAGGAGTTTGAAAGTCTGCTTGTGCTGGACACGGAGACGACAGGCATCAACTGCCGGACGGATGAGATCATCGAGTTGGCGGCTTTGAAGCTGACGTGCGAGGGCGATACGCTGCGGCACGAGGAAATGGATGAGTTTATCCATCTTTCGCCGGGTAGACGGCTGCCGGTGGTGATTACGAACCTGACCGGCATTACGGAGCAGATGCTCCGCGAGGATGGCATTGAGAAGCAGCACGCCGCGGAGCGGTTTGCGCAGATGCTCGGCGACAGGACGCTGGTGGTGGCGTACAACGCGCAGTTTGACCTCTGCTTTCTCTATTATTTTTTACATCAGTTTGGATTGGCGGGCGCGCTTCAGGGCGTGAAGATGCTCGATGCGATGACGGTTTACAAGGATCGGCGTCCCTATCCGCACAAGCTGGCCAATGCTGTGGAGGCCTATCAGCTCCAGACGCAGAACACACACCGCGCGATTGACGATGCGACGGCGACGTGGGAGTTGCTGGAGGCGATGGAGGGCGAGTGTGCGGATCTGATGCGGTACATCAATTTGTTTGGGTATAATCCGCGGTTTGGCGTGCCGAAGCCGGCCATCCGGTCGATCACGTATAAGCCGCAGGGATATGACCGCACGTGCAAGCTCTATGAGGAGCCGGCGCTGGTCTGAGAAGGAGGAAACGTGATGAAGAAAACAACATGGATTGCGCGCACGGCGATCTGCCTGGCGCTGCTGATCTGCCTGCAATTTGCGACAAAAAGCCTTGGGCAGATTGTAACCGGCTCCTGCGTCAATCTGGTGCTGGCAATGGCGGCGCTGTTTGGCGGTGTATGGTCGGGCGTGGTCGTGGCGGCAGTTTCGCCGTTTTTTGCGTGGCTGCTCGGAATCGGCCCTGCATTTATTCAGCTTGTGCCGTGCGTGGCGCTCGGCAATGTGGTCTATGCGCTGCTGTTTGGGTTGGCGGTGCGTCCGCTGCTGCGGAAAAAGTGGCTCGGCGGACTGATTGCAATGGTGGCTGCGGCGGCCTGCAAGTTTTTGGCGCTGTATGTCGTGCTGGTGCGGCTGGTTGCGCCGAGCGTTGTGCCGGCGGCAAAGCTGACTACGGTGACGGCGGCGTTTACCTGGCCGCAGCTTGCGACGGCTTGCATCGGCGGCGTGATTGCCTGCCTGATTGCCCCGGTTGTCAACAAGGCGCTGGACGCAAAGAAATCGTAACAGAATATAGAAAAAACCCTCTCACCTCGACAGAAGTGAGAGGGTTTTGTTATAAGGTTTGGAACTTGGTGGCGATCAGCTCAACACATTCGTTGATCGGGTATTTTCCGGTGTCGAGACAGAGGTCGTGACAGTGCGCGGACCCCCAGACCTGCCCGGTATAGGTCTCATAATACTTTTTGCGCTGCTTATCCATCTTTTTCACCAGTGCGGCGGCCTGATTGTGCGACAGGTGCTCCTGCTCCATTTTGCGCGCAATGCGCTGCTCCTCCGGTGCGGAGATAAACACGCGCAGCAGCCGCACCGGTTGCTCCCGCAGGACATAGTCGGCGCAGCGGCCGACAAAGACGCATTCTTCGCGCCTGGCAAGCCGCTTGATCTCGTGGCTTTGCAGGGCAAAGAGCACCTCGGAGGTCGGCTTGCCGCGCAGGACGTGGTAGTTGCCCTCGTGAACCGTCTGGAACAGGAAGGGGTTTGTGGCTTTTTCGTCGGAGTCCTGCATGGCTTTTTCCGAAAGCTCACCGTAGTCGCAGGCCAGACGGATGAGCTCGCGTTCGTAGACCTTCAGGCCGAGCTGGTTGCCAACCTTGACGGCGATCTCGTGTCCGCCGCTGCCGAATTGACGGCCGATGCAGATGATCCTATTTCCCATGATCTCGTTTCCTTCTCTCTTTTTAGTTCTTCAGTGCATGGAATACCGCTTCTGGGATCGTGAAGGTGCGGCTGGCCGGTGTGATGTCGGCGCGGATGGCGACCGGTGCGCTGGTCAGCAGGATGGTAACGCTGCCGGAGCAGCTCAGATGCAGCGAGACAAGGCTGTCCTCCGTGAGAACGGCGCGCAGCGTGCCGTCGGTGAAGGTGATCTGCTGCTGGCGGGTGTCGGGCGCAATGGTGTGCGCAATGGTCTCCATCGCATCGGCGTCCAGCGTGAGCGAGTAGGTGTATTCGCTGCCGGAGACTGTGCAGGATGCATCGCCGCGCAGCAAAAGCTGATAGGCGAGGGCAGGGAGCTGCGCCGCATCAATCCAGTCGTTGCTGTCGGCGCTGAGCGTGTTGCCGCTGGCGTCGCAGAGCTTCCCGTCTGTAAAGTAGACGGCGAGACTGTCTTTTTGCAGGCAGCCAATGGTCTGTGCATCGCTGCGCTGCTGATCGTAACGGAGCGTGGTATGCAGCGAGACGGGGCCGCAGTCGGCATCCAGACCGAGGTCGGCGGAGAAGGTGTCCTGCCCGAGCGTGCTGCCGAATACGCGGATCAGGCGGAACAGATCGTCCGTCAGGGTACGGTCTGCGGTGGGGGCACCGTTGGCGACCGCGCTGCGGACGGTTTCCGGCAGCGCCGGGACGGAGACATCGCCATTCAGCGGTGTGAGCGTCAGGTCGAGCGATGCGCCGTCGGCGGTCTCCGCGTGGAAGCAGAGTGCGGAGAGCACGCCGTCCTGCGCGGTCAGGCTGAGCTGAACAGCGCGCGGCGCGGCCTCTTGCAGCGCCGGCGCAAGAAGCTTGGCCAGCGCGGCGGATTGGTCTTGGCCGGCCGTGGCGCGCCACGTTGTCGCGCTGCCGCTGGTTTCGGCTTCGAGATCGACAAGCTGATAGACTTGCACAGCTTCGGTGAGCAGATCGTCGTAATTGAAAATCTCGCCGCCGATCGGATAGGAAGCGCCGTTTTCAAGGTAGATAGCGTTGTTTACGCAATAGAGGGTTACGCCGTCAGTCGTGAGCACCAGATAGGCCGGATCGGACTGCGTAGTGCGGAGCACGGTGAATTCCGTGTCGACACTGGCGCGCTCCAGCGAGACGGAGAGATCTGCCTGGAAGGAGATCGACGGCTGGTCGATGTAGTCCTTCAGCAGATGATAGGCTTTCAGGCTGCTGCGCGCGCCGGAGGACAGGAAGAATACAACAGCCGCGATTACAAGCACCGCCGCGAGAATCAGCGGAAGGAGCCAGCGATGCCGCTTCGGTCGGGCGGCCGTTCCGACCGCCTCAGCTTTTGGGCGTGGGTTCTCCGGTTGGGATGTAGGGGGATTCTGTGCGGATGCGGGATTTGACTGTCGGGCACGGAGCTGCTCGAGCTCCGCTTCGACGCGGGCAAGGCGTTCCTCCGCAGAGAGCGCCCGTGCCAGAAGCGCGTCATTGCCGTTGCTGTCAGAGGGAGCGGCCTGCTCCGCGGGAGCGCCGACCGCAACCGCCGCCGGTGCATTTTCCGGGGCAGCAGGCTTGCGCTTGCGGACAGCCTTGCGGATGAAGTGTACGGCGAGGAAGATCAGCACAGCCAGCAGCAGCGGCACGGCAACCCAGATCCACCAGACCGGCATGGTCGACACGGCGGCGATGCGCGCGGTGTCGGAGGGAATCTCAAAGGCGAGGTAGCTGCCGATCGTCTCATAGTCAACCGACTGCCAGACGCCGTCCTGCTCCACATAGATGCGCAGGCGGCTTGCTTTGCCCTCCGGCGGCAGATAGCGGACGCGGTAGGGCGCGTCGGCGTCCGAGTCGATAGCGACCGTCCACTGGTCAACAACCTCCCAGTTGGCCGACATGGGCGGGAGCTTGCCGGATTTCCAGCTTTCAAAGTAAGCGCTGATGCGGTTGCCCAGGCTGCCGGAGCGGACGTGGAAGGCAGCGGGGGTCTGTGCTTCGGCAGTCGCGGTGATGGAAGCCTGGTTGGTGTAGTCGCCCTCCGCCAGCAGGACGGGGCGGCCGTCCTCACGCGCGGCGTCGGAGGCCAGCGCGGTGGTAAAGGGGGTATAGACGGCGGTGACGGTGGCGTCAAAATGGAGATTTTCCAGATCGGTGCGATCCCACGCGGCGTAGCAGCCGTCCTTTGGCGGAATTTCGGGGAAGGAATCTTCACCAAACGAGGCGCCGTATTGGAAGCTCTGCGAGGAGACGACCACGTCGTCCGCGAGGAAGCAGAGCGTGAATGCGGTCATGCTGCGCGGGAGCTTATCCACGGCGGAGAGCGTCTCAAAATCGATCGGCTCAGCGCTGCCGGTGATACTCCGCTGGCCGAGACCGGCGAGCGTGTCGGAGACGAAGCGGTTTTCGGTGAAGGTGCCGTCGGCCGAGCCGGACACGGCACCGGAATATTGCTCGCAGTCGGTGATGTCGACGAGGGAATAGCAGCCGGAGACGCTGCTGCCGCCGCCGTCGATGGTCTCGGCGACGCCGGAGCCGACAATACCGCCGACATAGGTCTTGCCGGAGAGCGCACATTTGGCAAAGCTTGTGCGGATGGTCGCGCCGGTCAGACCGGCAATGCCGCCGACATAGCTGCCGGACTCGCTGGTGATTGTGCCGTAGCCCTCGCAGTTCGTAATCAGGCCGAGATCCATCCGGCCGGTGATGCCGCCGACATTGCTGCGCTTGCCGGTGACTGCGCCGGTGTTGACGCAGCGGAGCACAACGGCGCGGTAGGTATACTGGCGCTTGTAGCTGCCGGAGAGATCGGAGGAGACATCGTCCTCGGGGTCAAGCGAATACTCGAATGCCATCGAGCCGGCGATGCCGCCGGTGTTGATGTCGCCGTTGACGCTGGCGTCGTTGCGGCTGTCGGTGAGCTTACCGAGCGCAATGGCGTCGACATCAAGCTCGGAGGCGTCGGTGACGCGGTCGTCGGTCTGGAGATTGTCGTAGGCATCGAACAGCGTTTCAGAGATTTCGCTGCACTTTTTGTTGATTGCGCGCACGTCGGATGCCACGGAGCCAACCGCACCGTTGAGCGCGCCGCTGAGGAGTGTGACCTGACTGGTGATGCCGTTCATCGCCGAGGTGAGACCGCCGAAGTCGGGCGCGCCGATGATGTCGGTGTTGGCATCGAGACCGCCGGAGGCGCTGCCGTTGGTGGTGACCTGTCCGGTGAGCGGCCCATCGAAGGAGATTGTGCCGCCGTTGGCATTGACGTCGACGGAGACGGACGCGTTGTTTTCGCCGGTGCTGTCACCGTCGCCGTTCGGCGTGACGGTGATGTTGCCGAGGGAGCCGTCGGGCAGGGTGACGTCCGGAAGCTCTGTGAAGCTGCCGGTGGTATTTCTGTCGGCGGTACCGCTGCCGCGGACAACTGTATTGACGTTTGCGTTGAGCCGGACATTGTTGGCTTCGGCCACGGCGGTGTCGACATAGCCGGAGAGCGTGTTCAGCCGGGCGCTGACGCTGGCGGAGCTGCCTTCAGCGTCGGACGCGGCCTTGTCGACCAGTGCGCTGAGCTCATTGAGCTGCGTTTGCAGCTTTTTGACGTCGGTTTCCTTGAGATCCATTTCGACATACGGTTCGAGCTGGCCGGCGATGCCGCCGACATCCTTGCGGCCATAGACGGAGCCGCTGTTGACGCAGGCGTCGACACGGCCGCTGGTGCGGCCGACAATGCCGCCGACGTTGTAGCCGATGTGCGGATAGCCGATGGTGGCGTCATTGGCGCAGCCGAGCACGGTGCCGGAGGAGTAGCCGACGATGCCGCCGGTATCGGTGGCGATGTTGGCCGTGGAGAGGTCGCTGAGCTTGGAGAGGTCAAACGAGAACGAAAGGTTGAGATCGTCCAGATTGAGACCGGGGTCGACACTCTCGATATTGACGTAGGAACTGTTGCGGCAGGCGGAGACCAGGCCAAGGTTGCAGCCGGCGATGCCGCCGGTGCGGTTTTCGCCGTCGACCGTGCCGGAGGCGCGGCAGGAGGAAAGCTGGCCGGAAGCCTTGTTTTCGCCGACAATCGCGCCCGTGTTATGCGAGCCGGATACGCTGCCGCGGAACACACAGGCGGAGATGGTGCCGTAGTTTTCACCGACGATGCCGCCGACGCTGACACAGTCTCCACTGGGAGCCACCGTGCCCTCAACAGTGAGGTTACGGACGACGCCGGAGGACTGGAGCGTGCAGATCAGTCCGGCTGGGGAATAGGCACCGGTGATGGAAAGGCCGCTGATTGTGTGGCCGTTGCCGTTGAAAGTGCCGCCGAACGTCGCAATGGGGACAAAGTCAAGCCCGCTGAGGTCGAGATCGGCTTCGAGCGAGACGGTTTTGCCCTGTGACCAGGAATCAAGCGTGCAGCTCGCGGCAAAGGCGAGGAACTCGTCTGCCGTGGAGATGGAAATGGTATCTTCCGGCAGAGAATCGGTCTCGTCTGCGGCTGCGGCGGCTTCCGCCGCGGCCGGTGCGGGAGATTCTTCGTCATCCTCCGCACCAAGCGCGGGGAGCGTGGAGCAGAACGTGAGCATCACGACGAGCAGCGCCGCAAGCAGGCGGCGAAGGAGCTTATTCTGTTTCATCTTCTTCCGCCTCCTCCGGATTTGCGTTGCCCGAGACAAGACTCAGGTCAATGTTGCCCTCGACGACGGCGTGAACCGCGCCGCGGATGGTGCCGTTGATGTGGCCAGAGACCGTACCGTTGATGAGAACCCGTCCCTGTGCCGTCTTGTGTTCGCCGACGCCGACGGTGGGCACGGAGAACGAGGTCTTGTCGACGATGTTGCTGCCGATAAGCAAGATCTGCGGCAGGACGAACATGACAAGAATGATGGAGATCACGGTGCCGCGGCCAAGGCTTTCGCCGATGCCGGCAATGACCGGCTCCGACGTCATGCTGCCGATCAGGAAGCCGCAGATGGAGAGGATGGAGCCAGAGGTGATAATCGTCGGGAAGGCGAAGTTCAGCGTTTCCACAATGGCTTCGCGGTGGTGCATCTTGCCCTTGATCTCCTGATAGCGCGTGGCGATGACGATGGCGTAGTCGATGTTTGCGCCCATCTGGATGGAGCTGACGATCAGATAGCCGAGGAAGAAGATGTACTTGCCGGTGATTGTCGGGAACGAGAAGTTGAGCCAAATACTGCCCTGGATGACGAGAATCAGCAGAATCGGCATACCGACGGACTTGAACGTGAACAGCAGAACAACAAGCACGATCAGCACGGAGACGACGCTGACAACCGTATTGTCGACGGCGAAGGACTTTTCAAAGTCGTATTCGTTGGTGCTGTCACCGGCGAGGTAGATGTTGCCGTCCGGGTAGTATTTCTCGGCGGTCTCGCGGATGGTATCGGTGAAATGATAGGTCTCATCACCGCTGACCGGCAGCGTCAGATAGACGAGCATCCGGCTGTATTCGGTGCCCTGAAGCTGGTTCTTGGCGATCAGGATTTGCGTTTTTGCTTCGTTGAGTGTCTCAGTCTGGTCGTCGGACAGCGTGACAAGACCGGAATCAATCTGATCGCAGACATAGAGCAGCATATCGATCAGCGGCACCTGATAGTTTGCAATGTTGCCGGCGAGCTGCCCGTAGTTTTCCTGATTGGCCGCATAGGCTGCGTAGACAACCTCGGCCAGTTCATAGTCGAGACCAGCCAGCTCGGCAAACTGGCGCGGCGTGAGCTTATCGGCCAGCATATAGC
>CAKUJA010000076.1 GCA_934661135.1 uncultured Oscillospiraceae bacterium
GAGTTTGCGTCCATGACGATATACTTGTCTTTGGGGGAACGGCCGGTGTAGATACCGGTCATGACATTGACCGCCCCCAGCTCGCTGACCTGGCCGACTTCGTAGCCTTCCAGACCGGGCTTGGTTTCCTCGGCGAACAGAGCCTCGTAGGAGGGGTTGCGGATGATCTCGGTTGCGCCGGAGATCCCATACTTTTCCAGATTCAATTCAGCCATCAAAAAAACCTCTTTTCTAAAGTATTTCCTTCTCAAAAGCTTGAGATAAGTTTTCTCAAATTGGGACAAACCCAATCCTCACCAAATAGCAGTATAGCATAATTTTGCAAGAATTTCTACCAAAAAAATCGTTGATTTTTGTTTTTATGGATTCTGCCGGTTTCGTGACTATTCTGTCCGATTTTTGCGTTTCAAATCTGCCATTTCGCACAAATCCAACATTTTTTGCCGCCGCACCCATGCAAAACGCCGCCGGCCTTCCGGCCGGCGGCGTCGCAATTGCTTCCGATCACTCTGCTTTTGCCTTATGAAGCTGCTTTTGCAGCCAGTCCTTGCCGTCCACAAAGCGGGCGACAATGAAGGAGACAACGTAATCCCCGGCGGAGTTGACCATCGTCGCAGGCGGGTCAACCAGATTCCCGAGCGCCAGCGCAATCGGGAACGCAACCGCCAACTGATCCGGGAAGAAGATCGAGCAGAGCACCAGCTCGCCCGTGCCGCCGCCGCCCGGGATGCCGCTCATCGCAACCGACGAGAACACCGCCACGACAATCGCCAGCAGTGCGCGCCCCGTGGTGAAATCCTGACCGAACATTCCAAACAAAAATGCGACCTTGATAATCGCTGACATGGCCGAGCCGTCCATGTGCATTGTCGCACCCATCGGAACGACAATATTCGAGACGTCCTTCGGAAGGCCCGTCTCCTCCGCGACCTCCATGTTCGTCGGGATCGTCGCGACCGAGGAGCACGTGCCGAAGCTCATCGCCGCCGGGCGGAACAGCTTGGAGAACATAATCTTTGCCGCGCCCTTGCCGCCGCCGAAGCGCGCGTAGACCGGGAAAGAGAGGAACATATAGACAAAGCTCAGAATGTAGTAGATCGCAATCGCGCGGCCGTAATCGCCGATAATGTCAGAGCCATGATAGGCGATCAGATACGCAAAGAAGCCGAAGAAACCAATCGGCGCATAGTAGGTGATGATCTTGAACGTTTTCATGATGCAGTTCGTCACGTCCTCGAGCAGCTTCGCCGTCTTGGTCTCCGCGCCGCCCGCCATCTGAATGCCAAACCCAAACAGCACCGCCGCCACAATCAGCGGCAAAATCGCTCTGCGGCTCCAAAGCTCCGTAAAGTCCGGCTTGGTGAAGAAGTTGACGATCATGTCGGCCACGCCGAGCGTTCCGCCGACCTCGCCCTCAATCATCGCATACTCCCCGGTCACCGGCGGAATCAGCAGCACCGTCACATACATGATGACCGCTGCAATGGCCGCCGTGGCAAAGAACGTCGCAATCGTGACGCCCATGATCTTGCCCGCGCGCTTCGCGCTGCGCATATTCGCAATCGACGACGAAATCGAACAGAACACCGTCGGCACCGCGATGCAGAACATCAGATTCAAAAACACCGTGCCCAGCGGTTCAAGCACCGTCGCGCCCTTGGCGACAATCTCGCCGGACACATCCTTCGTTGCCGGCCAGATTGCTCCAACCGCGCAGCCGGCCACAATGCCCGCCAGCATACAGATCAGAAAACCGTAATTCTTCCAAAAGCTCCCCTTTTTCATGCTTCTCTCCTCAACTTTCTTAAAATTCCAGTAACTCCTGTCCGATTTCCCCGGTACAGGCCACAACTGTCGGCCCGGTCAAAAGCAGGCCGCAGGCGCGCCCATTCTCCATGGTCACGTCCATTCGCAGCGTGCCGCCCGCCGTTTCCACACGCACCGCCTTGCCGCTCACGCGGCCGCTCTGCGTCAAAACCGCCGCAACGGAACCCGTTCCTGTGCCGCAAGCCAGCGTAAAATCCTCCACGCCGCGCTCATATGTTTTCTCCAAAAGCGTATCCGTTCCGACCATTTCGTAGAAGTTGACGTTTGCGCCCTTCGGCAGCGCCGGATGGTAGCGCAGCTTCCGCCCAAGCGCGCGCAGCGCGTTCTCGTCGCAGTCCGCGAGCTGCGGATATTCCACGGTCAGGTGCGGAATGCCGGGATTGCCGAGCACAACATAGCCGCAGCGGTAGGTCTTGCCGTCTACCTCCAGCAGCTTTTCCACGTCCAGTACAGAGGGGTCGTTGAGCCGGATTCGAAATTCCGTGCGGCTCTGCCGCCACCCGGTCACCAGTCCCGCCGTTGTCTCCACGCGGACGGTATCGCCCGCATAGCCGCGCTCACAGGCATAGCGGCAGACGCAGCGCGCGCCATTGCCGCACATCTCGCCGAGCGAACCATCGGAGTTATAAAACCGCATCGCCAGATCCGCGTCGCCCTGCGGTTTTGCGAGGATCATCAGTCCGTCCGCCCCAATTCCGCGCCGCCGGTCGCAAAGGCGCACCGCAAGCTGTGCCGCATCCGCCCACGGCAGCGGCTCCGCAATCGTATCGAGCACGATGAAGTCATTGCCCGCGCCGTTCATCTTTGTAAATCGCACCGTCCAACCCTCCGGTTTCCAGTTTCTACATTCCATTATAGCGGCGCAGCATCGGAAGTAAATGCAATTTCCTGCTAAAAAAATTGCAAAAAATGCTTCCGTTGACTTTCCTCCCCGCAGCCGCTACAATAGGTATACTGTTAGAAAAAAGGTGGTATGCGCTCTATGCAAACCTGTTATAACTGCGGCAAACAGGTGGATGACAACGTGCTCATCTGCCCGGACTGCGGCGCACTCGTCCGTCGCTATGGCCGCCCGGAGCCGAATCAACCGCAGGAGCCGATTGCCGATCTTGCCTGGCAGCCGGAACCCACACCCACATCGCGAAAGCGTCCGCGCCGTTTCACAACCGGCACGCGCGTCTGGCTCACGCTCTGCATCATCGTCGGTTGCTTCCAGCTCCTCACCTATTTCAATTTGTTCTATCTATACGCCAATCAGTCCTATCTGCCGCTCGTATTCGAGCAGTTCCCGGAGCTTTCTTACGTCTCCGACTTCCTTTCCCTGATGCTGCAAAACATCCGGCTCTATCTCTGGTTCTACATTCTGGCCGCCGCGCTGTATCTTATGAAGCTCGCCGGCCTGATCTGGTTTGCGGCCTCCGGTCGTCGGCGCGCGTTTTTTATGACCGCCACCGTAGCCGGTCTCATCTTCATCCTTTCGATCATCACCGGCGGTCTGATGCAGGCAATCCTCCCTGCGGCAGATCTGCTGATTCTCTATCTGTTCCTCCGCAAAACCTGGCATACCCTCCCGCTTTAACGCCCCACCCCCATCCGCCCGCTTCCGCAATCTCCCCCAGCACCCGTAGGGGCGGACGACTTTGCGCAGCCGTTAGCGACGAAGGAGCTTTACGGATGCGGCATACCCCTTGCGGGTACTGTCCGCCCGCTTCTTCCAGTTTCCTCCGCACCATGTAGGGGCGGACGACTCTGTCCGCCCGCTTTTTCCGGTTTTCTCCGCACCCAAAGGAACGCTTTTTTGAACCCGTTCTTTTCTTTCTGACGGAGAAAGAAAAGAACGGGGGTGCAAAGATCTTCTCCTCCTGAAGGAGAATCCGAACCCCCATATAAAATAGAAGCCGCCGCAGCAAGCTCCCTTGCTGCGGCGGCTCTTTTTCTTAATTCGATTCTCTCAAAACAGCAGCGACATCATCGCCGGAATGCTCGCCAGCGCAATCATCGTGGAAAGGAACACACCGCTCGAGCCGACCTGTTCGTCCCTGCCAAACTGATAACAGAGAATCGTCGTATTGGTCGCCACCGGCATACACTGCGCCAGCACCACGGTACTGAGCATCAGCGGACTTGTCACAATCCCGCGCAGCGCCGCCCAAACCGCCAACGGCAGCAGCATGAGCTTCACGATGCAAAGTACATAGATACGCCAGTTCCCAAAAATCGTGCGCGCCGAGATCTGCGCCAGCGAGACGCCGATAATCAGCATCGCGATCGGACTGGTCAGATTGCCGACATAGTTCGCCGCCTGCGCCGCAATCGGCGGCAGCGACAATCCGGACAGGTAAATCCCATAGGCCAGCAGCGAGCTGAACACACACGGCCGCAGCAAAAACCGCCACGAAAAGTGAAACCGGTCACCGCCCTCCATCAGATGCGCGCCGTATGTCCAGCACACAAGCTGAAAGCAGAGCACGGAGATCGTAATGCAGAACTTGGCGCTGACGCCGAGCAGCGCCTCCGCCAGCGGATAACCAAGGAACCCGACGTTGGAGAATACCAGCATAAACTGATAGACCCGCCGATCCTGCTCCGGCGCCCGCAGCAGCCGTGCCAGCAGCCACCCCACCAAAATCAGCGCCACATAGCAGGCGGCGTTGATTCCTGTCAGCTCCAACACCTGCAAATTCGTCAGCAGGCGTTCGCTCACCATGACAGACGCCAAAATCTGCAGCGGGTTGGTCACGTTGACCACGAGCGACGAGAGCATCTTGTTGCTGTTCTGGTTCAATACGCCGCATTTTGCCGCGATAAATCCAACAGCCAGTGTAAAAAACAGCAAAATCAGCTTATTAATCAGCGCGGAAATATCCATGTCCCCTGCCCTCTCCCATCATCCTCCGAAGCAATCCGAGCAGGGGGAGTATCCCTGTTTTTCCGCCAGTTTCCGACTGTATGCCCAGAAGTTTTTCTTCAAAAATTTTGCGCAGTCGTATCTGTGGTATTTTCCGGTTCCGTCGTCCTCCACAAAGACCACGTAGCTGTCCATAAACTTGACCTTTTCCTGCTGCCGCGCATAGCGGCTCTCCAGGGTCTCATATTCCGTCTGAAGCGCGCTCAGCTCGTCCTCCAGCGACGCAGCCTGTTCCTCCAGAGCCGCCTTTTCCTCCACGGCCTGCGCCAGCTCCTTCTGCTGCTCTGTCAGGTCGTATTGCGACTGATTTGCCGAGCTCTGCGCCGAGCTGACGCTGTTCAAAAGCTCCTCGATCTGCCGCGCCTGCGCGCTTGCGTTGTCCTCCGCCTCCTGCAACTCCTGCGTCAGGTCGTCGATCTGCGTTTGCAGCGTATCAAGCTGCCGCTCCCGCTCCGTCAGATTCTCCTCCCACACGCGCAGGCTCCGCTGCCGCCGCGTCGTTCCCGCGAACTGCCATGCAGCCAATCCAATCCCCAGCACAGCCAGCACACAGGCCACAATCGTCAGCACATGGCTCTGCCGCTTCGGTGCCGGTGCGGCTGGCGCCTTCGGTGCCGCTGCGCGCGGCGCACGCGCCTGCGGCGCCGGTGTCTGCATCCGCCCCTGCGTCGCTGGAATTGCCGGCCGTGCCGCTGCGGATGCCGCATGGTCGAGATTCAAACTGCATTCCCGGCAAAAAAGTTCCCCATCCGGAATCGGCTTGCCGCATTTAATACAGGTCGTCATAGGCTCGTCCTCCGCGTGTCTCATTCTGCGGTTATCATATCATGCGCCGCGAAGATTGTAAAGAAATGTCGGAGTTTTGCTACAAATTTCATCCTCTCCGGCTCTGAAAATGCAACTTCCGCAATAAGCCAGCCTTCTCCCTCAGGATAAACTGTGCGGCGCCAAACCCTCGGCGCCGCACGCTTCTGTTTTCTGATTGTTTGATGCGTTCCGTCTCGCTCCCGCGTCAGTTCGTCTGAATCCAAAGGCTGCCGGAAACCGTCGAAGCCGAGAGCTTCACCGTCTTTCCGCCCTTTCCGGACGGTGCACGGTATCCCGACGCATCCGCCACGCCAGACACCGTATCCCACTCCAGCTTATAGCGGCTTCCCTCGGGCAGCGCAGCCGTCAGCGTCCCGCTGACCGCGTCCAGCTCCACCTTCTCCGGTGTCTGTGCAAACGAAACCTTCACATCCCCGGATGTGGTATCCGCCTCAAATTTCCGAAGCGCCGCAAATTCCAGCGAGACCGTCCCGCTCGTTGTATCCGCCGAGGTCTCCATCGCCGTGATACCTGTCCCGGTAATCGTGCCGCTGACCGTATCCAGCTCCACAATCTCCGCCTCCACATCCGTCAACGCAACCTCCGCCGAAACCGTGTCGACCTCCAGCTCTGCCACCCCACGCGGCAGCGCGACCGTCAGCGTCTTATCCGGCAGACTGACGCCGCCGAGATTTCCGGACGCGCACGGCTGCACAATCAGCGTGTCGCCGTCCATGCGCCAGCGCAGCCGCAGCGCATCGTCTGCGCCGTCATAATCCTCAGAAATCGCAACAAATTCCGCGTCCGTCGCCGTAATCTCCACGCTGCCCGAAATCCAGTTGAGCTTCACGCGCGCCGGCGCAAGCCCCTCCACCGGCTGCTCCGCAAGCGTGCGATATTCCTTCGCGCGCTCATAGTGATACCCGCCGGAAACCGCCGGCATTTGCACCTGCACCCGTCCGCCGAACAGGAAAAATGCCCCTGTCACCAGCACCAGCGCCAAAACCAGAATCACAATCAGCACGCGCTTGGCGCTTCCGTGTTTTTTCTCCTCCATACGTGCAACCTCCTTCGGACACAAATTCTCTGCTGTTTATTATACGGACTTCCGCGCAAAATAGCAAGAATCTCCGCCATCCCGCCCGCAAAATCCTCCGCAGGCAGCAAAAAGCCACCCTTCGCAGGGTGGCTTTTTCCAACTTATCGGATATACAGTTCTCCGTTCTCCACACCGCACGTGAGCGGCTGGCCGGGCATGACGTCGCCGCGCAAAATACGCTTTGCCAGCAGCGTCTCCACCGTGTGCTGCACATAGCGGCGCAGCGGACGCGCGCCAAACTGCGGATCGTAGGCCGCGTCGATGATGAACTGCTTGGCCTCGGGCGTCAGCTCGCAGTGGAGCTGCTTGTCCTCGAGCCGCTTGTTCAGCGCGGCAATCTGCAAATCGATGATGCCAGTGATATTCTCCTTCGTCAGCGGCTTGTAGAACACAATCTCGTCGAGCCGGTTCAGGAATTCGGGGCGGAACGACCGGCGAAGCTGTGCGCGGACTTCCTCCTTCGCCGCTTCGCTGATCTCACCGTGCTCGTCAATGCCGTCGAGCAGTGCTTGCGAGCCGAGGTTCGAAGTCAAAATCAAAATTGTGTTCTTGAAGTCGACCGTGCGGCCCTGCGAGTCGGTAATCCGCCCGTCGTCAAGCACCTGCAGCAGAATGTTGAACACATCCGGGTGCGCTTTTTCAATCTCGTCGAACAGCACCACGCTGTACGGACGGCGGCGAACCGCCTCGGTCAGCTGGCCGCCCTCCTCATAGCCGACATATCCGGGAGGCGCGCCGATCAGACGCGACACGGAGAATTTCTCCATGTATTCGGACATATCAATGCGAATCAGGTTCTTTTCATCGTCAAAGAGCGTCTCAGCCAGCGTCTTGGCCAGCTCGGTCTTGCCGACACCCGTCGGGCCGAGGAACAGGAACGAACCGATTGGGCGGTTCGGATCTTGAATCCCGGCGCGGCTTCTCTGAATTGCTTCCGAAACAACACGGACGGCTTCATCCTGCCCAATCACACGCTTGTGGAGCGTATCCTCGAGGTGGAGCAGCTTCTCGCGCTCGCCCTCCATCAGGCGGGAGACCGGAATGCCGGTCCAGCGCTCGATGATCTTCGCAATTTCCTCCTCCGTGACCTTGTCACGCAGCAGACTCGAATCCTTGGCCTGCGCCGCAACCTGTTCTTCGGTCTCGAGCTGTTTCTTGGCCTCGGGCAGATCGCGGTACTTCAGCGTACCGGCTTTTTCATATTCGCCGTTCTGTTCGGCGGCTTCAATCTCGCGACCGAGCTGCTCGATCTTCTCGCGGAGCTGCTGCACACGGCCGATGGCGTTCTTTTCATTCTCCCACTTTGCCTTCATCGCGTTGAACGTCTCGCGGTTTTCGGCCAGCTCCTTCTGGAGCTCGGCGAGCCGCGCCTTGCTCAGCTCGTCGTCCTCATTCTTGAGGGCAGCCTCCTCGATCTGCATCTGGATGATTTTCCGGTTGATGACGTCCAGCTCCGTCGGCATGGAATCCATCTCCGTGCGGATCATCGCGCACGCCTCGTCGATCAGGTCAATGGCCTTGTCCGGCAGGAAGCGGTCGGTGATATAGCGGTTCGAGAGCGTCGCCGCGGCAATGATCGCCGGGTCGGTGATCTTCACGCCGTGGAATACCTCATAGCGGGACTCCAGGCCACGCAGAATCGCAATCGTATCCTCCACAGTCGGCTCCTGCACAAGTACGGTCTGGAACCGGCGCTCGAGCGCCGGGTCTTTTTCAATATACTGGCGGTATTCATCGAGCGTTGTTGCGCCGATGCAGTGCAGCTCGCCGCGCGCGAGCATCGGCTTGAGCAGATTGCCCGCGTCCATCGAACCCTCGGTCTTGCCCGCGCCGACAATCGTGTGCAGCTCATCGATGAACAGGATGATCTTGCCCTCGGACTTTTTCACCTCGGCGAGGACAGCCTTCAGCCGTTCCTCAAATTCGCCGCGGTACTTTGCGCCCGCAATCAGCGCGCCCATATCCAGCGAGAAAATGGTCTTGTCCTGAAGCGCTTTCGGCACCTCGTTCGCCACAATCCGCTGTGCCAATCCTTCGACGATGGCCGTCTTGCCGACGCCCGGTTCGCCAATCAGGACAGGGTTGTTCTTCGTCTTGCGGGACAGAATGCGGATCACGTTTCGGATCTCGTCGTCGCGCCCGATGACCGGGTCCATCTTCTGCTCCCGTGCGCGCTTGACGAGGTCGGTGCCGTATTTTTCGAGCGCCTCATAGGTGTCCTCCGGCGTATCGTTCGTCACGCGCTGGTTGCCCCGGATGGTCTGCAAGGTTTGCAGCACATCCTCTTTTTTAATATTGTAGGTGCGCAGCAAATTTTTCAGTGTGCTGTCCGCGCAGTCGATCAGCGCCAGCAGCAGATGCTCGACGGAGACAAAGTCATCCTTCATGCTCTTGGCCAGCTCCTCGGCCTTCGTCAGCGCTTCATCCACCTGACGCGAGACATAAAACCGATCGGCCTCCCGGCCGGAGCCGGTCACGCGCGGCAGCTTGTTCACCTCCGCGGTCACGGCAGCGTCAAAGCTCTCCACTGAAATGCCCATCTTTTTCAAAAGCTGCGGCACCAGGCCGCCGTCCTGTTGGAGCAGCGCCGAGAGCAGATGCACCTGCTCAATCTGCTGATTTTGATTCTGAATTGTCAACTGCTGTGCCGTCTGAATGGCTTGCAGCGATTTCTGCGTATAGTTCTGTGCGTTCATATTCGTCAGCTCCTCGTTTTAGCACTCTCTGCCTTCGAGTGCTAATTCATTTTGTTTACAATATAGTCCTACCAGATCGGTTTGTCAAGAGCCGTTCATGACATTTTTGTAAACAATCTGTTGTCTTTTTTGTCGATCTCCGGATTTCATACATATTTAATATTTACCCTCTAAGATATTTAAAAACCCCTTGATAAGATAATGTTGCAAGAAGCGATAAAGCACTTTTTCATTTTCCCCTCTTATATATTTGTGAAAGAAACCGTAAGCAAGCTGGTCACTTGCTTACGGTATTCTTTTTCTCTCCCCCGAAAGAAGCTCTTTTTTGAACCTATTCTTTTCTTTCTCTTTTTGAGAAAGAAAAGAACCGCCGCAGCGGATTGCCTTCCCCTCCGGGGAAGGTGTCTGCGAAGCAGACGGATGAGGGTCCGGGAACAGTTGCAATGCATCGTTACAATCTCCGATCTTCCACCGCACCTTGTAGGGGCGGAATACTCTGTCCGCCCGCTTCTTCCGATTTTCTACCGCACCCGTAGGGGCGGACGACCCTGTCCGCCCGCTTCTTCCGATTTTCTACCGCACCCGTAGGGGCGGACGACCCTGTCCGCCCGCTTCTTCCGGTTTCCTCCGCGCCCGAAGAAACGCTTTTTTGAACCCATTCTTTTCTTTCTCCTGCTGAGAAAGAAAAGAACGGTTTCAATCTGCCAAGAAAAGAAAGATGGCGTACAAAACCATACCTGCGCACCGTGCCGCCATCATGTGACAACTCATTTTCCCGGTCTTATTTGCCCGCCCCTGGTCACCTCACGCAATCCGACTACGCGCCGCACGCTATCTTGATGATGGCGGTCAGGCACCATTTTACGGGTAC
>CAKUJA010000077.1 GCA_934661135.1 uncultured Oscillospiraceae bacterium
TTGCAACAGAGTCGCGGGGGAAGAGTGAAGGGGGCAAAAAGCCCCCTTCGCGTTCAATCAAACAGTTTTTCAAACTAAATGAGTTTGAAAAACTGGACGGGCAGCGGGGCGAAAAGACTTTATCGACACGCTGAAACGAGGACATCCCAAGCGGGATGCCCTCGTTTGCAATTGCGGAACGGCAGCGGTTTTACAGTGGAAGAAGCATGAGCCTGCGAGTTGGAAAAAAGCACCGAGAACAGAGGTTCTCGGTGCTTTTTTGGCGGAGTAGGAGAGATTCGAACTCTCGAGGCGCTCAACACACCTACACGATTTCCAGTCGTGCTCGTTATGACCACTTCGATACTACTCCAAGTATCAAACGCCGGTGAAGCCGGCTGCGTTTCGTGTCACTTCCCGAAACAGCTTTGTTATTATACGTAATTCGCCGACGTTTGTCAAGACTAAATTTCAGAAAATACGCTCAACCGAAGATCTTGTGCATCTCAGCCTGACGGCCGCAGCACATTTTTCCCTCCGGGCAGGCACCAGACATAAAGCAGGTGGGGCCGTAAAGCGAAAATAACAGCGGGTGAGCTTTGCGCAGCAATTGCAGGGCTTCGACGGCGAGCACGCGGATTTCCCACTGGGCGCGGGTACAGGTGCGAAGGCGGAAAAAAGTACAGAGTTCACCGGCATTCATGGTGGAAATGACAGGAATTGTCTGCCCGCTGAGCAATAAATAGCAGAGATGCGTGTCGTCCGCGCCCAGTGCGGTGAGCTGCGCAGCGCAGTCTGCCGCAAGAGAAAATGCGGCACGGTATGCGGCTTCCATGCCGCAGTCGAGTACGGTCTGGGGCAGGACGTAGCGGTTGTATGCGGCATTTTGCAGCAGATTTGGGGCAACCAGCGATTGCATCCGGTGGCGCGTGAGGTGGGTGAGTGCGGAGAGGGACATCCCGCCAAAGAGAAGCGTGAAGCTGGCCTGCTCCAGCTCGCGCTTGCGCGGCCGGCGGAGCAGCTCGGCGAGAATGGCGCGCATTTGGGTGTCGTCGAGCGCGGCGGGCGCTCTGCCCTGCGAGATCAGAAGGGCATTGCAGATCAGAGCCTCCGGGTTTGGCGTGTCGGAGAGCAGCGTGACCGGCGCGTCGCAGCGCAGCGGGGCGCTGGCGGGAAGCGGAAGTGCGGTATGGCGGTAGGCTGCTTCTTTGCGGAGGGCAAGGAACGGAAGCTCACGCGCACACTGCGCAAACAGCTCCTCGCCGAGCGCATGAAGCTCCGGGTAGGCCGCGCCGCGGCCGTAGGTCAGCTCGTTCATTACATGAACCAGCTCTCGGGCGTTGAGCGAACAGAAGAAATTGCTGTGGAAGCCATAGGGGAGGACGAAGCGCGCGTCCTCCTTCGGCACGCCGGCGGCGCAGAGCGCATCGTAGACGCCGAACAGACGGCGCACAGTCTCGTCGTAGAGCGCGGCGCGGGGCGCGTCGGCAAACGGCGTATACCAGCCGCAGTTGGAGAAATCGACGTAGCGGCGGGACTGAACCGTGAAGGAGGCGAGACGGAACTCGATGAGAAACTGCTCGGCAAAGACTGAGACATCCTCGAACGAGAGGTTGACATGGGCGTGCTCAAGCACGGAGGTATGGCCGGAGGAGACGACCTTGCCGATCAGACGGTGATTTTTTTCAAGCTCCTGCGCGAGGGATTGCGCGTAGATTTCACCGGCGGTGCCCTCCATTGTGGAGATGCGGCCACCGGCGGAGACCATGGCGGCGGCAGCGGGCGTATAGCTGAGAATTGTGGCGTGACCCATTATCGGAATACCTCCATTTGTTCGTCAAAAATTTCAATGCGGCGGATGCGCGCAAAGTCCGGCGTGAGCGCCGGGAGATGGCGGGAAACGGCGGAGACAAGGAGCTGCGGATTCATGCCGGGATTCTGTGCGGACGCAAGGCAGTCGATGCAAAGCTCCTGCGGAGAGAGCGCATGAAGCGAAAGCGAACGGAGCAGCGGCTTGAGGTCGACATCGACCATGCCGCCCTTTTTGCTGCGCTTTTCGACCAGCAGCTCGTCCTGCGCGAACAGCGCAGCCAGCGCCGCTTCAGCGCCGGAGGGGATGCCGTTGTCGTATTCCAGTACAAGCTCGGACTGTAAATACGTCAGGTGCTTGATCTTGACTGCGCTCTCGTAGGCTTGCAGGACGCGGAGACCGGCGGGCATGGTGCGGTTGAGCAGCTCCGGCAGCGCGGCCAGATCGACGGAGCCGTCCTCAATGTCGAAGTCGAGAATTTCGCAGCGGCTTGCTACGCCGACGGACAGCGGCAGCGCGATGGAGACATAGGCGCGGGGGCTGAAGCCCTGCGAATGCCAGATCAGAATGTCGGCGCGGCGGAATGCGCGCTGGAAGATGCGCATGAGGTCGAGATGCGAGAGGTAGACCGCGTCGCCGGTCTTTTCAAACAGAAGTCTATTCATCGCACTTGCCCTCCTTGCTGAGCCGCCGCGCGCCGCAGCCGGCGCAGTTCACGCGGCAGTCGGGCGTGATTTCGGAGCGATAGGCGCGCTCACGCTCCCGGCGGAAGAATGCGTCGGTGACGCCGACGGAAATGGTGCTCCATGGGAGCAGCTCGTCCATGGCGAAGCCGCGCGTGGTATAAAAGTCCGGGTCGACGCCCGCTTCGGCGAACGCCTGCATCCAGAGGTCGTAGTGGAAATACTCGTCCCAGCCATCGAGCTTGCAGCCGAGCCGGTGCGCGGCCAGCAGGACAGCGCCGAGACGCCGGTCGCCGCGGGCGAGGACGGCTTCGAGACGGGAGAGATCGGACTCATGGTAGCGGTAGTCGACGCTGCGGGAGTGCAGATGCTCTTGCAGCAGATGGACGCGGCGGAGATATTCGGCCGGTGTGATCTGCGCTTCCCACTGGAAAGGCGTGAACGGCTTCGGGACAAAATACGCTGTCGCCAGATTGATGGAAAGACCGCGCTTTTTGCTGACGGCGTTGGCCTTCCACTCCTGAATGATTTTATAGGTGAGATCAGCGATGCCGACGACGTCCTCGTCGGTCTCGGTCGGAAGGCCGAGCATGAAATAGAGCTTGACGCTGTTCCAGCCGCCGGAGAAGGCTGTGCGGCAGGTGGTGAGGATCTCCTCCTCGGTGACGTTTTTGTTGATGGCGTCGCGGAGACGCTGCGTGCCGGCTTCAGGCGCGAAGGTCAGGCCGCTTTTGCGCACCTTCTGCACCTTCATCATCAGCTCACGCGAGAAGTTGTCGGCGCGGAGCGAGGGGAGAGACAGGTTGATTTTTCGCGGCTCACAGTAGTCCAGAAGTTGGTCGGCAAGCTGGGGGAGCTGGCGGTAGTCGGAGGTGGAGAGACTGGCAAGTGTGATTTCGCTGTTGCCGGAGTCCTCCAGGGACTCGATGGCCTGTTCACAGAGCACGCCGGCACTCTTACTGCGGATGGGCCGATAGCAGAAGCCAGCCTGACAGAAGCGGCAGCCGCGGATGCAGCCGCGGAACAGCTCGAGGTTGGAGCGGTCGTGCACGATCTCGGTGGAGGGCACGATGGTCTTTGCGGGGAAGTAGGCATGGTCGAGGTCGTCGACGATGCGTTTGGTGACGGTGGCCGGCGCACCGTGCAGCGGCGTGATGGAGGCAAGCGTCCCATCCTCGCGGTAGGTATGCTCATAGAGCGAGGGGACATAGATGCCGGGGAGCTTGGCAACCTCCAGCAGAAACGCCTGTTTGCTGAGATTTGCTTTCTTGGCCGCGCGGTAGCATTCGAGAATTTCGCGGGTGGAGTCTTCGCCCTCGCCGAGCGAGAAAAAGTCGAAGAACTCTGCCAGCGGCTCGGGGTTGACCGTGCAGACACCGCCGGCAAAGACGATCTGCTCCAGACCGGGACGGTCTTTGGCGAGGAGCGGAATGCCCGCGAGGTCGAGCATATTGAGAATATTGGTATAGCTCATCTCATAGCCGATGGTGAAGGCGATGAGATCAAACGCGGAGACCGGATCGTGGCTCTCGAGCGCCCAGAGCGGGAGATGGTGTGCGCGGAGTGCATCTTCCATGTCGCCCCATGGAGCAAAGACGCGCTCACACCAGACGTCCGGCATCTCGTTCATTACGCCGTAGAGAATGCGCATTCCGATATTGGACATCCCGATCTCATAGGTATCGGGGAAGCAGAAGGCGACACGGACGCCGACCTCCGATTTGTCCTTGACGATCTGGTTGTATTCGCCGCCGAGATAGCGGGCGGGTTTTTGTACGGTCTGCAAGATGCGATGGATGGTATCTGTCATGGTAAACCTCTGGCTTCCGTTGCATTTTTGTATTATTGTAGCGGTTTCCGCGGCCAAAAGCAATTGCTATTTTCAGATAGGAGGAAGCGGATGCCGAGACCGGCGCAGAGAACGACCGGAAGGGGACTGCCGTGTCGAAGCAGGCAATGCAGGATAGAGAGCAGGGGCGAGAGCAAAACCGCCGCGGCTGTCCAGAGACGGAGTAACCGTCCGGCAACGGCGTCCGGCAGGAACAGGCAGAGCAGGGCACGCAGGCTCCGCCCGCCGTCGAGCGGAAGGAGCGGGAGAAGATTGAACCCGCCGAGCAGCAGATTGACTGCCGCGAAGGGCGCGAGAATGCGGCGCGTACAGCAATAGAGCGCGAGATTGACCAATGGCCCGGCCAGTGCGCAGAGCAGCTCGGCACGGTAGGGCAGCGGGCCGGTGAGGATTTCGACGTCGGCAAAGCGAAGGCGGATGCGGAGGATGGGGATGTTGCAGAAGGTGAGGACGGCGAGATGGCCGAGCTCATGCAGTGCAAGGGCAAGGATGAGATAGGCGAGACCGCGCAGAGACCAGAGCAACCCACAGAGCAAAGCAAAGGCGAGCGATTCCAGCGTGAGATCGAGCATGGGACACCTCCTCAGATGGCACTGGAAGATCGTATGCAAAAAAGGAAAAAAAGATGTTGACATTTCGGAACAGAGCCGGTATAATAATCGAGCTGACGGGGTGTGGCGAAGTTTGGTATCGCGCTTGGTTCGGGACCAAGAGGCCTCGGGTTCGAATCCCGACACTCCGACCATCGAAAAAAGCCTTGAAACTCAATGGGTTTCAAGGCTTTTTCCTATTTATGGGTTGCTCTCAAACCGGCTCCAAAAAGCGAAAAGCGCACAAAAAAGCGCACAAACCTTTCAAAAGCCCCTGATTTCTGCCGATACGCCAAAAGAAAGGGTATAACCTCATGGCAGCAATTCGAGAGAACAGAAAGAACGGCAAAATCATTTCCTATCGCTTCACGCTCTGTTTGGAACGCGATGCACAGGGCAAGCAAATACGGCGCTACACCACTTGGACGCCGCCAGAAAACCTGACACCAGCAAAAGCAAAAAAGGCTGCTGAGCGCGCTGCGGACGCTTGGGAGGACGAAACGCGCCGCGCATACCAAGAGGAACAGAAAGCGCTGGCTTGCGGCGCTGCGTATCACCTGCCGCCAGAGAAACGGCATGACGATTTCTGCGCCTTTGTGAATGAAATCTGGTTTCCGCTGCATATCTGCGGCAACTGCAAGCCCACGACAACCGCTTATTATAAGAACATTGCAAAGGTCATTGCAGACTATTTTAAGGGCTGCGTCTTGCAGGAAATCAGCCCCATTCAGATTCAGAAGTACCTCATTTACCTGCAAACCAAATACAAAACACCGCAAGGCAAGTCGTTTGCACCGAAGTCTGTGCGTCACCACTATGGAACGCTGACAAACATTTTCGGCTATCCTTGCCTTTTATCGTTCTTTCTCGAAGCATATTCGCCTATTGACAGAAAAAATAGATTGTGATATATACTAGTGAGTATGCTTTTCCTTGACACGGCTGTGGCTGCTTAGTACAGAGGAATCCGCATTTATTAGACTATTTGGAGATGCGGATTGCCGCACACACCAGAGCGGAAGGTATGAGCCTTGTGTCGAACAGTGCCCGTGCGTTTGAACGTGTACCTGATTTGAAAGCTGAGAATTGAGTCGAGCAAAAGATTGAACAAAAAATCATTGTTATATGTGTTTTTATGGAGAAATATTGATGAAACAGAAGAAAGAATCCGGGTTTACGCTGATCGAAATGCTGATTGTGGTGGCGATTATTGCGGTGATTGTGGCAATTGCGATCCCGACGATAAGCAACAGCCTGCACAAGGCAAAGACGGCGGCGGATATGGCCAATGTGCGAGCGTACTACGCGAAGCTCCAAGCAGATTATATGCTGACCGGAGAATATGACCCGTCGGTTCCTTCGGAATCGAACTATCCAAGAGAGATTACCTATCCGGATGGAACGGTTGTGAAGCTGCAGGCCGGCTGGATTGCGGCAACTGTTGTAGAAAAGAATGGCGTAAAGCTCGGGTATCAAGTCGCGTATCTCTGTGAGGGGGGCGACTGCTCGCTTATGCTTGGCGCAAACGGCAGTCCAGGTGGTTAATCACGGAGCAGGCAAACGCCTGCTCCGTTTTTGTTTGATCTTGAAACTAAAATTCCAGATATGCCAAATTTGCGCTTGACGCGCGGTGGGAAGCAGAGTATACTATGCCTTGCTGAAAGGGAGTAGTTACAATCGTAGGGTCAACAATCGCCCGGCTTTGCCGGTGGCTCTGCGCCTGAACCCCGCAGGAACGAGACTTTTTGCACCGCAGCGTGCAGAAGGTCTTTTTTCTATGCCCTTCACGCCGACAATTCTTCAAGGAGTGAGTAAAACATGAGTATAGCGCTGACAATTTTGCTGTTTTTAGTCGGCCTGGTGCTGATTATCAAGGGCGGCGACTGGTTTGTGGATGCGGCGACGTGGATGGCGGAGGCGTCCGGGATGCCGAAGTTTTTGATCGGTGCGACGATCGTGTCGGTGGCGACAACGCTGCCGGAGATCATCGTTTCAACGATTGCGGCGGCTGAGGGCAGCACGGATATGGCGATTGGCAACGCGATCGGGTCGGTGACGGCGAATATCGGCCTGATTATGGCGGTGTCGCTGCTGTTTTTGCCGGCGGTGATTCAGCGGAAGCAGTTTGCGTTCAAAGGCGCGCTGATGGTGGGGAGCTGTGTGCTGCTGTGGGCGCTCTGTCTGGATGGGCAGCTCACGATTGTGGAAGGACTGATTGTGCTGCTGCTGTTTGTGGCGTATATCATTGAAAATGTCCACACAGCGAAGCTCGAGAGCCGAAGCGGTGAGCATGAGACGGAGACAGTTGACAAGAGCAAGAAAACGCTGTGGAAGAACATCGGTATGTTTGTGCTGGGCGCGGTCTGTCTTGTGGTGGGGTCGCGGCTTTTGGTGGATAACGGCACGGAGCTGGCAAAGCTGCTGGGTGTGTCGGAGCGGATTATTGCGGTGACGATGGTGGCCATCGGCACGTCGCTGCCGGAACTGGTAACGGCAATTACAGCGATTGTGAAGAAGCAGACGTCGATGTCGGTGGGCAATATTCTGGGTGCGAACATCATCGACGTGACAGTGATTCTGCCGATCTGTTCGTTTATTGGCGGGAAGCTGACGATTGCGGCGGAGTCGATGCAGCAGACACTCTATCTCGATATGCCGGTGTGCGCGATCGAGACGTGTCTGGCGGTGGTGCCAACGCTGATCTTTAAGAAATTCCAGAAATGGCAGGGCGCGCTGATGCTCTGCGTGTATCTCGCGTATTTGATTTTGACGGTGCGTGCGTAACAGAATATTCTAAAAAATCCCCGGTGCCGCAAGCGCGGCACCGGGGATTTTCTATTTCGTGAAATATGCTGAAATATTATAAAAAGTGTCATAAAATGATATAAATTACTGAAAAATGATGAAATTTGATGCTAAATTTTTGAAGAAAAGCTCTTTTCAAAGATATGAAAATATTTTAGTATATAGAGGGGAGAGAAATCGAAAGCGGACGGAAAAGGAGGAGTCCTGTGTAAAATGGAAAAAGGAAACCGAAAAAGGAAGAATGCTGGAACGGGCGGGATGAGGAGCGCAGAAAGGGGAAACTGAGAATGCAGGTCGAGGAATTTTTGGACAGTGCACGAGAAGCGGAGCAGGAGATTGAGCGGTTGGAGGAGAAGCTGATGCGGCTGGAAGCGCGGGCAAGGCGGGTGACGGCGGTATACCGTCAGACTGGCGGCGGCAGCGGAAACGGCCCGGAGGACGTATGGGTGCAGCTTGTGCAGCAGCGGGAGCGGCTAGCGCAGCGGATGCAGGCGGCAGCGCGGCAGCAGGAGCAGGTGGAGGAGTTTTTGACGCGGCTGGGTCAGGTTCGGCTGCGGGAGATTCTGCGGCTGCGGTTTTTGAACTATCTGACGATTGAGGAGGCGGCGAAGCGCATGGGATACAGCTATGACGCGGCGAAGAAGCTCTCGGCGCGGGCGATGCGGGCGGCCAGAACAATCTGGCAGGCGGAGCATGGTACGCATTGAGCGGCGCGGGCGGACACGCACGGTCGGGGTGTGTACGCTGTGCGGCGGGGAGCTCTATGAGGGGGAATTTCTGTTTCGGCTGGGCGGGAGACTGTATTGCGCGGACTGCGTGCGAGCCGGACGCCAACGAGCCGGAGAGGAGGAGCCGCAGCGGGAGGCAGAGTGGAGAAACGCATGGATTTGATTCGATTTTTTACACCAAATGGCACGAAACGGCACCGAAGATTACTGCAAGGCACGAGCAAATGTGCTAAGATAGCACCATGAAAAAGGGAAAACGTCCGGCGGATAGCTCCGCTGGGCGTTTTTCTATGGCATTGCCGCGATGGTACGGCTTCGGCGGGACGGAGCGCGGACGCAGTACGCGGCGCGGGAACAAGGAAAGGAGGGGGACAGACGTGGAGAAGAAGATGCCGGGCGGCGCGGCGAATTTTGCAAATCTGCCGCCGGAGCGACTGCACGAAATTGCCAAAAGCGGGGCACAGGCGCGGGCGCGGATGAGGCAGGCGGCAAAGTGGCGGAAGGGACTACGGAAGGCGCTGACGGAACGGCTGGGTGAGGAACAGGTACAGGATCGGCTGGCGGAGGCACTGCTGCGGGAAGCACTGGCCATAGAACGGCCGGGGAACGCGATTCGCGCCTATGAAACGATTCAGGCGATTCTCGGTGAGGAAAAGCGGGAACCAGAGAAGCCGGAGCGGAGAGCGGATCTTTCGACGATGAGCGTGGAGGAGCTGATGAAGCTGCTGTGAGATGGAAGAACGGAATGTGATGCGGGAGCTGGCGCGCAGGGAACTGGCGAGGCGGTCGTTTCCGGAATATTTGGCATATGCGCAGCGGCGCGGTTGGAAACGGACACGGCTGAGCGAGTTTCTTGCGGCGCGGGTACAGCAATTTTTAGAGACAGAGACAGGACACGCGTATGACGTCCTTGTGATTGAGACACCGCCACAGCACGGCAAGAGCATGACGGTGACGGAGAGCGTGCCGAGCTGGTATCTGGGGAAACACCCGGAGCGGCAGGTGATTATGGCGTCGTACAACGAGACGTTTGCCGAGCGGTTTTTGCGGCGGAACAAGGAGAAGATCCGCCGGTACGGAAAGAACCTGTTCGGAATCGGGATCGGCAATGTCGACCGGGCGACGGAGATGGAGCTGGACAACGGCGTGGGGCGGATTATCTCGCGCGGCTTGTTGTCCGGAATCACAGGCAACCCGGCGAACCTCATCTTGATCGACGATCCGGTGAAGAACCGGCAGGAGGCGGACTCGCCGACGATTCGGGACAAGATCTGGGAGGAATGGCAGAACAGCTTGAAGTCCAGACTGGCTGCGGGCGCAAAGGTCATTGTGATTATGACGCCGTGGCATGAGGACGATCTGGCGGCGCGGATACTGCGGAGCGAACCCTATGCGGAGCTGGTGCGGCTGCCGGTGGAAGCCGAGGATGGCGACCCGATGGGCAGAAAGACGGGAGAACCGCTTTGCCCGGAGCTGGGAAAGGATGCGCGGTGGCTGGAGGAATTCAAGCGGTCGTATCTGGTGGACGCAAAGGGCGGTGCGCGGGCATGGTCGGCGCTCTATCAGTGCGCGCCGAGAGTGGAGGGCGGCAATCTGGTGCAGCGGAGCTGGTGGCGGTTCTACGACCCGAAGCTGGTTACGAGCTTCGGCACGGAGGTCATTTCGGTGGACGCGGCGTTCAAGGGCGCGGAGGACAACGACTATGTGGCGATCAC
>CAKUJA010000078.1 GCA_934661135.1 uncultured Oscillospiraceae bacterium
TCAAGCAGTTTTTCAAACTTGATAAGTTTGAAAAACTGGACGGGCAGCGGGGCGAAAAGACTTTTTCGACACGCTGACGCCGGGAGGATCGGTCAGATTCTCCCGGCGTCGCACGTTTTTTGACGGAAGTTCATAGAGTAGTGCAGGGGAACACCCAGTTGAAGGACGAAAGGAGAACCTACTTTGCATCAGACGATAAATTCATATCAGCCGATGGGAACGTGCGAGAACTGGCAGGGCGAGCTGCCGGCCTGCGCGCCGCTGGCAAACCCATATGTGCCGTTTCAGGCAGAGAATCCGGAGCGCTACAACCCCGGCTGCGCAGCGATTCGCGGCACGCTGTTCCCGGCGCTCGATCTGCCGCTTGCCGGGCAGGAGAACACGAAAGAACTGACGCAGACAGCAATGCACACCTTGCAGGAGCTTGGATTTGCGATCAATGAGCTTGGACTCTATCTTGACACGCACCGCGACGACAAAGACGCGGTAGAACTCTACAATCAGTATGTGGAGCTCTATGAGCATCAGCTCCAGCAGTATGAACAGGACGGCGGTGCGCTGACGCAGATGGCGTCGGCAGCATCCGGCAGCTATCGCTGGCTGGATGACCCGTGGCCGTGGGATGATCGGCAGGAGGATTGAGCCATGTTTGTCTATGAAAAGAAGCTGCAATACCCGGTGAAGATTGCAAATGTCAACCCGAAGCTGGCGTCGATAATTATTTCCCAATATGGTGGGGCATACTCCATCTTGCTACAATCGAGAGCATCAGAAAATGAATTTATAAGAGATTGCGAGGAGCATCTGGGATTTGTCGAACGTGCAGCGGTCGATGATGGACATGGCGGATTCATATTTCTGCGCGACGGTGGCTGTTGGACTACGGAGCGTTTCAAGGACGGCGGCGATGGCATTTCGAAGCAGCGCGGCGGTATCGACGACGGGGACGGATGCGGATTCGGCGATCTGCGCGTCGAGGGCGTCAAGCTGCGCTTGCATTTGCTGCCGCGCGGCTTTATAGGTTTCCAACGTTTCGATGCCGTCCAAATAGGAATCTCGAAGGCGGTCAATACGGGAGACGATACGGGCACGCTGCTGCTGCAAGCGCTGGTCGGAACGAGCGGGCGATGCGGCTTGAACGACGCAGTCGACGAATCCGGCAAACGTTAAATCGTGCTGAAGCTGGGCAAGGAAGGATTCTTCCAGCGTTTCAATGGCGATGTGCTGGGTGGTTGTGCAACGTCCGCGCGCATAGTTGCTGCATTTCAAAAAATGCGGATTCGACCAAATGAGCGTCGCGCCGCAGGCAGCGCAGCGGACAACACCGCACAACCAGTGCTTGCGCTCAGAGGATGGCTTGCCATAACGCTTATAGGACTTTTTCAATTCGGCACAGCGAGTCTGCGCCGCGCCCCACGTTTCGGCGTCGATGATCGGTTCGTGCAGCGCATCGGCAATGATGCTGTCCTCGTTCTTGAAATTTCGGCGCGTCCTGCCAGTCGGCGTCCAGCGGAGCTTGCCGAGGTAGACGGGATTGTTTAGAATATAATCAATGGTGCGGTTTTCAAACGGATTCCCACGATGCGTACGGACACCCCGGGCGCTCAGATCCTTCGCAATGCTGAACATTGCATCGCCGGCAATGAAGCGGCGGAAGATCTCCCGGACGATCTCGGCTTCTTCCGGGATGATGACAAGCTGCCGGTTTTCCGCACAGTAGCCGAAGGATGGTGTAGCTTGCAGGGCGCCATTCTTTGCATTGACGAGCATGGAACGTTTGACTTCCTCCGCGAGGCGGACAGAATAGAATTCGTCCATCCACTCAATGATCCGCTCAATCAGGCTGCCAAAGGGACCGGCGATCAGCGGCTCGGAGACGGACACCACATCGACCTTGCACTTGCTGCGCAGGATAGATTTATAGAAAATGGATTCCTCCTGATTGCGGGCAAAGCGGGAGAACTTCCAGACGATGATGACGTCGAAGGGGTGGGACGGGTCTTTGGCGGTGGCGATCATCTGCTGGAAGCCGGGGCGCTTGTCAGCAGCCCGGCCGGAAATGCCGTCGTCGTGGAAGATGTATTCCGAGAGCAGGAGCAGGCCGTTCTTCGCGGCATATTCGCGAATCTTCTCTATCTGGGAATCCGGGGACAGCTCCATCTGGTCGTCGGTAGAGACGCGGACATAGGCAGCCGCAATGCGTGGTTCAGGCATAGGCGGAGACCTCCTGTAAAATGGACGTGGTAGCACGGAACCAGCCGACATTGGGAACGAGAAGATCGACGACCAACGAGATCACGACAAGAGCGAGGATGGAGACGAGGATGAGCGTGACAATGCGGTGCGTGCGAAGGGAGCGCTTATAAAGCTCGATCTCACGCTTGTAGTGGTCGCGCTCCAAGCGGACGGCCTGCAAAGCGTCAGAAGAAGCGGGATGCTCGATCCCGAGGTATTCGTCGACGGAGACGCCAAGCATTTTACAGATCGGGCCAAACGTGGAGAGCAGCGCATTTGGCGTCTCACCGCGCAGATATTGCCCGACGGCATTTTGAGAAAGACCGGCGCGTTCGGCGAGCTGCTGGTTGGTGATACGCGGATTTGCGGAATCTTTCTTGTCACGGCATACTTCCCAAAGTTGTTGTTTCAAGGCAATCCTTTCCTTTCCTTCCTGAATTTCCCAACGGACATGGGCGAAGAAACCCATGGCCGATGGTCGACAAATTTGGTGCGTTCGTGGTAGGCTAAACCTGCAAGCAGCTCCCACACGCTTGCAGCGGCCAAAAGTCCCGCCGCCGGGAACATGGCGGCGGGATGTCTACCTTCGTATTCATTGTATGGCATAAAGTGGAAAACTTCAATTCGGGATTTTTGACGAAAATGCGAACGAGCTTTTGACGAAAGAAAGGCGAGGAAATGGAAAAAATGTCGAAAACCGTGGATGAGATCATGCGGAAGCTATGGGAACAGGCCACGCCGGAGCAGAAGTACATCATTTTGGGGTTCATGCGAAACATCGTGAAGTCAGAATAAACGCCCGGAGCGGATCACCGCTTCGGGCGTTTGGGCTTATTTTTTAGCCATTTCGAGCAAATCGGATGTAAAGCCAATGATGCGTTTTGCAGTATCGACAAATGGGGCTTCGTAATAATCGAGCCAACGATCAAGCGGAGAACCTATCACACCGTTTATTTCGTTGGGGGAATCTTTTTCAAAAGCATCACTTTCAGCCATCCAAAGAGTGAATGAAATAGAAGATTCTTTGCCGACAGTATAGTGACGCTTATAGTTGTCACTATACAGTTCGTAGACCTTTAACAAACCAGACGGGTTATCAAATTGTTGAAGTTTTTCATTCAAATATGAAATGAAAAAATCTTCTGCATCAAACTGAACTAACAAGTCGGAAATTATGGCATAAAATGCGGAGTGCAATACCAAAGACGACCAAACAGAAGAAGGAAGAAAATTGATTGCAGTGAGTTGGTCAATTTGCATTAAGATATAATCACACACCGTCTCGGCTGCAATTTGTATGGAAGGCTTCTGCGGTTGTTTCCGCTTTTTGAAAAACGAGAACATATCAGCACTCCGTGTATATATGATGAATTTATCTTAGAAAAAGAAATAGGATCTTTCAAGTTGGAATATTGCACAAAAAACACCGGAAGCATTTTACTTGCTTCCGGTGATTTTTTTCGCGTATTCGAGAATGTTGTCCCAGAACTCCGGGGGCATATCGAGGGCGGCGGCGATGCCGCGTTTGCGGGTGGATTCGTCGGCTTCGGCCAGCACGTCGTTGAACAGCATGGCCATACGCTCATTCTCGCTGCGCTGGACGTACATCGGCTCCGTGCCGTCGCGCAACCACGCTTCGGACACACCGAATACGCGGCAGATGTCAGAGATGGTGCGGTCACTGGGGTTCTTCACGCCGGAACAAAGGCCGGAGATAAATGCAACAGAGACGTGAAGCTGCTCGGCAAAAGATGTTTTTGTAATTTCGAGGTCTTTTATTAAAAATTCGATGCGGGAATTGATGGTATCCATCGGTATCACCTTCTTTCTACGCTAGGTTAACACGATAGTAAGCAAATGTCAACAAAAATATTAGCACAGTTAAATATTTGCTATTGACATTTTAACTGAGTTGTGCTAATGTTTAGCTAAGCTAAGGCGAAGCAAAACGAAGTTAAAAAATATTTCTTATCTAGGATAAGAAATATCGATTTGCCCTATTGACAAATCGAATGGGTTTGAAGCGAGGGAGGTGAGGACGAAATGTGGTCAGAAAAAGAAGAATTCGATGATGCGGAAGAAGTATTCGACGAGGACGCCGAGCGCAAACGTGACGAGCGGCATTATTATCGCGATCTTATTCTGCGTTCGGTAGCGACGCTCGGCATCGGAACGATCCTCAGTGCGTTCCTTCATGCGCTTGGATTCCGTGGATTCCTTGTCGCGCTGGCGCTTTGCGGATTTACGGCGCTCTTTGTCCGCCATATCTAGCTGTTCAAGGCCGAGTGCGGTGACGGTCAGCTCATCGAGATAGCGGGAGCTACCCTTCTTGCAGCGCAGCCAACCGCGAGAGACGAGCGTATTGATCGAGTCCTCGGTCTCTGGATGGTCTGGAACGCCGAAGCGATTCCAGATGGAAACGCGCTGGACAGAACCGCAGCCACGGACAAAGGATAGAATTTCATAAAAAGCAGAGTACATGACGGCGCTCCTTTCGATTGCTGAGACAAGCATAGCACGGGCGGCGCGGGATGACAAGAGTGAGGTGAGGGTTATGTCGGAAGAACAGAAGAAGAAAGTCGAGGGTGTGCTGCACGAGATGAAGCATATGAACGCGCAGCAGATCGAGGTCATGATCGCCTATATGCAGGGTGTGGCTGCGGCGGCAAAGCTGATGTGCGAGCGGAAGGAGCAGTAATCGCTCCGGCGGAATAGAATACACGGAAAGGGAGGGACGCAGGATGCGGAAAAAACAGGTGATCCGAACGGAAAGCTATGTGACGAAAAACGGGCAGTTGGTTCGCTTTGACGATTTGACGCTCGAGGAAAAGCGGATCGCGGCGACGGAGCTGAAGCTGCGGTATCTGCGGGCGATGTTCCCGGGCGTGGAGTTCTATGTGAAGAAAGAGAGGGACGCTGATGCACTACACGCTGCGGGTGAATGAAGCGCAGTTTCAGGACATCATGTCTGCGATCATCTGTGCGGAAGCGGAAGCAACCGAGAATATTGAACTGTTCCACGACAGGGACGAGATACGGGAACGGTCGGCGGAAAGCCTGACGCGGCTTGGGAAGCTGCGGTATTACTTGGAGAAAGAGAAGGAGAGAAACGAAACATGATCTCGAAGAAGGAACACGACGCCGCGCTGCGGCGGGTTTTGCGGCGGCTGGCAATCTTCATGGGCGGCTCGTTTTTGATGGCGGCGGCATTCTACCTCGCCATGGGGCACTTGCAGGGCGCGGCGGCGCTGGGCGTGGTGACCACGCTCTGCGTTGGCTACGGCCTTGCGGACTGAGGGCGAGCAATGCAGCAGAACGAGATACCGGGCGAGTGCCGGAGGAAGCCGGAGATTGTCCGGCAGCCGGGATACAGTGGGAAGAAGTATTTCCGCGTGCAATACGCAGGGCAGACCGTGGATGTGCGGTGCGCGGATGAGACGGCGGCGCTGTTTCTCGCGGCGAAGCACTGGGGATTCAAGTGGACGCGGCCGGAATACCACCAGACGGCGAAGGCAACGATGCTGCGGGTGAACCCGGAACTGCTGATTTGACAGAAAGGACAGGAGACCATGAGCGGATTGCGATTTGATAGCATGGCGGATATGCCGGCCGGGATGCGGGATCTGTACGCGAAGAAGATCCTTGGCGGGATGCCGCAGGAGATGCCGAAACCGGAGAAGAAAGCGGCCAAGTATCAGAACCAGAAGGCGGAGCGCGGGGGGATTCACTTTGACAGTCAGAAGGAAGCGCGGCGCTATGACGAGCTGCTGCTGATGCTGCGCGCCGGGGAGATTCGCGACCTGCGGCTGCAACCGCAATTCACAATTCAGGAATCCTATGTGACGGAGACCGGGGAGCGGGTACGCGCGATCCGGTACACGGCGGACTTTTCATACATCCGGGAAGTGTCCGGAGAGAAGATTGTGGAGGACGTCAAGAGCGGGGCGACACGAACGAAGGAATATCTACGGAACAGGAAGTTTATGCGGTCGATGTATGGAATCGACGTGCGGGAGGTTTGAAGATGAATCTGGCGGAGCAAGTGCAAAAGTGCATGATGAAGGACGGCGGAGCCGGATGCGGTCTGCAATGCGAGCATTGCGGCTGGAATCAAGAGGAGTATGCGCGGCGGAAAGCTCTGCCGCTGACGAGGTGCGAGGACGGACTGCGGCGGAAGATTTTGCCGCCGAGACCGCGCACTGATGAACTGGGCAACTGAGCCGGGACTATTTTTTATGGACATTTGCGCAGGCCGCGCCGCCATTCGCGGTCTGCGAAGGATCAACCGGCTTTTTGCTGCGGCTGCCGGGCAGTGGGACAAGTCAGGCGGTCAGCCTGCCCGGAGCCGTATAAATCCGTGTGAGACGTGCGGACAAGGAACGTCATCCGATGCGCCGATGATCCCCGGCGCAAGGGCATTTGATGCCTCCTTTCTGAGAAGCTGCGCGACGCAGATAGGCGCAGCTCGCCCGGGCATATTTGGGACATCGGGTGCAGGCGGTGAAAGGCCGTCTCTGCTGCCGCAGCGCGAAGGGAACCGCGCTGCGGCATGACCGTATAAGAAACGCCGAGGGATGGCGTAAATCAATAAAAGGAGACGAGAGCATGGGAAGAATTATGACGGTATTTGACATCGATTTTGGGAAATACGAAGAGAAATGTCACGCGCAGCACATGGAAGTCGAGTTCAACAGTGACGTCTATCCGCCGCGGATTGTCCTGACACAGGAACAGACGTTGTTCGACGTTGGGACGCAACAGGAGCAGACGCGGGAGACGGAGATCGTGGTCGTGGGCGGCGTGGAGCCGCAGATCACGGTGAAGGGAGCATGGGAGACCACGCGGAAGCGGCTGAATAAGATGGTGACAGGGGCGCTGAAGCTGCTGGAACTCTATCTGCACGCCTATATGCAAGATCACATGGAGTATGACACGGAAAGAGCGAAGGAGCGGACGGTATGAAGTGCAAGCGGTGTGGCAAAGAAGTTGGCACATGGGAACGGCGGCGGATGCTGTTTTGCAGCGACGAGTGCGCCAGCGCATGGGCAACGGAAGGGAACAACGAGCCGGTGACGGTGATGGTCATCCGCGTGCCGGAGATTTTCAAGGAGTTGCGGCCACAACTCGGCGAGAGAATCCGGGCAATCCGAAGGAAAAGCTATACGAGCACGGCATACGTCTATGAGCGGGCAGGGAAAAAGGTGCTGCTGCGAGCGGATGAGGTTGTGGAGGTGGCGGGGTGAAGCCGCCGTGTGAGAGGGACTGCCCGGGGCGGACAGCGGAATGCCACGCAAAGTGTGCGCCGTATCTGGCCTATGAGGAAGCAAAACAGGCGGAATATCGGGCAAGAGAAGTTGAACGGAGCCGCGACACCTACACTGCGGACGCGAAGAAGCGGTGTAAGAGCGTGGAGAGACTACGGAAAGCGGGGTTGCTGTAATGGACTTGGAACAGAGCGCGTTTGAGGCGCTGCGGTTTGCGTCGGCGCAGAGCTTGAAGCTCTATAAGCAACCGCTTGTGATTACATACTCGGGTGGAAAGGACAGCGACGTGCTGCTCCGGCTGGCGGAAAACAGCGGTATTCCGTTCGAGGTTTTGCATTCCTTGACCACGGCGGACGCACCGGAAACCGTTCGCCATGTGCGGGACACATTCCGACGAATGGAGGAAAAGGGCGTAAAGTGCAGTATTGACGCGCACGTCCAGCCGGACGGGAAGCGCGTTACCATGTGGAATCTGATCCCCCAGAAGCTCATGCCGCCGACACGTCTTGCCCGCTACTGCTGCGCGATTCTCAAAGAGGGCGGCGGGAAAGGTCGGTTTATCGCCACCGGCGTTCGGTGGGCAGAATCTCAAAAGCGAAAATCACGCGGTTTGATCGAAGTACAGAACAAAGACGTTAGGAAACGGCTGACACTGATGAACGACAACGATGAAACACGGATGCAATTTGAAAATTGCCAAATGAAAGGCAAACGTGTTGTAAATCCGATTATTGGATGGGGCAACAAGGAGGTGTGGGACTACGTGGAGACTGAGAAGATCTGCATGAATCCGCTTTACAGCCTCGGGTTTATCCGAGTTGGGTGCATCGGCTGCCCAATGGCTGGGAAATGCCGAAAGATGGAGTTTGTGATGTACCCGAAGATCAGGCTGGCGTATATCCGGGCGTTTGACCGTATGTTGATTGAACGTAAAATACGATGTTTGCAAACATACGGCTGGGAAAACGGTTTGGATGTTTTCAACTGGTGGATGGAAAACGATGTGCTTCCGGGGCAGGAAGTGTTAGAAGAATTTCGGGAGGATTTGATATGAATTTGAAACCGGAAGAACTGATCAAGGCGCTGCGGCATTGCAGCAACGATTATCCGTGCAAAACGTGCCAGGTAGAGTTGCAAAAGGATGAATCGACCTGCATCGGTGTGCTATTCAAGCATTGCATTGACCAGATCGAGCGCGACCAGAAGGTGATTGCAGAGCTACGGGAGGAAAACGAGAGACTGACACGGCGGCTGTTTGAGCCACGGCCTGTGCCTACGACATCGACACTGTGAGGAACATCTATGAATGATAAAATTTGGGATGAGATTAGGAAATACAAGATCATATACGCAGACCCACCGTGGCGGAACCCGAAAAGCGGCGTAAAGGCGCGAAATAACGAAAAGCACTACCCGAGTATGGCAACAGAGGAAATATGCAAATTACCGGTTGGGAGGATCGCGTCGAGCGATGCAATTCTTTTTCTATGGGTGGTGTTTCCATGTTTGCCCGACGCGATGAAGGTAATTCAGGAATGGGGATTTGAGTATTACGGTCTCGGTTTTGACTGGTGCAAGGTAAAGGCGGATGGTACACCGAAAATCGGGTGCGGCTATTACACCCGGCAAAACAATGAACTTTGTATTATCGGCGTGCGGCATGGCCTGAAAAACCGGATTCATCCGCTGGCAAATAACATCGGGTGCAGCATCCTCGCGCCTGCGGGACGACATAGCGAGAAGCCTGCGGAAGTTCGGGAGAAGATTGTAGCGATCTGCGGCGATCTGCCGCGCGTGGAACTTTTCGCACGGCAGCGGACACCGGGATGGGACGTATGGGGGAATGAAGTATGATGGAACGACTGACCTTTGAGGGAAACTTCTGCGAGATTGCGCGGTGCAAGGAAGTGAAGTGCCCATACGATACCGATTGCAGTCAGAAACAGGTCTGGGAGCGGCTCAAACAGTATGAGGACAGCAAGCTATCCCCGGAGGATGCGGCAAATCTGAATGCGATTTTGAGACTGAGCGACGGCATGACGCTGATGCGCCTGCGGGAGCTGGCCGTGGCCGATCAGGAGGGGCGCGTGATCGTCTTGCCATGCAAAGGGCCAGACAAACTATACGTTGTAGGGACAAAACAGATCGTAGAGTGCAACGTTGCAGAAATGTACCTGATGGACGATGAAACGATCGAATACCTTGTGAATTTTGAGTGCGTTGATAATTGCGATGGTTGCCCGTTTAATAGCTGGGAGCGTGAAATCGTGAGTGATGAGTACCATTGTGGCGGGGAGTATGGCGATGGATCAGTCAGCAGCAAAAACTTCGGCAAAACCGTCTTTTTGACGCGCGAAGAAGCTGAAAAGGCGCTGGCGGAAATGGAGGG
>CAKUJA010000079.1 GCA_934661135.1 uncultured Oscillospiraceae bacterium
CCCCAAATCACCTTTCCGCACGCAACTACGCGCCGCACGCTATCTTGATGATGGCGGGCAGTTGACTGCTGACCGGTCTCGTGACGCAGGTGTCTCCGAAAGGCGATGCGCAGAGCGCAGAGACCTTTCGGGTGGTAGGGATGGGCGCAACGGACGGCTGAAGGCTAAAAGTTTCTGAGAAAATTTTAGGGCAACGGTAGGTACCGCTGCCCTCTTTCTTTTCTTGGGAGATTGAACCCGTTCTTTTCTTTCTCAGCAGGAGAAAGAAAAGAACGGGTTCAAAAAAGTGTTTCATTGAGTGCGAAGGAAGATCGGAGGTTGTAACGATGCATTGGAACTGCTCCCCGACCCTCATCCGTCTGCTTCGCAGACACCTTCCCCGGAGGGGAAGGCAATCCGCTGCGGCGGGGATTTGGGCGGACAGGGGCGTCCGCCCCTACAAGGTGTACTGTGGATGTGGGGCATAGCGGCTGACGCAGTTAGGAGGCTTGCTCAAACTGGCTGTTATAGAGGTCGGCGTAGAAGCCGCCCTTGGCCATGAGCTGATCGTGCGTGCCGCTTTCGATGACGTCGCCGCCCTGCATGACGAGAATCAGGTCGGCATTTTTGATCGTCGACAGGCGGTGGGCGATGACGAAGCTTGTGCGGCCTTCGGTCAGGCGATCCATGGCGCGCTGGATTAGAAGCTCGGTGCGGGTATCGACGGAGCTGGTGGCTTCGTCGAGAATGAGCATGGGCGCATTTTGCAGCATGGCGCGCGCGATGGTGAGAAGCTGCTTCTGACCGGCGGAGATGCTGCTGCTCTCGGAGAGGACGGTATCGAAGCCGTTTGGCAAGGTGTGGATGAACTTATCCAGACCGCAGGCGCGGCAGACGGACTCGAGCTGCTGCTCGGTGATGCCGTCCATATTGTAGACGAGGTTTTCGCGGACGGTGCCCTCAAAGAGCCAGGTGTCCTGCAAGACCATACCGAACAGCTTGTGAACGTCCTCGCGGCGCAGGTCGCTGATCGGGACGCCGTCAATCTTGATGCTGCCGCTGTTGACCTCGAAAAAGCGCATGAGCAGATTGACCATGGTGGTCTTGCCGGCACCGGTGGGGCCGACAATGGCGACCTTCTGACCGGGTTGGACGCTGGCGGAGAAGTCTTTGATGATGATTTTATCCGGCGAGTCGGGGTAGCTGAAGCGGACATGGTCGAATTCGACCGCGCCGCGGACGGAATCGAGGGTTTCAGTCTTGCCGCTCTCGTCAGAGAGTTCCTCGCTCTCAAGGAAATCGAAGATGCGGTGCGCCGAGGCGGAGGCCGTCTGCATATTGGTCATGCCCTGTGCGATCTGCGTGAGCGGAGACGTGAACAGGCGGACGTAGAGGATGAAGGAGATGATGACGCCGAATTTGATGGTGCCGTTCATCGTGAGAATCGAGCCGAGAACGCAGACAGCAACATAGGAGAGATTGCCGATGACGTTCATAAGCGGCTGCATGACGCCGGAGAGGAACTGGGATTTCCAGTTTGCGTCGTAGACGGCGGCATTCAGCTTGTCGAAGTGATCGGTGACGGATTTGCCGGCGCGGGAAATACGGACGACCTCATGGCCGGAGTACATCTCCTCGACGTAGCCGTTGAGCGTGCCGAGACTCTCCTGCCGGGCGGTGAAGTATTTCTGCGAGCGCGACATGATGAGCACGACGAGCACAAGACCGATGAGCGTGATGCCGAGCGCGGCAAGCGCCAGACGCCATTCGGTGATAAACATCATAATCAGACAGCCGACGAACTGCGTGGCGGCGCTGATGATGGTGGGCATGGCGTTGGTGAGACCCTGCTGAAGCGTGGAGACATCGTTTGTGATGCGGCTGAGAATGTCACCCTGGGAATGGAAGTTGAAATACTTCTGCGGGACGCGGTTGATTTTGGCGGACAGCTCGCCGCGCATCCGATAGGACATATCGAGCGTGACGGTCGCCATGATATAGTGTTGCAGGAAGCCGAACAGGGCGCTCAGGCCATAGATGACGGCAAGCGTGACGCCGACTTTGGCAATGGCGGCAAGGTCGATGCCGGTGGTCAGACCGTCGGACATCAGGGTGGCAATTTGGCCGATTTTATCCGGACCGATGATTGTCATCACGGCGCTGAGCGCGGCGAGGACGAGCGCAAAGATCATAATGCCGAGCGTTTTGTGCAGATAGGTGCTCAGGCGAGAGAGCGCCTTGCCTATGTTGGCATCCTGCATCGGCTGCATATTTGGTCTCATTTGGAGTTCCCCCCTTCTGCAAGCTCCGCAGCGCTGAGCTGCGACATCGCAATTTCACGGTAGACTTCACAGGTTTGCATCAGTTCGTCGTGTGTACCAAGGCCGACGGCTGCGCCGCGGTCGAGCACGAGAATCTGATCGGCATGGCGAATGGTGCTGATACGCTGGGCAACGATGACCTTCGTCGTGTCCGGAAGCTCGCGGGCAAGACCTTCGCGGAGCGTGGCGTCGGTGCGGTAGTCGAGCGCGGAGAACGAGTCGTCAAAGACAAGGATTTCCGGCTTGCGCGCCAGCGCACGGGCAATGGAAAGACGCTGCTTCTGGCCGCCGGAGACGTTGCGCCCGAGCTGGGCGATCGGGTGCGCCGCACCCTCGGGGTATTTGCCGACGAACTCGGCTGCCTGCGAGAGACAGAGCGCGTCGGAGAGCGTTTCGTCTGTTTCCGGTTCGGCGGACTGACCGAAGAATACGTTGTTGCGCACGCTGCCGGCAAAGAGCACGGCCTTCTGCGTGATGTAGCCAAGACGGTTGTAGAGCGCGTCGAAGGTGTAGTCTTTGACATTGACGCCGTCAATCAGGACTTCGCCGGAGGTGGCATCGTAGAAGCGCGGGATCAGGCTGACAAGCGTTGTTTTGCCGGAGCCGGTTGCGCCGATGATGGCGAGGGTCTGACCTGTTTCGAGTTTAAAGCTGATGTGCTCCAGCTCATCCTCCTTCGCGTTCGGATAACGGAAGGAGACGTCGCGGAATTCCAGCGTGCCGTGCTCAGAGGAGTCACTGACGGCGCCCTCGGTGATGTGGGGCGCGGCGTCGAGCACCTCATTGATCCGTTCAGCGGAGACCTGTGCCTGCGGGTAGAGCATGAAGATCATAACGAGCATCATAAACGACATGACGACGTAGGTCGCGTAGGTGCTGAAAACGATGACGTTGGAGAACATGGTCAGCCGCGCGGCCATGTCGGTCACGGCGATGGACTCGACAAGCGCTGCGCCGACCCAGTAGATGGCGAGCGCGAGGCCGTTCATGCCGAGCGTCATCACCGGCAGCAGCAGGGAAAAGAGCCGCTGGTTTTTGAGCTGAAGGCCGAGCATTTTTTTGCTGGGGCCGTCGAATTTCTGATTTTGGTAGTCCTCGGCGTTGAACGCGTGGACGACGTTGATGCCGGTGAGGTTTTCGCGCGCGACGCGGTTGATCTGGTCGGTTGTTTTTTGCACGAGACGGAAGCGCGGCAGGCAGCTTGCCATGATGGCGAGCACCGTGGCGCAGATGACAACGACGAAAGCCGCGGTGACGGAGGACAGCTCCCAGCTCTTGCCGAGGATTTTGATGACTGCCCAGACAGCCATGATCGGCGCCTTGATTGCCATTTGCAGACCCATGGCGACGATCATCTGAATCTGGGTGATGTCGTTGGTGGTGCGGGTGATGAGACTCGGCACGGAGAAGCGCTGCATCTCCTCGCTGCCGATGCTCATCACATGGTGGAACAGGCTTTCGCGCACCGTGAAGCTGAAGCCGGCGGCGCATTTCGCCGCGAGAAAGCCGCAGCCGATGGAAAGCACGGCGCTGCCGAGCGTGACGAGCAGCATATTGACGCCGACGCGGACAATGTCGCCGGTGACGCTGCCGGGCGTTTTGATGAGCGTAGTGAGCTGCGTCATATAGTCTGGCAGACGCAGCTCAAACCAGACCTGCCCAACGACCAGAACCGCGCAGAGCAGCGCCATAAGCGCTTCCCGCTTGCGCATTTGTTTGAATAGCTTGATCATGTTGTTTCCTCCGATTCGCCGCCCCGGGCGGATGCGCGCAGGGCGTCAATATTGTGATCGAACACGGCGACGCAGCGCCGGAAATGCACCAGATCCTCCGGGCTGAGACCCTGGGAGAGCGCATCGGCAAAGGAATGCTGTAAGGCACGCCCCTGCTCGATCAGCGGGGTGGCTTTTTCGGTGCAGACCAGGCTGGCCTTGCGCCGGTCGCCGGGGACAGGATGGCGCTCAAGATAGCCTTCGGTGACCAGCCGGTCGACATGGAAGGAGACAATGCCGGGCTTGAGCCCCTTGCAGCGGCAGATATCCTTGGCAGTGTTATAGGTCGGGTTATTGGCCAGATACAGCAGGATGTCTACGGCCAGCGGCGGCAGATGAGACCGGGCATAGAGCGGCTGCATGACGGCACGGTAGGCGTCCATGAAGCGCGCCGTGTGGACGAACATCTCCGATGCAGTCATCGGCAGATCCATGAGAATCCCTCCAATCTTGAATAATTCAATATTGAAATATTAACAGAGGCAGGAGCGGAAATCATGAACGATTTGTAAAAAAGTTGTGGCGATTTTTGTGCGAATTGACAAATAGAATTGCGAACCCATTCTTTTCTTTCTGAAGAAGAAAGAAAAGAATGGGTTCAAAAAAGCGTTCCTTTGGGTGCGGAGGAAACCGGAAGAAGCGGGCGGACAGAGTCGTCCGCCCCGACGGGTGCGGCGGAAAATCGGAGGAACGGGCGGACAGAGTCGCCCGCCCCTACGGGTGCGGCGGAAAATCGGAAGAACGGGCGGACAGAGTCCCCCGCCCCTACAAGGCGCGGGGGAGGGCAGAGAAACGCCCCGGCGGAGGACTCCGACCGGGGCGCAAGAGGGGAAGGACAATCGAAAGAAATTATTCTTCGCTGCTGAGGTTTTCCGTGACGAACAGGTCGATGACGGAATTGATGGTCTCGAGCGAAGCGTCGGCGTCGATGCCGGCGGAGAGCCAGTAGGCATAGGGGCCTTCCATGTACTGGAGAAGATCATCGAGGTTGCTGCCGTAGCGGAACTCGATGTGCCAGGTGGTCTGCATGGTATCGTCGCGGAGCAGGAAGTAGGTAAACTCGCCCGCGTCGTCGGCGGTCTTGTAGACGTCGACGGGGAAGGCTGCGTCGAAGGTTTCGCCGCCGTAGGTCATCATTTCGCCTTCACCGATGTTGTAGGTGCCGAGGTATTCATAGGTATGGGTCTGCTCGCTGCCGTCGGTCAGCTTGGCAGTGATGGTATTGCCGTCGAACGTGAAGGTGTCGACATCATCGAGATACCAGCAGTCGAACAGGAAGTAACCGGCGTTCTTGTAGGCATCGACGGCTTCCTGGCCGTAGATGTCGGCGCTGATGAAGGACTTCAGGTAGTCGACATTCTCCTGTGCGGCGTCCGCACCGACGATCGGCTCGGCTTTGCTCAGCCAGATGTCATCGTACTGGCTGTCGAGAATGACGGTGAACAGGTTGGCGTAGGTGGTGCCGGATTCTCCGGCGACGTCGGTGAAAATACCGAAGTCTGCGGTTTCCGGTTCGGCAGGATCTTCCGTGGAGACTTCTTCGGTGGATTCTTCCGCGTCAGCCGGTTCAGTGGATTCCGCGTCGGAAGCGGGTTGTGTGGTCTCCTGCGGATCGGTCGATTCCACAGGGGTCTGCGCGGACTGGCAGGCGACAAGCGTGAGCAGCAGGCACAGGCCGAGCACAAGAGCGAGCAAGCGATTTTTGAGTTTCAAGACTGGGTTTCTCCTTTATCAACATTTTGGTTAGAGCGCTCTTACTACGAAACGAAAGAAAAGTTAGACTGCTCTAACTAATGGGGATTATAACACCGGAGGAGCCGGTTGTCAACGATGTTTTTGTAGGATGGCGGCATGGATGAGCATGGCCGTGTCGATGGCGGTGAAGGCCGTGCCGTTGTAGACGGTGACGCTGGCGATCAGCATGACCGGCGTGACATTGGCGACGAACATGGCCAGCACGTGTGAAGGCCGAAGGGGATGGCTTTGGCGACAGGGACGCGGCCGTCGAGCTTGTAGATATTGCCGACGGAGGCCGGGGCGCGAGGTGCTTTCTGCTTCATGGTGATACTCCTTTTATGGAATTGCCGGAGCCGTTGTCCGGTGGCAGGCGGCAGACCCGAAAAGGGAAAAGTGACCTGCACCTGCCGTTGTTCCGGCTTTAAATTCAGTATATCCGTTTCGATTTCGTCAAGCAATAACAAAAAAATTGCTTGGCTGACAAACGGTTTGCTTACAATTGAAGGGCTTTGCTGATTTTTGGGGGAGGTGTTCCGCAATGCCGAAAAATGCGCGGTTGCAAAGGAAGGTGCGGCGCGGTATAATGCCATCAACGAACGAAATCCGGCGAATCGGGCGGCAATTGGCGCGCGGACAATCGGAACAAGGGAGAGAAAGCCGATGACATTACAGCAGATGCACTATGCGATTGTGATTGCGGAGACCGGGTCGCTCAGCCGGGCGGCGGAACAGCTCTATCTCTCACAGCCGTCGCTGACGGCGGCGATGCAGGAGCTTGAGCGGGAGCTGGGGATTACGATCTTCAACCGCGGCGGGCGCGGCGTGACGGTGACGCAGGACGGCGCGGAGTTTTTGCTGTATGCGCGGCAGGTTTGGGAGCCTTATGAAACGCTTCAGGAGAAATATGGCCGGGGCGGGACACGGAAGAAAAAATTCGGCGTATCGACGCAGCACTATTCGTTTGCAGTAAAGGCGTTTGTGGAGCTGGTGAAACGGTTTGATACGTCGCGCTATGAATTTGCCATCCGGGAGACGATGACGCGGAGCGTGATTCAGGATGTGGCGACGCTGCGCAGCGAGATCGGCATTCTCTATCTCAGCGCGTTCAACCGCGCGGCGATCGGGAAGCTGCTGCGCGGTGCGAATTTGGAATTTCACCATCTGATTGAGTGCCGGGCGTATGTGTATCTCTGGCGCGGCCACCCGCTGGCCGGGCAAAAGGAGATTCGGTTTGAGGAGCTGCGGGAATATCCGTGTCTGTCGTTTGAGCAGGGGGACGCGGCGTCGTTTTATCTGGCGGAGGAGCTGCTCAGCACGCAGGAATACCCACGCACGATCAAGGCGAACGACCGCGCGACGATGCTGAATCTGATGATTGGGTTGAACGGCTACACGCTCTGCTCCGGCATTATCTGCGAGGAGCTCAACGGCGACGACTATCTGGCGGTGCCGTTTGTGGCGGATTCGGTGGAGGAGGCCAGCTCGATGGAGATCGGCTATGTGACGCGGCAGGGGATGGCGCTGAGCGCCATTGCACGGCAGTATATCGCGGAGGTGGAGGCAAGCCTGGCGGGATATAGAGAAAATCTATAACTCGCAATTGCTTTCCCGTATTGGACAAACGGCGCGGCGCGGACTATAATCAGGCCATCAACAGAGAACGGAGGCCGCGGTGATGACAAGAGACAAGCGCAGAACCCTTCCGATTGCCGTGCTGCTGAGCCTTGCGCGAATGTGCCGCACGGAGTGAGCAGAGGACAACACAACCACATCACAAGAATTGAGAAACGTGCAATGGCACAGGAGGTTTTTATAATGGCGAACATTCAGGACTCGAAATCGTGGCGCTTTGAGACGCGTCAGCTTCATATTGGACAGGAACAGGCAGACCCGGCGACGGACGCGAGAGCCGTGCCGATTTACGCATCGACGTCGTATGTGTTCCACAGCGCACAGCACGCGGCAGACCGCTTCGCGCTCAAGGACGCCGGCAACATCTACGGACGGTTGACGAACCCGACCGAGGACGTTTTTGAGCAGCGCGTTGCGTCGCTGGAGGGCGGCAGCGCGGCACTGGCGACGGCATCCGGCGCGGCGGCGATCAGCTATACGTTTAACGCGCTGGCAAAGACCGGCGAGCATATTGTGGCATCGAAAACGATCTACGGCGGCACCTATAATCTGCTGGCGCACACGCTGCCGCAGACGAGCGGCGTAACGGCCACGTTTGTCGACCCATTTGAGGACGGCGCGTTTGAAGCGGCGATTCAGCCGAACACGAAGGCGATCTTCATTGAGACACTCGGCAACCCGAACTCCAACATCATCGACATTGAGGCGGTCGCTGCGGTGGCGCACAAGCACGGCCTTCCGCTGGTCATCGACTCGACGTTTGCCACGCCGTATCTGATTCGGCCGATTGAGCACGGCGCGGACATCGTGGTGCATTCGGCGACGAAGTTCATCGGCGGCCATGGAACGGCCATCGGCGGCGTGATTATCGACGGCGGTACGTTTGACTGGAAAGCATCCCGCCGGTATCCGTGGATCTCGGAGCCGAACCCCAGCTATCACGGCGTCTCGTTTGCCGAGGCAGCGGGGCCGGCGGCGTTTGTGACCTATATCCGCGCAATTTTGCTGCGCGACACCGGCGCGACGCTCTCACCGTTCCACGCATTTTTGTTCTTGCAGGGGCTTGAGACGCTGTCGCTGCGCGTGGAGCGCCACGTGCAGAATGCGCTGAAGATTGTGGACTATCTGAGCCATCATCCGCAGGTCGAGGCTGTGCACCATCCGTCGCTGCCGGACGACCCGAGCCATGCGCTCTATGAGCGGTATTTCCCGAATGGCGCCGGTTCCATCTTTACGTTTGAGGTCAAGGGCGACGCGAAAACGGCGCAGAGCTTCATCGACCATCTGCCGATTTTCTCACTGCTGGCGAATGTCGCCGACGTGAAGTCGCTGGTGATTCATCCGGCGAGCACGACGCACGCGCAGCTCACCGAAGCGGAGCTGGCTGAGCAGGGCATCAAGCCGAACACAATTCGCCTGTCGATCGGCATTGAAAATGTCGACGATCTGATTGCGGCACTGGACGCGGCATTCGCGGCCATCCGCTGACGGACATTGCTTGTTTCAAATTTCCATTTTTCCTTCATCAAACGCCCGGGGAGAGATCCCCGGGCGTTTGATGGTTTTCAATCTTTTAGAACGATGGAGAATGGGGTTACGCTCCCAAAGGAAAGGAGTGCGTCAGAAGAAGCACAACACAGAGGCCTTCTTCTGACGACACGGCAGTTCGTTTCTTTCTGAAGGAGAAAGAAACGAACGGATTTAAAGAATCGGATATTAAAGAAGTCCCTGGATGAGGATTATGAGAATCAGGATGGGGAGAATCCACTGAAAGTAGAGCTTGAGCTTGGGGGAGAACTTCATGCCGGCACCCTTATTGGCTTCTGCCAGATATTTGTCAAATCCCCAACCCCACTTCGACACGCAGAACAGCAGATAGACCAGCGAACCGATCGGAAGCAGCAGATTGCTGACGAGGAAATCCTCGGTATCGAGCACATCGCGGCCGCCGATGAGACGGACGTTCGACCAGAGATTGTAGCCAAAGACGCAAGGCAGGCTCAGTACGAGCAGCAGAAGGCCGTTGATGACGGCGGCATTTTTGCGGCTCCAGCCAAAGGTGTCCATGCAGATGGCGAGAATGTTTTCCAGAACGGCCAACACGGTGGAGAAGCTGGCAAAAACCATGAACAGGAAGAACAGCGTGCCCCAGAGACGGCCGCCGGACATATTGACAAAGACGTTCGGAAGCGTCTGGAAAATGAGGGACGGACCCTGACCGGTCTCAATGCCGAAGGAGAAGCAGGCGGGGAAGATGAT